>CAIKWA010000001.1 GCA_903831005.1 uncultured Opitutia bacterium
CTTCGACGGCCATGAAAATTAGGTAGGTTTAACCTTGGAACCCATTCCTGCCTGTTTCAACGGGGAAATGACCCTTTAAACGACCTAGGATGGGCGTTTAGGGGGTAGTAGGAGAGGTTCCCCGAGGGAGAAAACCTTCTACTGACGGCTATTAGGCGGTAAAGGCCTGCTTCACCATGTCCGCCTGCTCGATCTTGTGGACCGCGAGTGAACCGACCGCCGGGGAGGCCGCCGCATCGCGACCCGCATAGGCGGGGCGGATGCCGAGGGTGGACTCAATGAGGTCGGCCACAAAGGACCAGCCGCCCATGTTCTTAGGTTCGTCCTGGACCCACACGACCTTCTTGGGCGAACCCAGCGAGGCGTGGACCTTGGCGAGCGTTTCGCCGTCGAAGGGGTAGAACTGTTCGATACGCACGATACTCGTAGCCGTGTCCTTGCGGGCGTGGCGTTCGGCGTCGAGTTCGTAGAAGACCTTGCCGGAGCAAAGGATAAGACGTTCCGTCTTCGCGGCGGGCGTGGCGTCGGCGAGCACGGATTGGAAGCGGCTCTTGGTGAGGTCGTTTAGCGTGCTCACGCAGCCCTTGTGGCGGAGCAGGCTCTTGGGAGTCAGCACCACGAGCGGCTTACGATGTTCGGACTTCACCTGACGACGTAGCGCGTGGAAGAGTTGGGCTGGGGTCGAGGGCTGGATCACCTGCAGGTTGTTCTCGGCGCAAAGCTGTAGGAAGCGTTCAAGGCGGGCGGAAGAGTGTTCTGGACCCTGGCCTTCGTAACCATGGGGAAGGAGCATGACGAGACCGCTCGTCTGGCCCCATTTCGACTCGGCCGAGGCGATGAACTGGTCGATCATGATCTGCGCCCCGTTGGCGAAGTCGCCAAACTGGGCTTCCCAAATCACGAGCGAATCAGGAGCTTCGAGTGAGTAGCCGTAGTCGAAGCCGAGGACGGCGTATTCTGAGAGGGAGGAATTGACGAGTTCGATTTCGGCCCCGGCGATGGAGCCGAGGGGGCAGTATTCGGCGTCGTTCGAAGGGTCGTGCAGTACCGCGTGGCGGTGCGAGAAGGTGCCGCGTTCGCAGTCCTGGCCGGAGATGCGGACCGGGTAACCTTCAGCGAGCAGGGAAGCGAAAGCGAGGCCTTCGCCGAGGCTCCAGTCGAAGTTGTTGCCGGACTTGTAAGCCTCGGCCTTCGTGTCGAGCAGGCGCTTGATCTTTGGGTTCGGGGAGAAGTCGGGAGGCATCTGCCAGAGGACTGGCGCGACTTTGTCGAGGAGCTCCTTTGGGGCGGAGGTATCGACGTTATGTTCGTAAGGGGAGCGAAACGGACGCACGCCGACGGGGTTCTTTTTCCTGTCTTCAATCTCGACGGTGAGGGCGGCCTGAGCGCGCTCCTGGGCCGCGTTGAGCATGATGTCGAACTCGGTACGCAGTGCGATCAGTTCGCCGTCTGGTGCGGAGCCAGATTCAGTGAGGCGTGAGGCGTAGAGGTCAGCGACCGAGGAGTGGGCCGAAATTTCGCGATAGAGTACTGGCTGAGTGAAGGCGGGTTCGTCGGTCTCGTTGTGGCCGTAGCGGCGATAGCAGACGATATCGACAACGGCGTCGGCGCCGAACTTTTGGCGATATTCTAGGGCGATCTCGGTCGCGAGGACGACCGCATCTGGATCGTCGCCGTTGGCGTGAAGGATGGGGGATTCGGTGAACTTCGCGATCTCGGTGCAATGGCGTCCGGTGCGGCACTCGTCGGGGTTGGTCGTGAACCCGACCTGATTATTGGTGACGATGTGAAGTGTGCCGCCGACCTGGTAGCCTTTGAGCTCGGCCAGGTTGAAGGTCTCCATGACGACGCCTTGGCCGGCGAAAGCAGAATCACCGTGCAAGAGGATGGGCAGGGCTTTCGTGCGATCGCTGCCGCCTTGGACGTCGATGAGCGCGCGGGTGCGGCCGAGGACGACCGGGTTGACGGCTTCAAGATGGCTGGGGTTGTAGGCGAGGGTGATGCTGACTTCCTTGCCGTCAACGACGCGGGCGCCGGCGTAGCCGAGATGATACTTCACGTCGCCATCGCCGTGCGTGGTATCGGGGATGTGGTTTTCGGAGAAGGCCCCGAAGAGGGCTTCGGCTTTCTTCCCGCAGATGTTGACGAGGACGTTGAGTCGACCGCGGTGGGCCATGCCGATGACGAGATCCGTCACGCCGAGTCCAGGGGCGCGGTGGATGACCTGATCGAGTGCGGACAACATGACTTCGCCGCCTTCGACGGAGAAACGTTTGGCGCCGACGAAAGTCTTGTGCAGGAAGCGTTCGAACTGTTCGGCCTGAACGATGGAGCGCAGGAAGCGGCGACGAGCGGCGGCATCATAGGTCGGACGGAGCCCCGAGGACTCGATGCGCTCCTGCAACCAGCGGCGGCGTTCACCGTCTTGGATATGGGTGAACTCGACGCCGATTGGAGAGCAGTACGTGGACTTTAACTTTGCGAGGATTTCGCCCAAGGGAAGCATCTTGCCGCCGAGGAAATCGCCAGAGTGGAAGACGCGGTCGGCCGGGATGCCGTCGAGGCCAAGGGCCTTGTCGGAGAGTTCGAAGTGGGGCGTCGGTTCGGCGAGAGGGTTGATGCGGGCCTGCTGATGGCCAAGCGTCCGGTAGGCGTTGATGGCGGCGAGGACCTTCCACTGCGCGGCGGCGTCGACGCCTCCGGCGGCGGGCGCGGCGCCTTTGGCCGGCTTGGGTGGCAAGCTCATGCCGAGCTCGAAGCCCTCGAAGAAGGCACGCCATTCGGCGTCGACCGAGGCAGGGTCCTTGGTCCACTGTTCGTGATAAGAGGATACGAGATCCGCGTTCCAGCGGGTTCCGACGCTAAGATGTTTCATTTCTTTGCCTGTAAAAGGGACTTAAATCCTAGACGCTGGGACCTGTGCATCACAAGCCCAGACCCAGTCGAAACCAGACCGGACCCTGCTTAAAATTGGCAGAGTTTGGGGGTTGTAACACGAAAACGGGGCAGGTTTAATTCGGGTCCGTCGATGTCGTCCCCACGTCCGGCCAATCGCTCCTACTCCACGGAAGCCCTGGAGCGGTGGTTTGTGTCTCTTCCGGAAGAGTGGGAGTCTGCCTTCAAGGAGGCTGACCTCGTCGAAGGTCGCAGGCTTTATACCGAAGGATTGGTGAGGCAGATCGAACTCAAGCCAGAGAACGCCGAAGCGGTTACGCGTACCGAGACCCAAACCGTCCGGGCGGTGATCGAAATCAACGGCAGCAAATTGGAGTGGCGCACCTCCTTGCCCGAAGAGGAGAACGGTGCACCTTTCGCGGTGGCTTCGATCTATGAGATCGAAGAACTGATTGCGGACGAGATCCCGGCTATCGACGAGTCCGCGGCCGCGGCCGCACCCGAGGCACCTAAGGAGCCTGAACGGAAGGATCCTAACGCCCGTACCTCGCTTAAACTGCAGGTCTCCTTTGTCCTCTCTTCCGATGGGCTAAAGATTTCCGCCGCCTGGACGGGGCGGGGTGGGCACGCTTGGAACTGCTTCGGTCCCGGAGCGATCCCTGGAGATGAGCTTTCCGACGAGCAGCGTCAGACCCTTTTCCGCTTCAACACCGTCGCACACCGGGCTGGCTTCGTCTACAGCAAGGCCACCGGGGCCTGGGCTATCGATAATATCGGCCGCATCGAACGTTTCGTTCGCGAGGAGCTCAATGACTGGCGGAAGCGCTTTAAGCTCATCGGCGAAGACGCCCTTAATATCTTCCGTAACGAACAGCTCCAGGTTGCCGTCGACGCCGAGGCAGAATCCGCCGCTGACGGCAAATCTTTCAAGCTAAACTGGCGCCTCAAGGCCGGCGGGCATCGCCTCCTAGCGGAAGAACAGAAGCTACTACTCAAGGCTGGCGGCCGACCGGTTATCCTGCCTGGCAAGGGAGTCGTGGCCTACAATGCCGCCGTCGCCGATTTCTCCGAGGATTGGAGAGCCAAGGAAGGGGAGGTGCCGCGTTACCTGCTGCTCTCGCTCTTCGATCATGCCGCCGTCGGGGCGTTAAAATTAAACGACGACTTGAAAGCGTGGAAGGACAAGCTTCTGCAGGAGCCGGCGCCCCCGGATAATCTTCCAGCCCATCTCCGGCCGTATCAGGCTAAGGGCGTCGCCTGGCTTGGTCGCCTCTGCGAATTGGGTTCCCATCCGCTGCTGGCCGACGAGATGGGCCTCGGCAAGACCGTGCAGGTTCTTGCTTTGCTCGCTTCGCGCCCCATTGGTGAGCGCTCCATCATTGTCTGCCCGGCGAGCGTCATCCCCGTCTGGCTCGGTGAAATTAAGCGTTTCCATCCCGAGATGAGCGCGGGGGTCGCCGTGCTGACGGCGGATGACGATTTCATCAAGAGCCCGACGGCCCGGCTCTGGATCTCGAGTTATACTCAGTTGCGACGCCACGCCGATCTTCTTGCCAAGACCCGTTTCGGTTACGCCGTCCTCGATGAGGCGCAGGCGATCAAGAATCCCGAATCGAAGACCACCCAGACTTGTGTATCGGTCCAGGCCGACCATCGAATCGCGATTACTGGTACGCCGCTCGAGAACCGTCCGACCGATCTCTGGACAATTTTCCGCTTCCTCATGCCGGGGTTGCTAGGTAAGCGAGCCAACTTTGAACGCATGATGTTACGCGACGCTTCGGTCGCCCTCGGGAAGGTACGCCGGCAGGTCTCGCCATTTATCCTGCGACGTCTCAAGCGACATGTCGCCGCGGACATCCCGCCGAAGATGGAGGTCGTCCTGCCATGTCCGCTCACTCACGAACAGCGTGCACTCTACCAGCATTTGACACAGGGTAGTGGGCTGTCTGGCGAACTGGCTTCGTTGCTGTCGAAGGATGCGACCTCGGTGCTCACGCTCCTCATGCGTCTCCGCCAGGTCTGTTGCGACCCTGGCCTGCTCCCTGAGAATTCGCATTGCCCGTCGGCCCATTCGGGTAAGGTCACGTTACTGGTGTCGAAACTTTCCGAAATCGCGGCCAACGGCTCCAAGGCCGTCGTCTTTTCGCAATTCGTCTCGCTCATTGAGCGTGTGAAATCGGCGCTGGCCCGTGACCTGCCTTCGTTGCCGATCTACGAACTAACCGGTGAGACCAAGGATCGTTCGGCCCCGGTCGAGCAGTTCAAGGAGACCAAGGGGCCGGCCCTGTTCCTCGCTTCGTTAAAAGCCGGCGGCACGGGCATCACGCTCAATACCGCCGAATATGTCTTCCTGATGGATCCTTGGTGGAACCCTGCCGTCGAAGCTCAGGCCGTCGATCGCGTCCACCGTATTGGACAGAAGAACCCTGTGCTCATTTACCGCATGATTGCACCTGGCACGGTCGAGGAGCGCATCGAAGAACTTAAGCAGGAAAAACGAGAGCTGTTCTCCACGGTCGTGGGCGATATCCCGGACATGACTGATTGGACGCGCCATTTCACCTCACTGGATGCGCTCATCCGACTCAGCGATTCGCCAGCCGCAGCGGCTTCCGCGGAAACGGCTCCGGAGCGCGATGCCGAAGGCTGATTACTTGGCAATCAGGTCGTATTCCTCGGCGCCGGTTACGGTCACCTCGGCGAATTCGCCGATGGCGAGCTTCTTGGGCACCTTGACGATGCCGTCGATCTCCATGGCGTCGCCAACGCTGCGGGCAATACCTGGGCTTTCGACGAGGACGCGGAGCTTGCGGCCCACGAAGGCTTCGCCGCGTTGCTTGGAAAGACGCTGGAGGAGGAGCATGGCACGGGCATAGCGATCGGCCTTCACCTCATCGGTGAGATGGCCCTCCATCTTCGCGCCCTTGGTGCCTTCTTCCTTCGAGTACTTGAACACGCCGACGCGGTCGAACTTGGTCTCCTCCAGGAAAGTCAGGAGTTCGGTGAAGTCTTCTTCCGTCTCGCCCGGGAAGCCGACGATGAAGGTGGTGCGGATGACAAGGTCCGGGATGCCTGCACGCATGCGGGCAATCAGGTCACGGATGTAGGCTCCGTCGGTCTCACGCTGCATCGCGCCGAGCATCTTGTCGGAGACGTGCTGGAGGGGGATGTCGACGTAGCGTACGACATGCTTGGACTGACCGATAGTCTCAATCAGTTCATCGCTCCAGTGCGCGGGGTGGGTGTAGAGTAGGCGGACCCAGAAATCGCCCTCGATTTGGTCAAGTTCGCGGAGGAGCGAGGCGAGGGATTCGCCTTTAGAAGAATCAACCTTGCTGCGCGGGTTTGGGCGAGCCTCGGTCCAGCGGTCCATGCCGAAATAGGTCGTATCCTGGGAGATGAGGTTGAGCTCCTTCACGCCTTCGGCGACGAGCTGGCGGGCTTCTTTAACCACGGACTCGACCGTGCGGCTGCGATGGCGTCCACGGATACGCGGGATGATGCAGAAAGTGCAGGGGTGGTTGCAGCCTTCGGCGATCTTGATGTAAGCCGAGTGGCGGGGGGTGAGGCGGAAGCGGGGGGTGTCAAAGTCTGGGATGAAGGTCGTCGTCTTGGCGAGGAACTCGGTCATGCCGGCTTCGCCGCCCATGACCTTATGGATGACCGGGACGATGTTGGTGACCTGGTCCAGGCCGATGAATGCGTCAACCTTTGGAAGTTCGACGCGCCCCTTGGCGCCTTCGACGACGGGGAGGGTACCTTGGTAGCGCTGGGACATGCAGCCAGCAACGATGAGCTTCTGGCCTTTCTTGCGGGCGGTAGCCTTACCGTCGCTCATCTCGTAGATGGCTTCGAGGGCCTCATGCTTCGAGGCGTCGATAAAAGAGCAGGTGTTGACGATGACCACGTCGGCTTCCGAGGCGTCGGCGGTCATGGACATGCCGGCTTTGGCGAGGTGACCAATCATGATCTCGGAATCGATCAGATTCTTGGCGCAGCCAAGGGAGACGAGGCCTACTTTTACGGACATGGCGGGATAAGGAGCAGAGAAGGGCCGGAAAGCAACCCCAGGCGTCAGAGAGTCAGCCAAGCTTCGGCTGGAATCGCCTCCGGGCGGGCCAAACTGGTCAATCCGTAGCGGGGTAGGTCCGCCAGCCAGGCGGTGACATCCGTGGCTCCCGGGAAAAGTTTCTTAGCGGCGGAGCCAACCTGCTTGCGGCGCTGGGTGAAGAGCATGCGGGCGACTTCACGGGCGCGTGGGCTGAGGCGCTTGGCGTCGGGGCGACGACGGAGGACGAGCAGGCAGGAATCGACCTTGGGCGGCGGGTTGAAAGATTGGGCTGGGACCGGGTGCACTTTGATCTTCTCGAAGGCCAGATGCACCTGCGCGGTCACGGCGGACCAGTGGCCTGTGCCGACCTCCGCGGTCAGTCGTTCGGCGGCCTCTCGCTGGAGCATGAGCACCATCATCGAGGGGTGAGGGCCCGCACAGATTGCGTCCATCCAGGGCGTGGAGATCGCGTAGGGTAAGTTGGCGATGACTTTATACGAGCCGTCGGTCGGAGCGACGAGACCGGCCCGGGGGAAATCCACGGCATCACCCTCCTTGAGGTGAAAAGTCTTGGGAAAGCGAGGTAGCAGTGACTCCGTCAAGTGGAAGTGCATCGTTCGATCAGCCTCAATCGCATGAAGGTCGACGCCGGCGCAGAGGAGGGTGCGGGTCAACGTGCCCAGACCAGGGCCGACCTCCACGACAGTGTCACCCGCCTGGACCTCGCCGAGCTCCAGCGACTTGCGGACGATATTTCCATCGATCAGGAAGTTCTGGCCGAGCCACTTCTTTGGCATGTGGGAGAGACGAGCAAGCAGGTCCCGGGTCTCGTTCGGTGAAAGCGGCCCGTCGTTCATGCGGTCTGCAATGCTTTCATTAGCGCGGCCGGATCCTGTTCGCGCATTAAAGACTCGCCGACCAGTAGGGCGTGGGCACCCGCCGCCCGCATGCGCGCGGCATCCTCTGCCGTCTTGATGCCGCTCTCGGCGACCTTCAGGACGGACTTAGGCATGTGCGGGATGACGCGCTCGGCGAAGGTCAGGTCAATCTGGAAGGTGGAAAGGTTACGGTTGTTCACGCCGACCATATCGGGGTCGTGGCGAAGAGCCCTTTCGAGTTCGGCTTCGTCGTGGACTTCGAAGAGCGTATCAAGGCCGGCAAGCTTGGCTGAACGGTGAATCGGGATGATCTCCTCGTCGGTCAGTCCGCGGACGATGATCAGGATGCAGCGGGCGCCAGCCTGAGCGGCCTCGAGCACTTGATACGGGTGCACCATAAAATCCTTACGGATGCAGGGCAGGGGGCGAGCCCAGGAGGCTTGAGCTTGGACGACCTGAATGAGATCTTGGAGCTCTCCTTTGAAGTATTTAGATTCGGTGAGGATCGAGAGGCAGTCGGCTCCGGCAGCCGCATAGGCTCGCGCCTGGCTGACGGCGTCTACGCCTTCGCGGATCTGGCCGACGCTGGGCGAAGCCCGTTTGACTTCCGCGATGACGCTAAGTCGGCCTTGAACCTGCAAGGATTGGCGGAAACCTGGCGTCGACTGCTTGCCGGCGAAGGCCGCCAGCTCGGCGTCTGTGACCGCACGGGCGAACGGGGCGATTTCCCGGCGCTTGGCGTCCATGATTTCGGTCAGCTTGTCCACTGGCCTTAAAGCAAGCGCTCCCCGGGCTTCTGGCAATCGTTTTGACTCCCTTCCTTCCTGCCTTCTGCATCGGGTCATGCCCGGCATCGACCTTCTGCTTGCGACCATCGCCCGACTTCGCGCTCCGGACGGCTGCCCTTGGGATCGTGAACAGACGCATCGCACCATTTGCGACTGCCTGGTCGAGGAAGTAGCCGAGCTGGTCCAGGCGATTGATCGAAACGATGAGGCCAATCTGCGCGAAGAATTGGGTGACCTCCTTTTCCATGTCGCCATGCATGCGCAGATGGCGGCCGAAGCTGGTAAGTTCACTTTCGATGACGTCGCCCGTGAAGTGAACGAAAAGATGGTCCGTCGTCATCCGCATGTGTTCGGTGACGGCGCCAAGCTGGGAACCTCCGATGCGGTCGTGACGCAGTGGGAGCAGATCAAGCTCCAGGAGAAGGGCGTCCAGAAACCGACCGTATTTAAAGATCTCCCACCTTCACTCAATGCCATCCTGACCGCCCGCGAAGTCTGGAAGCAGGTTCGGAAGAAGCAGCTCGATGCCGGTGCGACGGTCGATGTCGCCCGGGTCGAAGCCCAGACTCAAGAGCTGACTGAAGCTGTCGCCGGCCGGAGACTCTTTGAGCTGATCGCTGCCTGTCGTGATGTCGGGATCGATCCGGACTCGGCGTTGCGTCGGCAGACGTCTAAGGTCGTGGCCGAGGCCGAACTCCGCGCCCTTCAATCTTAAGCATGGAGCAGGACGATCAGCCTATCACTGTCCACGTTGGTGGCCGCCCCGTCCTCGTCTGGCCCCGCGTGTCTGCCCGCACCACCCGCGTCAGGCTCTCGGTGAAACCGGGCCCGAAGGTCATTCTCACCTATCCTCCGCACGCCTCGCATGCCTCCGCCTTAGCTTTTCTGCGCGATAATCTTCCGTGGTTGGAGCGCGTACTTGCCAAGGCGCGTACCGTCCAGCCATCGCTGACTTCGCACCTGCGTAAATTCCCCTGGGTCACGCTGGATGACCGCTTGTTGGCAATCGAGACCGAGCAGGGGACTCGCGGAAGCATCCGTATCTCGAAGACTGAAGATAAGGTGAACCTCGTTATGCCTTCGGCCGATCCGGAGCAGGGAGCTGTCCGCGTCATTCGTCGATTGGCTGAGACCGGCCTGAGTCTAGCTGTCGATCGGCTGAGCAGCAAGGTCGGCGTGACGGTCGAGCAGGTCAGCGTGCGTGACCAGACGACCCGATGGGGCTCGTGTTCGACGACGGGCACACTGTCGCTGAATTGGCGACTGGTGCTGCTTCCACCGATGTTGCACGACCACGTCATTTTGCATGAGCTTTCCCATCGCCGCCATATGGATCATTCCGATCGTTTCTGGAACCAGTTAGCTGCATGGGATCCGGATTGGAAGAAACATGACCGTGAACTGACCAAGCGTTGGAACGTCATCATGGACCTCGGCCGATGAGTCACCGTGAAGTCGGACAATCGCCGGATGAGGTCTTCGATATCGTCGACGATGGTGATGTCGTCGTCGGTCGCGAGTTCCGCCGGGAAATCCATCGCCGCGGCCTACTCCATCGGGCGATTCACATTTTTTGGCTGCGTCCAGACGGGTTGCTCTGCCTTCAGCGTCGTTCGTATGCGAAGGATAATTGCCCTGGCTTGCTCAGTTCTTCGTGCGCTGGCCATGTGGACTCAGGCGAGGATTACCTGAGCGCGGCCGTCCGCGAATTGCACGAGGAGCTGGGTGTCGCCGTGCCGTCTATGGCTTTACTCGAGATCGATTACGCGCCTTGGCATGCGGACCTCGGAAACGAGTTCGTCCGTGCCTATATCTTGCGTGGCGACCATCCCACCAAGCTCGCCGAATTCGAGGTAGATTCGATTCTTTGGCGAACGCCTGCCGAGGTAGAGTCTTGGGTTAAGGCTGCGCCGGCGGTGTTCGCGACCCCGCTCTGCCATTTGCTCCAGCGGCCGGCCCTCCGTTGCGCCTTGGGGCTGTCTGCGTAATTGTTTGAACTCACCGCGGAGAGATGCGATAGAGGGGTGTGTCCGACGCCCCTAGAGATTATTCCGATACCCCTTCGGTGGTACCGTGGTATCATTGGGTCTGGGTGGTACCGATGGCCCTTTTCCTTCGCCTCTGGCTAGCTACCTTGCGTTTTCATTGTAACGTCGAACGTATCGATGATGCGGAGGGTCCGACGGTCCTACTGCTCTGGCACGATAAACTTTTTGTCTCGTCGTGGATTGCTAACCGTTACTTTAGACGTCCGGTGACGGCCCTCATCAGTACCAGTAAGGACGGGGCTTGGCTGGTCGCTTTTTTCAGATTCATGGGTATCACCGCGGTCCGGGGGTCTTCCAATCGTCGTGGTGCTGCCGCCTTGATGACCTTGACTCGTTCCATGCGCGCAGGGAATCACACGGGGATTACACCAGACGGACCGAAAGGTCCCGCCCTGGAGTTCAAGGCGGGTGCGGTGTCGCTTGCCCGTCTTACGCGCAGTCCGTTCGTCGTGATGGGTATTCGTTACCACGCATGTTGGCGGATGCGCAGCTGGGATCGGTTCGCGATGCCGTTACCGTTTTCTAAGGTGGAAGTCACCTTGTTGCGTGAGCCTACGCCGATGGAAGGCGAAGCCGATGAGGTCATCGCCGCCCGGTTAAAGGCGCGCTTGGATGAGACTTCTACCGGGCCGGCTTAGGCTTCTAAGCTTTGCCTAGCAGCTTCTCGGCGTACTTGGCCAGCAGGTCGGACTCCAGGTTGACCCGGTCCCCGGTCTTGCGGCTAGAAAGATTAGTCACTTCCAGCGTGTGCGGGATGATCCAGATGCGGAAGCCTCCGGGAATCATGTCGGCCACCGTGAGGGACATACCGTCGACGGCGACGCAACCTTTGCGGACAACGTGGCGGAGGAAGGCATCGGAGGCCTTGATATCGAGCCGCCAATCCGCCCCGTCTTGGCTAAAATAGGCAATTTCTCCGCAGACATCGATATGACCAGTGACGAAATGTCCACCCATCCGGTCCGTTGGAAGGAGGCTGGGTTCGATGTTGACGATTGAGCCTGGGCGGAGGTCGCCGAGGTTGGTTAGGCGAAGGGTCTCAGCGAGTAAGTCGAAACTGGCTTGCTCCCCCTGAGGGTCGACGACCGTAAGGCAGCATCCGTTGGTCGCGATGCTGTCGCCAGTCTTGGCCGAGGCGAGCAGGGGGTGGGCTACGGTCAGCCGGGCACCGTCCTTGTCGCGCGGGGCAATGGTCAGAATCTTGGCGGCTCCCTGGACTAGCCCTGTGAACATCGGGAAATAAAAAGGGGCCCTTGAAGGCCCCAGAGGTCTTAGTTCTGCTTGCCGTCTTGGGCTCGCTTGGCGCGCTCTTCAGCGTCGAGCTTGGCGCGGACCGCCGCACGTTCTTCCTCTTCGATCTGCTTCATGCGGAATTTCTTGCGCTCGTCTTCTTCGACGGCGTTACGCACTTCATCTTCGACTTCTTCGGAGGCCTTTTTGAATTCTTTCTTGGCCTTACCGAGGCCGCGAGCCAGCTCGGGGAGCTTGGAGCCTCCGAAAAGGAGCAGGACGACAAAGAGCACAACCCAGATGACTGGGCCATCGAATACGGCGAGAGGGAGGTTCATGGTCAGATTGCGGTTGCTGTGATTGAGGGAGCGTCAATTATTTGGATAAGTTTAGGTCATGTCAACCCATGTCTCCCATCGTGATGTCTGGTATACCGGACATGTCCAAGGGGTCGGTTTTCGAGCCCAAGTCCTCGATTTAGCCCGTGGCTATGATGTCACCGGCTATGTCCAGAACCTAGCCGATGGCCGGGTCTACCTCCATGCCGAAGGCGTGCAGACGGAGGTGGAGGGCTTCACTGACCAGATTGCCAAGTCTCTCGACGGCCATATCCGCGGGGAAGAAATTAAGACCTTTTCCGGACTACGGACCAGCCGCGAATTTGCTATCCGCCGATGAGTTCCGCCATCTCTGTCCGTCGCCTCACGAAGGATTTCCAAATCGGTATCCGCGGCCTCAAGCTGCGCGCCGTTGACAATCTCTCCTTGGAGATTCCGCGCGGACAGGTCTACGGGTTACTTGGTCCTAACGGCTGCGGTAAGAGTACCACCTTGAAAGTCGTACTTGGCCTCGTGACGGCCACCGCGGGTGAGATTAGCATCTTGGGGCATCCGTCGGCCACCGCAGAGGCCCGTAGTCGTACGGGTTTCCTGCCGGAGGCTCCTTACTTCCATAAGTTCCTTAGTGGTCGCGAGCTCGTGACCTATTGTGCGCGCCTCAGCGGAGTCCTTCCGTCGGATCTTACCACCGCCGTCGAGGATGCGCTGGGACTTGCGGCCATGACCGACGCAGCGGATCGCCCCATCGGTACATATTCCAAAGGCATGCTTCAACGTATCGGCTTCGCTCAGGCAATCGTGCACGATCCGGAACTCGTCATCCTGGATGAGCCGACCGCCGGCGTGGATCCCGTCGGTTCAGCCGCCATCGGTCGGATGATTCATGCGATGCGTGATAAGGGGAAGACCGTGGTGTTGTGTTCCCACCTGCTCGGGCAGGTTGAGCAGGTTTGTGATCGGGTCGCGATTATGGATCGCGGTAAATTGGTCCTCGAGGGACGCGTCGAAGATGTCCTCGCCCGCCGCGATCGCCACGTAATGACCATTGAAGCCATGACCCCCGCCGCCCGCGAGGCCGCTGAGGCCGCCCTCGCCGCCCATGGCGCGCAAGTCACTTCGGTCACCCATCCGCGTCGCTCCCTGGAAGACCTTTTCCGTGAGCTCGTCACCGGTAGCCGAGACGCCTAATATGACTCCTTCCTTACAGCGCACCCTCTGGATTTCCCGCGTTACTTTTCTGGAGGCGGTCCGCCAGCGTTTCTTCGCCTTCTTGATGGTCTTGGGCGCCGCCATGGTGCTGTCCTCGGTTTCCTTCCGCGTCTTCGATTTCGGTCATGGTGAACTCAAGTTCATCGCGGATTTTGGTTTTGGCGGGATGTTTCTATTCGGCTCCGTGCTTTCGGTGGTCATGACCGCACAGCTTTTCTTCAGCGAGATCGACAATAAGACTGCGCTGACCTTGCTCGCTAAGCCGCTCAGCCGGTCGGAGTTCCTGATAGGAAAGTTTTTTGGCGCTTGGGCGGTCCTCGGTGTCTTCGTCGTCGTACTCTCCGGTCTCCTTGGGGGGGTGATGTGGGCACGGGAGCAAGAGCTCGTGGCCATGGCCGAGCAAGCGGGCAAAGTGCCGGTCACCTTCAGCGCCAGCGGCATGTTCCAATTCGCCTTGCTGCAGTGGCTGCGACTGGGCGTCGTCATCACCATCGTGTTGACCGTCTCCGCCCTGGCGCGGACTTTTTTGTTCACCGTCGTGGTTGGCTCGTTGGCGGTCGTGGCTGGTCAGCTCCAGTGGATCGCGCAGGATGCGGTACTCAAGCCGACCGGCTCCGCGCTTTACGGGGCGTTCCTCTGGTTGAGCACCCGCTTGCTCCCAAATCTTCAACAGTTCAACATCGGTGACGCGTTGGTGCTCGGTGCGACAGGCGTTCCGGGCGAGGCAGTGGTCGAAGTCGCCCTTTCGGGTTTAGCGTACATGGTGGCCTATCTTTTTATCGGCACACTTGTCTTCCGCAGGAGGGAAATCTGATGCGCCGGTATTACGCCTCAGGCCTTGCACTGCTGCTGGTGGTCGGAGCGGGTGCCTTCTCAGAGATTTCTTGGCGGAGCGTTCGGCCCAGTATTCCTGAAATTGGTCGCAAGGAGCTAGAGCCTACGCTCGGCCAAGGGGTGTTGCTGGGCATCCTTGGCGGTCTTCGTACCGTCGTGGCCGACCTAACGTGGATCAGAAGCTACGTCCTTTGGGAGCGTAAGGATCGCCCCGGTTGCGAGGCGTTAATGCGGACGGCTTGCGCGCTCGATCCGCACTCACGTTATTTCTGGGAGAACACCGGTTATGCCATCGGCTTTGACATGGCCCATTGGGAGATCCGGCGAAGAGGGGGTTACGCCAAGGTGCCGGCCGAGACCCAACAACGGCTCTTCCAGCAATATGCTCGCCGTGGAATCGACGTATTGGACGAAGGGATTGGCCGCTCAAAAGCCCCGGCGCCTTTGTTGCTCTGTGCGGCGCAGCTGGCCGAGACCAAGCTGAAGGATCATGCGCTTTCCGTACGCTACTATCAGCAGGCTGCCGAGTCCCATGACGCTCCCTGGTTCGCCGCGCGGATTTGCGCCGTCATCATGTGGGAGGATGGGCGCAAGGCGGAAGCCTACCGTTGGTTCCGGAAGTATTGGACGGAGCGGATGTTGCCGAAGGACGACGGGTACCCTGACGACCTCCGTCAGCTACGCGGGATGGAGACAGGTCTCAGACTTAAGCCAGAGGAGCGAATCCCTCGCCCTTCTTGGGAACGTTGATCAGAACGGCTCGTCGGACTTCTTCTCCGCGGGCGCGCCTTTGGCGGCGCGGGGTTTGCGGGGAGGGAATTCGAACCACCATCCCTTTTGCTTGTCGGCGATAAGGAAGGCTTCGAAGGTGCGTTTCGTGCGATTAGAGACGAACTTCTTGAGCCCGGTCTTGCCTTCATTGAGCAGGCGGCGGACGTCGTCGGCCGAGATCGGTGACTTAAGCATCTCGGCGTTGAGACTGAAGGTCTTTTTGGCGCCAGCTTCTTGCGCTTTCTGGGGGCATACGCGGTAGCCAGCGGTCGGCGTGTGCTGGACGGCCAGTCCACTGACGGGGCAGGGACCGAGCACCGGCCATTCTGCGTCAAACGCGTCGGGATTCCCGTCGGCACCTTCGCGAGGAGGGAAGTAGAGTACGGCCTTCAGCTTGCCGCTCGGGGCCTTGGGCTTGGTCTTGCGGGGTGGCTTCACTGGGGCGCTGACTTCGCCCTCGGCGGCAGGGGTTGGGACGGACTCAGGCTTTTCTTCAGTACCGCGCGGCTTAATCGTGTCAGGGTCGACGAGATCAATAAACCCCGTGAAATTCTTGCCCGATTTCATTGAGCGGAAGTCGGCAAACGGGCCGATGCGACGCTTCTCCACGAGTTCGGCGACTTCAATTGGAGTGATCGTGTGCCCGTTCATGCCGACGTAGATCGTCATCTTCGGACGATCGGTCGTACCGACCATGTCCTGGGAGAAGTACTTTTCTCCGTCGGTGAGGAGTGGCTTGCCGTCGGTCGGAGAGAGGACCTGCGGGCTGAGCTCGGCGGAAGGGGGCTTCACGGCGCCTTTCTTCACGATGATTTCTAGGAGAGCTTTGATCTCCTTCATGAATTCGCGCGGTCCGAGTTCGCCGTGCTCGATCTGCTTCAGCTTATACTCCCATTCGCCAGTCATCTGCGGTTCCGTGAAGATACCCATCTCCTTTGCATGGAGGAATTGATGCAGCTGGAAGGCCTTGGCGAGCGGGACGAGTTCCTTGCCTTGGCGTTCGATGTAGGTCTTTGCCAGGAGTTCTTCGATCGTCGCGGCGCGGGTGGCGGGCGTACCGAGGCCGCGTTCCTTCATCGCTTCAGCGAGGGCTTCGTCGTCGACGAGTTTACCGGCGTTTTCCATCGCACCTAAGAGCGAGGCTTCATTGTAACGGGCCGGTGGCTTGGTCGCGTCTTCCTTGACGTCGACGCCGTTAACGTTGGCCTTGGCGGGGGAGCCGTCGGCGGCGACAAGGGCGGGCAAGCTTGCGGAGCCTTCCTTGTCCTTGTCTTCCTCGGCTTCGGCTTCCTGTCCCCAGACGGCGCGCCAGCCGGCGACCACGAGGACTTTACCAGTGGTGCGGAAATGATGTACGCCCACGGTGGTGGTGCGGACGGTCTCTTCGAATTCCGCCATCGGGAAGAAGACGGCGACGAAACGTCGGACGACGAGGTCGTAGATCTTTTGTTCGACGTCGGTAAGTCCGTGCGGGACGGTGCCGGTCGGAATAATGGCGAAGTGGTCACTAACCTTCTTGTTGTCGAAGACACGACGTCCGGCGGAATCGACCCAGCCGTTGCGGAGGGCTTCCTTGGCGAAGACACCGGCGGGGTGGGCGCCTTCAAGTGACTGGAGGGCCGCCTTGGCGTTGGGGAGGTAGTCCTCGGGCAGGTACTGGGAGTCGGTACGGGGGTAGGTGAGTGCCTTGTGCTTCTCGTAGAGGGCTTGGGCGACGCCGAGCGTCGTCTTAGCTGAGAAGCCAAAGCGACGATTGCCTTCGCGTTGGAGGGTCGTGAGATCGAAGAGCCGGGGGGCGCTGTCCTTCTTGGGTTTGCGTTCGTCGGTAACGAGACCGGTACCAATTTTCAGCGACTCCTCGGCGACTTTACGGGCTTGGGCCTCGTCGTAGAAACGTTCCGCTTCCTTGCGGTCGGTGACGCCAGGCACCTGGGCGGCGCCGCGGTAGCCACCGATGCTGAGGCCGAAGTCGCCTTCGATCTTCCAGAAGGTCTTCGGGATGAAATTACGGATTTCCAGCTCACGCTTCACGATGAGCATGAGGGTCGGGGTCTGGACGCGGCCGACCGAGAAGACTTCACGCTTGGCTCCACCGATGATGATAGTGGAGAAGCGGCTCGCGGTCATGCCGACCAGCCAGTCTGCCTGGGAGCGACAGATTGCCGCATCAAGTAGGCCCTGCTTGGCGGAAGCGGGCAGTAGGTGGTCGAATGCTTCGGCGATGGCCGTGTTCGTCATGCTCGCCAGCCAGAGGCGTTGGCAGGGCAGCTTGCACTTCGCGAGCTGGTAGACGTAGTGGAAGATGAGTTCGCCTTCGCGACCGGCGTCGCAGGCGTTGACGACCGTGCCGACGTCGGGACGGCTCAGGAGTTTCTTTAGCAGCTTGTAGCGGTCGCCATTATTACGCTCGCTGATGACGGCCTTGAGGATGTCGGGGCTAGCGGTGCCATCGAACTTAACTGGATCGATTGGTAGGTCTTTGAGCGTCCAGCGCTTGAACTTCGGATCGATGTCATCCGGGTCGACGAGCCTCACCACGTGGCCGATAGAGGAACTGATCACCCACTTGTCGTTCTCGAAGTAGTCGCTGGTGGACTTGGGGACCTTCAGCACCTTGGCTAGGTCGGCCGCCACTGAAGGTTTTTCGGCGATGACGAGGACCTTGGAACCGGCGGGGGCGGAAACTTCGGCGGACGACTTGGATGACTTCTTGCGCATGCGTAGGATGATAACCGAGGGTCAAGTCCGGTTACATTCCCTGCTCGGCGAAGGAGTCGTCAAGGGCGGCGATCAGAGTGGCGATCGTGGCGTCGGTCTCGTCGCCCATGTTAGAGATACGGAAGGTCTTGCCCTTGAGTTTGCCGTAGCCGCCGTCGATCACGAGTTTATGGCGCGACTTGAGCGTCTTGTTAAGGCGTTCGAGATCGGCGTTACGATCGTTCTTGAAGCAATTGAGGCCACGGGTGCCGAACTTAACCTCTGGAAGTAGGGAGAAGCCTTTGGCGAGGCCCCAGGCGCGCATGCGTTCGTTAAGACGGAGGTGGCGGGCATAGCGGTTGTCTAGGCCTTCGGCTTCGACTTCAATCAGGCGCTGCTGCAGTCCGTAGAAGAGCGAGATGCAGGGAGTCGAGGGGGTCATGCCCTTAACGTGGTTATCGTGAAACTCGATCAGATCAAAGTAGTAGCCGCGGTCAGGGGACTGCTTGGCGCGTTCGCGGGCACGCTCGCTGACGGCGAAGATCGCGAGGCCAGGGGGTAGCGCGAGCGCCTTCTGTGAGCCAGTCAGGAAGATATCGATGCCAAGCTCGTCCTTCTTGATTGGGATAGTCGAGAAGGAGCTGACGGTATCGGCGATGGAGATCACGTCGGGGAATTCGCGAACCACGGCCATGATGTCGGCGATGGGCGAGAGGGTGCCGGTCGAGGTCTCGGAGTGGATGAAGGTAATGCAGTCGAACTTACCCGACGCCAAGGCCTTGCGGACGGCCTCTGGATCAATGGGTTTACCCCAGTCGAACTGGAGGGCTTCGGCGTACTTACCGCAGCGCTTAGCGACATCGTTCCACTTGTCGGAGAACGCGCCATTCATGCAGTTAAGCACGCCCTTACGACAAACGTTGCGGAGGGCGCCTTCCATCACCCCCCAGGCGGAACTGGTGGCCAGGTAGACCGGGTCTTGGGTGAAGAACATGGTCTGCAGGCGGGGCTGCATGTCATTGTACAGTTTGACGAAGTCGCCGGAGCGGTGGCCGACCATGGGCTTACCCATGGCCTGGACAATCGAGTCGGAGACGGTGAGGGGGCCGGGTATATAGAGACGATAGCTCATCTTTGGAAGGTAGTCAGAAGGGAGGTAGGGACTTCGGGGTTCTCGAGGCGGACGATACGTCGGTTACCCTCGGCAAGGGTGGCAGTCCGGGGTTTCCAGGTCGAGGCGGCAGATTCTTCCACCTGAGTGAAGGTCATGATGACCAGTAGGTCTCCGGGTTTGCCTAGGTGGGCCGTTGCGCCGTTCAAGCAGACCTCACGGGTTCCGGCCGGGGCGGGGATGGCGTAGGTCTCGAAGCGTTCCCCGTTGGCAAGGTTGCCGACCAGGATCTTCTCATAGGGGAGCATCCCAACGAGGGCCATAAGCTCCCTATCGATGGCCAAGGAGCCCTCGTAATCGAGCCGGGCCGCGGTGACCTCGGCTCGGAGAAGTTTGGTGCGCAACAGGTGTACGAGCATGGCGCTGGGTCGTCCTTCTCAATCGGGATGGTTGCCTTCGTCAAACAACTTTGC
>CAIKWA010000002.1 GCA_903831005.1 uncultured Opitutia bacterium
AACATCCAGTTCTCCGTCAACCCGGCCAACGGCCGGATGATCGTCATCGAGATGAACCCGCGCGTGTCGCGTTCGTCCGCCCTCGCTTCCAAGGCCACGGGCTTCCCGATCGCGAAGATCGCCGCCAAGCTCGCCGTGGGCTACTCGCTCGACGAGCTGCAGAACGATATTACGAAGTCCACGCCGGCCTGCTTCGAGCCGACCATCGACTACGTCGTCACGAAGATCCCGCGCTTCACGTTCGAGAAATTCGTCGGCGCCGACACGACCCTCACCTCCGCGATGAAGTCCGTCGGCGAGGCGATGGCCATCGGTCGTACGTTCAAGGAATCCTTCCAGAAAGCCCTCCGCTCCCTCGAAATCGGCGCCTGGGGCTTCGGCTGCGGCGGCAAGTTCGGCGATGCCGCCTTCACCGACCTCACCGAGATCCGCGCGCGCCTCGCCCGCCCGAATCCGGAACGTCCGTTCTTCGTCCGCTACGCGATGCTCGCCGGCCTGACCGAGAAGGAAATCTTCGACCTCTCCAAGATCGACCCTTGGTTCCTCCGCCAGTTGCGCGGCATCGTCGATATCGAGCTCGCCCTCAAGGCCGCTGGAAAGTCCGTCGGCACCGACCTGCTCCGCCAGGCCAAGGAAGCCGGCTTCGCCGACCGCCAAATCGCCCACGCGACTGGCATCGCGCCTGCCACTGTCTACTCGCAGCGTAACGCCGCTGGCATCAAGACGGTGTTCCGTCTCGTTGACACCTGTGCTGCGGAGTTCGAATCCTTTACGCCTTACTTCTACTCGTCATACGGCGACGAGTCCGAGGTCCGTCCGTCCGCCAAGAAAAAAGTGATGATCCTCGGCGGCGGCCCGAACCGTATCGGTCAGGGCATCGAGTTCGACTACTGCTGCGTCCATGCCTCTTACGCTCTCCGCGCCGCGGGTTACGAGACGGTGA
Organism: uncultured Opitutia bacterium; assembly: GCA_903831005.1. GTDB lineage: Bacteria > Verrucomicrobiota > Verrucomicrobiia > Opitutales > UBA953 > UBA953. Next base: position 944 of record CAIKWA010000002.1, read on the forward strand.
TGGTGAACTCCAATCCCGAGACGGTCTCGACCGACTACGACACTTCCGACCGCCTCTACTTCGAGCCGCTCACCCTGGAGGATATCCTTGAGATTTACCGCACCGAGCAGTGCGTCGGCGCCATCGTCCAGTTCGGCGGGCAGACCCCGCTCAATCTCGCCGCCGACCTCGAAGCCGCCGGCGTCACGGTCGTCGGCACCTCGCCCGCCAGCATCGCGCTCGCCGAGGACCGCCAGCAGTTTAAAGACATCCTCATTGAGCTCGGCATCCGCCAGCCAGTCAACAAGACCGCCCTCTCGGCTGAAGAAGCCTACCTGGCCGCCGAAGAGATCGGCTTCCCGGTCCTCCTCCGTCCGTCCTTCGTCCTCGGTGGACGCGGCATGTTCATCGTCTACGGCATGGACGAACTGAAGTCCGTCGTGCGCGAAGCCTTCGACGTCGCCCCCGGCAAGCCGGTGCTACTCGACAAGTTCCTCGAAGACGCCATCGAACTCGACGTCGATGCGATCTCCGATGGCGAGACCACCGTCATCGGGGGCATGCTCGAGCATATCGAGCACGCCGGCGTGCACTCCGGCGACGCCGGCATGGTGCTCCCTCCGCACTCCCTTTCGCCGGCGCTCGTCGACGAAGTCCGCCGCATCACCCATTCCCTCGCCAAGCGCCTCAAGGTGATCGGCCTGATGAATATCCAGTTCGCGATCAAGGACGGCATCGTGTTCATGCTTGAGGTTAACCCGCGCGCTTCGCGGACAATCCCGTTCGTGTCGAAGGCTATCGGCGTCCCGCTCGCGAAACTCGCTTCGCTCTGCATGCTCGGCGCCAAGCTCAAGGACCTCGGCTTCACCCGCGAAATCCGCCCGCCCTATTGGTCCGTCAAGGAATCCGTCTTCCCGTTCAGTCGCTTCCCCGGCGCCCCCGTCGCGCTCTCGCCCGAGATGCGTTCCACGGGAGAAGTCATGGGTTGCGACGACGATCTCGGCATGGCCTACGCCAAAGCGCAGATGGCAGCGCAGCCCGCACTGCCCACCGCTGGTAATGCTTTCCTCTCCGTCAAAGACCGCGACAAGGATGGCGCCGTCGCCGTCGCCCGCGACCTGGCCTCGCTCGGTTTCAATATCTACTCCACCAGCGGCACCGCCGCGGCCCTCGAGGCCGCCGGCGTCAAGGTCACCAAGCTCGGCAAGATCTCCGAAGGTGCCCGCCCTAACGCGCTCGACCTCCTGAAGAACGGCCAGCTGCAGATGATAGTGAATACCGCCGCCGGCATGCTCCCCCGCAAGGATGAGAACGCGATGCGTTCCGAAGCCGTGCTCCGGGGCGTATACATGGCCTCCACGATGAACGCAGCCCGCGCTGCAGTCCTGGGTATCCGCTCCCTGCGCGAGCACCCGCTCACGGTCAGTTCTTTGCAAGAGCACGCAAAGGTGCTTCCCCCGAAGGCCTGAATCGGCTAGCAACTCCCTCTCCCATGAAATACCCCGTCCTCGCCGCGCTGGCCGTCGCCGTCGCATCTCTCCATGCCGCCGATGCGCCGAAACCCGCCGCCGCGACTCCCACTCCTCCCCCCGCAAAAATCGTGAAACCGCTCACCCCTGATCAGGTCAATCAGGCTTGGACCATGCTTGGCTTCTCCATCGCCAGCCAGTCCCCCATGCCGCAAGTGAACTCGCAGCTCGAGCTCACCGACGAGGAGAT
>CAIKWA010000003.1 GCA_903831005.1 uncultured Opitutia bacterium
ACCAGTCCGTGGTCTGGGAGAAGGCCAAGATCTGCGAGCACTTCTTCGAAGGCCGCGACCGCAAGACCGGCCAGGTGAAGTGGAACGCGACCGCCGTCGACCTCGTCTTCGGTTCCAATTCGCAGCTCCGCGCCCTGTCCGAGGTCTACGCCAGCGCCGACGGCAAGACGAAGCTCGTCCATGACTTCGTCGCCGCGTGGACCAAGGTCATGGAGCTCGACCGCTTCGACCTCGCCAAGAAGTAAACCGCCTACCATCCCGGCCCTCAGGCCCGCCAGATTCGTCTGGCGGGCCTTTTTGTCGAAAAATATCACGGAGCTCGCGGCTCAGTCGCCTGACTTGAGCGCGGCGGTGACAGCAGAACGACTCCGGACCGGGACTCCCGTCGATGCTTACCTTACCCGGTGCTGTCCAGGCGTCTTGCCCGTGTACTTTCGGAAGACCTGACAACAATAGGCCGCCGAAGAAAAGCCGCAGGCGGCGGCGATGTCTTCGAGCTTTCGGTCCGTGGTGCGCAGCAACGCGGTGGCGGCCTCCACCCGACGACGTTGCAGCCAGTCATTGGGACTCAGGCCGGTCTCCTCCTTGAAGAGGGTGAAAAGCCTGGCGCGGCTGTAATTCGCGATCTCGGTCAGGTCGGAGATCTGCATGGGCCGGTCGAAATACCGCTCCAGATGGAGGACGACACGCGTGATCCGCTCGGCGGGCGTGGACTCGACCGACTGCCTCGCCGAGCGCACGGACTCCAGGATCAGGGAGGAAACCAACAGGCGCAACGAGGCGCCGACATCGCAACCCCACGGTCGGGCGGGGGCCTGATGCAGGATCTTGGCAAGGGATTGCACCATCTGTCGCTGACCGTCACTCAGCCGGCGGGCCCCTGGCACCGACTCACGGCATTGCCGCTCCATCCAGGCCGATTCCTTAGGCAGGAACTGGCAAACGCCGCGACGCGGCTTGGCGGGCTTGAAGAGGATCGCGCAAAGGGTCGAAGGCATCCGCCGCGACTTCACGCCGCGATGCCTCGTTCCGGCGGGAACCAGCATGAACTGGCCGCCCGACAGCGATACCTTCTTGCCTTCCAGAAACTCGTAGCTGGTCGAGCCGCGCAGCAGCACGAGGATCTCGTGGCCGTCGTGGGCATGCCATCTGATCGGCCGGGAGTCCGCCCGGCGGCTAAGCGCCAGGTATTCGAGCATGGGCAGTCCGATGTCTGCCCCATGCAGCACGACGTCGCCGGACTCGATCAGGCTCGGATCAATCAGTCGTCTTCCGCTGCGGCTCACGATGTTTTAGAAATAATCCAATCAACAACTTTACAAGACCATTCGGTTGTGAGCAGGCCGACGCGTGACAAACATGAAGGACCATGGCGACCTTACCCTGCCGGATCAAAGCCACCCTCACCCTCCTGCTCGGACTGCTGTCGCTGTCCCCGCTCATGGCCGACGCACAGCAAGCCGTGCCCGCCACCGTCCGTGACCGTCTCTGGCTATTCGCCGTCCCGGCCGACGGGCCGCGCCTTTTTTACGAGGGCGCGGGCTACCGGGGCGGCTCGCGGATCACACCGGCCGAGGGCGCTTTCTGGCTCGGCGTGCCGAACCTGATGTTCATCACGCAGCCGTGGAACCAACCCCCGGCTATGTCGCGGGAGAAGGCCTGGAAAACGGTGACCACCAAGGAGCAGTACGCCATTTCCTTCGAGCCTCTGAAACGCGTCCAGTGGGCTGCCGTCGGATCAGGAGGGCTCGGCGGCTTGGGGGAGGTTCCGGATATCGTCACCTTGGCGAAGAGTTACCCCAACCTCAGCGGCATCTACCTCGACGACTTCGTCACCAGACCCTACACCAAACGTGCCGACGGGACGACGGTCGGCACGCCGGCGATGACCGAGACGCAGTTGAAATCCATGCGCGACCAGCTCGGGAAGGTAGGTCGCCCGATGGAGGTCTGGACGACCATCTACACCCAGGAATTCGACCGGAAGCACCCTGACTTCAAGGACTGCGTGCCGCCGCTGGCGGACCAGATGAAGCATTTTGACGTGGTCGTGCTCTGGACGGCGAAGAGCGCCGACCTGCGCGACCTGGAGAAGAACCTGGCTTTGCTGGAATCCCTCAAGCCGAAGACCTGCCGCATCGCGCTGGGTATCTATCTCTGGGGGTACTGGGACAAGGATCCTGCAAAGGCCGATGACAAGGCCTACGTGATGGGGCAACCCGTGCCGCTGGACCTCATGGAACACCAGTGCAGCCTCGGCCTGAAGTGGCTCAAAGAAGGCCGTGTCTCCGACCTCGTCATCCTCGGCCTCGCCGGGATCGACCAAGGCGTCCCCAGCGCCCCGTGGATGCGCGATTGGATCAAGAAGCACGGAGAAGAAGGGCTGAACCGATAACCAATATTCACCATCATGAAACACCTTCTCATTCTTCTATCATCCCTGCTCGCATCTCTCCACGCGCTCCATGCTGCGGATGCAGAGCCGTTGACAGGCAAGCGCGCCGCCTCGAACGAAGTCGACAAACCCGCCCACGGCATGCGCGGTGCCAATCTGGTCGAGAACCCGGGTTTCGAATCAGGAGGCATCGTGCCGAAAGACTGGTTCATAGATGCTGGCGCTGACGCTTTGAGATTCGAGTCGGAAGGGGGCAAAGCCGGGCTGCGCTGCATCAAGGTCACGGAGACGAAGAAATTCTTGATGCAGCAGGAAATCCCCGTGCTTTCCGGAGGCACCTACAAGGTATCCGCCCAGTTCAAGACCAAGGATTTCTCGAGCAAGCGCGTCTACGTGACGCTCGTCCCTTACGGTTGGCCGACACAGTTCGGAATCGTGCTGAATGAGTTCAAAGGGACGTCGGATTGGCAGCTCGTGGAGAAAACCATCAAGGTTGACTGGAAACCGGAAGAGAAGAGATACACCCTCGCTATCTTCGTCGAAAACGGCGCAGGAGAGCTCTGGCTGGATCAAGTCAAAGTCGAAGAGGTGCTGCAAGGGGTCACGGTCCGTCCGGGATCCGTCGTCTGCGACCTGACGCACGGAGCCCCGCGCGGGCTTGCGACCGTCAGGGTGAGCAACGCGAGCGACGAGCCTAAGCGCGTCGAGCTCGCCGGCTTGCGGTCGGTTCCGCCCATCGTCGAATTACCTCCAGGCTCCGAGGCGACCGTCGAGGTGGGCCTCCCGCTGAAGCCGATCTGGCGGAATCGCACCGACATGTATGTGCGTGACGATGCGTCGGACGCCGGCAAGTTCACGGCGAAGACCAGCGATGGAGAAATAATCGACGTCCAGTCAGTCACCCGTGCCTGGTCAAACCTATGCATCGAGCCGTTACAGGTCGCGGTTCAGGACCCTTGGCAGGCCGGCATGCCTTCCGGCCGCTCCGAGCGCGTGAAAGCCGAAGTCAGATTCGTGCTGCCGAGCGAGCTGCTGCGCGCCAGCACGATGGAGGCACGACTGGTCTCACGCGAGACCGGGAAGGAAGCGCTGCGGCACGAGGTGCGCGGCCCGACCGCCGCCACGAAATTCGAACTCGACGTGCGCCATCTCCCGTGGGGCGCTTATGACCTGCACGTCAGCCTGCTCGACGCAGGAGGACGGGCCACGATCAGCACCAAACGCCTGGCGACCGTCTTGCCTGGTGACAAGCAGCAAGTCCGGGTGCTCAACAACCTGGCCAGCGAGCTCATGGATGCCCGCAGCCGAGGGCTGCTCGGCCAGAGCCGCATCGAGTTCATGAATCCACGCGATGGCTGGGTCTGGTTCAGGGCCGCCGGAGCTTGCGCGTTGAAGATGAACGACGCCTCCCTGCTCACGTCCGAGATCGACAAGCCTGCCTCCGAAGCCATGCGTCTCTTGCCGGCGGGCAAACATGTCCTAGAGGTGAGCGGGCAACCATCCGAACTAATCGTACGGGCGATCCCCGCGCTGGTTTACAACATCTATTGGCCTAACGCCCCAGGCGGTCAAAGAATCGAGCCCTTCGGCCCCCACACTTGGGAACGCCTGAGCAAGCATATGCTGCCTAACGTCAACACGATCGAAAGCGTCGTGGTGGACACGCCTGAGCACAAGGAATGGCTGGCGCAAGGTAAGCATTGGATGCCCCACGTCCAAGCCCCTGGCCTGATCGACAAGCAGGCATGGACCGTCGATAAGATGCGGGAGGTATGGCTCCACCCCGGCAAGCCCACCGGCTGGCCCGCGCGACCGACCTTCACCCTGGATAAGTTCACCGGCATCAGCGTGGATGAGTATGCGGGAAGCGGCCCATCCGCCGAGATCGTGCGCATGACCACGGCGTCGATTGCCGACCTGGCGGACCACCCGGCCTATGCGGGTAAGTCATGGGTGCCCTGGTTCGCCAGTACGCGCGGGGCGAACGCGGAAGACCGCCCCTTCCTCAAGACGGTCCTAGGTAACGGGTGGCCGTTCAAGGAAGAAGTGTACCTCGGAGAAATGCCCACCGAGCCAGAGAACCTCATCGCCATCCGTAATGCTTTCGCCAAGGTCACGAGCAAGTACGAGGCCGCCAGTCCCGGCTCGGTGCGACGCATGATCTTGGTGCTCTCGTACTCGAGCTTGGGAACCATGAGCACGAACCGTTGCCCGCAGGCGGACTTCCGCGTGCACCTCGACATGCAGATGCAGGCGCTCGCCACGAATCCGGAATACTTCGGGCTCTGGGGCGCGGAGGCCTACCGCTCGCACAACGTGGACGAGGAGATCCTGCATTGCATGGGCATGCTGCTACGCCACTATTGCATCGAAGGAAAGACGGGGCGGATGCTGAGCGATCCCTACGAGCTGAAGCATATCGTGAACGGGGACTTCACCGATGGCACGCAGGGCTGGGACGCCCGGCCGGCCGAACCAGGCTCCGTCACCACGGCCACCTTCGCCGGCTACGGCACCATCGAAGGGCGCTATCCGAGAAAGGTCGGCATCGGCGACACTTTCGCCGTGCTGACGCGCAGCGCCAAGGCCCCGAATGAAGTCAGCCAGCAGTTGCGAGGCCTCACCCCCGGCCGGCTCTATTCCCTCAAGGTATTCACCGGTGATCACGCGGACCTCCAGGCCGGCAAGACACGCAAGGACCAGCATGGACTGTCGATCACGCTGGACGGCGCCGAAGTCCAGCCCGGCGGTTTCAGCCATCCGTTCATCAGTCACAACTTCCCCGCCGCACTGGCCGCGTATGCGAAAGTCGCAGGCAAGCCGCCGTTCTGGATGACCTACCACTGGCTGCGCTTCCGCGCCACGAGCCCGGCGGCGACGCTGACCCTCAGCGACTGGACCAAGACCGGCGAACCCGGAGGCCCGGCGGGCCAGCAGACCATGGTCAACTTCGTCGAGATACAGCCCGTCCTGGAGACGGCGAAGTGAGCCTCGCTCATTTTGGCAATGAACCAGATTATGAAACAAACCCTCCCCCTTCTCTCCGCCCTGCTGCTTTCCACCCCGGCCCGCGCTGACCTCGTCGCGCATTTCCGCTTCGACAGCGACCTGAAAGACGCGACCGGTCAGCACAACGGTCGACCGGTCGATCCCAAGCTCGCACCCTCGTTCGCGCCCGGACGCGCCGGCAAGGCCGTGGTGATCGAGAAGGTCAACGCGGGTATCGAGCTGGCGAATCCTTCGGCGATCGACTTCAGCCGCGACTTCACCGTCGCGACCTGGGTCAACGTGGGAAACTACTACGCAGAGATGCCGGTGCTGTTCAAAGGCCGCGCCGACCTGACCGCCGCGCCGGACAAGTTCTTCGGCGTCTTCGGCATCGAGGGAATGCAGGTGCATGGCGAGGGCCAAGGCGAGTGGATCACGAACTTCCGCGCCTCGAACGGCCTCGTCCCGAATGACGGCGGATGGCATCACATCGCGGTGACGTATCGCACGAAGGAGACTCCGCACTTCATGCTCTATCTGGACGGTCAGGGCAAGACTCCGGCGGACAAAGGCAGCCTACGGGGCGGCGATTTCACGCTCAAGCCCGATGCACCAGATAGCGTGCTGCGGATCGGCTGCCGCGCGGATGGCGATGCTTGGCGCTATGTGCGCTCGCATCTACGCGGACTGCTCGACGAGCTGCAAATCTACGACGAGGCGCTGAAGGCGGAGGACATCCGCTTTCTGCATGACCATCCTGGCCGCACGATGAAGCAACGCGAGGCCATCACCATCGCGCCACGGTTCCAGTTGGATCCAGGTCATCCCTGGCGTCCGCCCTTTGGCGTAGAGCGTGTAGGCCTGACGCCGGTGATCGTACA
>CAIKWA010000004.1 GCA_903831005.1 uncultured Opitutia bacterium
GATGAGCTTGGCGCCATCGATCTTGGCGCTCGCCGGCTTCCACTGCTTGTCGACGCCGGCAAGCTGGAGGCCTTTGACGGCACCGCCATCGCGGGTCTTCAGGCCGTCGGCATGGGAGAGGGTGACGATGACTTCGGCGCCCTTGACCTCATGCCCGACGGGCAACGGGCCGCTCGTGGCGGCGACCTTCTTGCCGTAGACCGTGCCGAGGGCCCAGAGGGCGAGCCGACGGCCGACTTCCTGCTTGTTCTTCGGATGGATGTCCTTCGCCTCGCCGATGTCGATCGTCACGGCCATGCCCGTCTTCGGCAACACGAGGGTCTTGAGCATCGCTTCACGCATCAGCGGCCAGCCTTCGCCCGGACGGGAGAAGTTCGGGAGCTGCGCCCAGGCGAAGGGCAGTTCTTCGCCCCAGCGGGCCCGCCAGTCGGTGACGAGCGTCGAGAGTTGTTCCGCGTAGAGCGGCGCGCGTACGTCGGACGAGTTCGCCTCGCCTTGATACCAGAGCATGCCCTTGAGGGTGAAGGGCACGAGCGGAGCGACCTTGCCGTTGAAGAGGCCACCGTAGGTGCCTTTACGCTCGGCGGCTAGGGCGACGTTACGAGGCGGGCGCGGGGCCTTCTTGCCTTCGGCGGCGGCCTTGGCCTTGGCGGCCTTGAATTTCTTGAGCTCGGCGGCGTAGTCGGCCTTGGCTTTCTCCAGGTCGATCTTCGGGCTGGCGGCGTCCTGGGCGTCCAAGGCGGCCTTGAGCGCGGGCCTGGCCTCCTGGGCTTCCGGTGAGATCCATGATTCGATCGGCGTGCCGCCGACGGAGGTGTTGATCAATCCGACCGGGACGCCGACTTCGCGATGGATTTCGCGGCCGAAGAAGTAGAGGACGGCGGAGAAGCCGCCGACGTTTTCGGGCGTACACGCGAGCCATTTGCCTTTGGCTTGGGCTTGGGCGCTGGCGGCCCCGGCGGATTCTTCCTTGAAATGACGGATCAGCGGGAAGTTCGCCGCAGTCATCTCTTTCTCGAAATCTTTCGCGCGATTGACGGTCATCGCCATGTTCGACTGGCCAGAGCCGAGCCAGACGTCGCCGACGAGCACGTCGGAGACCTCAGCCTTGCGACCGTCTTTGCCCGTGGCGGTCAGCTTGCGGTTTTCGGCGCTGGCCGTCAGCGGGTCGAGTCGGAGCGACCATTTGCCGGACGCATCAGCTTTGGCATTCTTCTTTTGGCCAGCGAACTCGACGGTGATCTCTTCCTCGGCATCGGCCCAGCCCCAGACTGCGACGGCCTTGTCGCGTTGGAGGACCATGTGGTCGGAGAAGAGAGCTGGCAGCTTCAGGTCGGCGGCGGAGAGGGCCTGACAGGCGACCAGGCAGAGTAGGGTCAGGAGGGACGTGCGCGGGGTGGGCATACCTATCTAACAGCCAGACCGCCGAGGAGTTGCGAGAAACAACCGCCCTCGGTCACTTCAGCGTCTTGATGTAAAGGACGATGGAATCGATCTGCGCGTCCGAAAGCACGCCGGCGAAGCTAGGCATGGCGAATTCCGACTTCATGAAGGAGGCGTGCTTCTTGGCGTTAGGCTCGAGGATGGATTCTCGGAGGTAGCGCGCATCCGCGGTGAGCGAACCTTTCTTGCCCTTGTCGGTCACGTAATCTCGTTTGGAGCCGAAGAGGCCTTTCCAAGTCGGGCCGACGTTGATCATCGTCGTGTCCGTGACGGAGTGGCAGGCGATGCAGCCGAACATCGTGGCTAGTCTCTTGCCTTCGTCAGCGGAGACGACTTCGGCCTTCTTCGCGGCGGCGGCACGCGGCGTGAGATCGATCTCGAGCGGGCCGAAGCCTTCGGCGACGGGATCGAACTTCGTGAACTCGTACGGGGTCGTGTAGGCGTTCTGGCGCATCTCGGCACCAGCGGCGGAAGCGAGCGCCCAGCCGATGCGCAGCTGTTCAACGGGTTTCAGCCCCGGGACGCCGATGAAGACGCTCTTACCGTCCGTGCTCAGGTAAGCGCTGCTGGCGGTGAGCCAATCATTGCCGGTCTTGCCATCGGCCTTGTACTGAGCCGAACCGTAGGTGAAGGCCCGCTTGTAGTGCCAGGTCGCGAAGGAATAGTTGTCGGGGTTCGTCGCCTTGGCGGGATCGAGGGCGACGTCGAAGCGAAGGAGGATGCCGCGGTCCGTCGGGATGACCTCGCGGGGCGTCAACGAGGGCGCACCGGTGTGGCGGACGCGTTCGATACCGGTGAGCGTCTTCAGCGTGTTGCCCCAGCCGGCAATTTGGAAGCCAGCGATGTACAGCTGGCCGTCGGCCGGATTGACCGAGCCGTTGAGGGGCGGGGTGGCGAAGTCGCTGGCGATGCTGACGACGCTGGCCTGCGGGCGGGAGCCGCGATGATTCCAGAGCACACGGAGGAGGTCGGGCTTGTTGAAACAGATTTGTACCATCACGTCATTGAGCGCGCCCATCTTGGCGTCGAAGAGCCAGACCTGTGAAAGGGCGGAGGCGTTGACCGCATGGGGGATCCAGGTGAGCGGTTCGGCGATCGGGGCGGGGTACTTTTCCTTGGGTAGCTTGTCGCTCAGGAAGCCGTAGAACTGGCCGTCCTTGACGATGTGGAGTGGCGTGCTGGGGATGTA
>CAIKWA010000005.1 GCA_903831005.1 uncultured Opitutia bacterium
CAATCGGCACCTGGGCTTCGCCGGCCTTGTCGCCGACCTGCGCACACGCGGCCGCCGCCAAGCAAAGGCAAGCAAAGGCGGAGATACGTCGGGGCAGTCGCATACCGACACTATGAAACCCGAGAGGTTGCAGGGTCAACTAAGCGAACCTCTTTCGGGACGGATTAAAAGCCCGATGCCAGCCATAAATCATGAGGGTGCTTCCCGCTTCGACTGTGAAGGCGTCTTCTCATCATAAGAACCTTAGACTCCAGGGATTGTTTAAAGCCCGGATGGATTACGCTGAAGCGTGCCATGTGCACACCTCTTCAGCGGAACATCGCTTTAAGCATACTTATTCTTCTGCTCTCCCATCAGCCTGGCGTGGCTGCCTCTACGACGGGGCTTCCGGCCGGGAAGCCTGCGGTGGTTGATTCGGATGAAGACGGACTGGACGACGACCTCGAGGCTGACCTTGGGACCGATCCCTATGCGGCCGACACGGATGGGGACGGATATGACGACATGGCAGAACTGCTGGCGGACTCCGACCCTAATGACCCCAAGGATCGGCCGATCGGCAATAGTGTAATCGTGGCAGGCCAAGCCGCCGGCAAAATCCCCACGCAGCAAAAATACCTGCCGCTACCCTCTCTATACGTAAAATCGAGTGGCCCCACCGGAATCCAGCCAGGCCGAGATGAACCCTTCCAATCTGTCAGATATTATGCCCCGCCCAGCGCGCCAGAACACCTGGCAGCCGACTTATCAGGCAAGAATTTCAAAGCGGGCTCCTACGTCCTTACCTGGCAACACCGAACGACCATTAATACGAATGGCGTACTTCAGACTTACACCGTCACGATCAAGCTGGAGGGAGGTAGGACCATCTTGGTCCGGAAGACGCCCTACCCCGTTGGACCAAGTTGGAAGAAATTCGGTCTTAATTTCGACCTACATAAGTCTGACGAAGGCTTGCCGCTAAGAATCCACATCCTTCCTGACCGAAGCGACCAGGAAGACTATGTAGCGCTCCAGGTCTGCGTCCTTAAGGCGGGACTGGAAGTCGACGCCAATCGAGATGGCGCCATCGCGCCAGATGAACGCCCGTCCGTCGGTAAGCCTTTCCGGTTCTGGATCAATGATGATCACGACGAAGGCGAGTGCCAGGAACGCGCGGATCAACCTGGTCAGGCCAAAGGAAATGCAGATACGGATCGGCCAGGGGTAAATGGCCTGCGTGACCTCGTGGACTTCTTCGCGGTCAACCTGAACATCCGTCCTCTGGCGAAGCTCTTCAAGCCAAGCGAGGGCTACCGTTATTATCTTCGCAACGAAACCGCCGCCCTGCAGGTGGCGGAAACTTGCCTGGACGCTCTCTCTGTAGACTCGATTCATCGCGACCCGGATATCCTATCGTACACGATTGATGGAATCCGTCCTCTGGCCGACGCCATCGTCAGCCTGCCCGATGCTCGTGGGCGAATCGAGGTATCGCCGAGCTTCATTGAGCGTATCACCAAGCTCAACCAAGGCGTCATCCTGATTGAAGCCAGCAAAGGGACGTCCAAGCCGCTCATCCTTGAGATTGAAGACGGCGGCAAGGTAGTGACATCAGTAGAGTTGCCCTTGGCCATCGGACCGGTCGAAACGATGTACCGCCATGTCAGCCTTAACCATGGCGCTAAAGACTTCACGGGGCGGCCAGTCGCTCCGCGTAAAGCCGGTCGCCAGACGGAAGTTATCGAACCCTCCGGCCTACCAGACGCGGAAACCAATGGGCGGTGGTTCGTGCTACTCCATGGTTATAACGTCGACGCCGAAAGCGCCCGCGGCTGGCACGCCGAGACCTTCAAGCGTCTCTACGTCCTAGGGGGCCAAGCCCGCTTCGTCGGCGTCACGTGGAACGGCGACACCGGCCTGGATTATCATAAGGGCGTGTTTCATGCGTTTCAAAGCGGCGACCAGTTGTCGCGGAGCCTAGGGTTCCTCGATCAAGCAAGGACCGTCGTGGCCGCCCATAGCCTTGGTAATGTCGTGGCCTGTCAGGCCATCCAAGCGGGGCTCACCCCAGCTCGCTATTTCATGCTCAATGCGGCGCTGCCGACGGAAGCCATTACCGGCTTTACCGGCGACGAGACCCAACTGACCCAGATGACCGAAAGGGAGTGGCAAGGCTACCCGCGACGTCTGTTCGCCTCCGATTGGCACAAGATCTTCGCAGCGTCTGACCGACGGAGTAACTATGCTTGGACGAATTGTTTCAGCCGTGTCCGCACAGCTACGATTCTGACCAACTTCTACTCGCCGGGAGAGGATATCACCATCTGCCCGGTCGCGATTGATTCCGCCTCGATTCTTTCCACACTTTGGTCTGGCCGCACTCTTGATTACGGAGCCTGGAAGACCCAGGAAATGCTTAAGGGAGTCGGCTGGAATAGATCACTAGCCACCGTGGCGATGGAGCGAAGCCAAGGCGGATGGGGGTTCAATGGAGCGTGGCGTGGACGCTATGTCCAAAGAGCCGGCGCCGGCCGGGGCAACGGTTACTATGAACGCATGACCCCGCACGCTGCTGGACGCATCGGAAACCTGCAACTGATCGCCAACCCATTCTTCCATCCCTTTAAGGAGGACTGGCTACACTCAATCCGGCGGCCTCGTGTCTCACCCATGATCGACGATAGCTTAGTGCGCTATGACCTACTGGCCCGAGGCATTCCCGCCGTCACCTTCGCCGCAGGCGCCGTGCCGCTAGCTAGTATACAGACAAAGAGTATTATGGGGGGGAATCATCAGGATATAAATCTGGAGGAGGAAGGACGAG
>CAIKWA010000006.1 GCA_903831005.1 uncultured Opitutia bacterium
CGTCCAGATTAAAGGTGATGACTGAACGGAAACTCACGCCCTCTTCACGATGAAGGCGGATGAGTTCAGCGTAGAGCGGCAGAGGCGTAGAGCCTGTCGCTAAGCCTAGGACGGTCGACTTGCCCGATTTCGAGCGTATCTGAATCAGGTCGGCTATCTCCCGGGCAATCGCCTGCGCGGCGGTTTGTTTATCGGGGTGAAACCTGGTCGCGATCATCTTAACCGAGCGAGGCGAGCATGCGCGCAATCTCGTCGCGCTTGGCCTTGGCGTCATCGAGCTGCTTACGGGCGCCTTCGAGGATTTTAGGCGGAGCCTTTGAGACGAAGGCTTCGTTGGTCAGCTTGGCTTCGCCGGCGGCCACCGCTTGTTCGAGTTTCACAAGTTCCTTGGCGAGGCGGATCTTTTCCCCGGCGACATCGACGGTGCCGGAGAGCTCGAGTAAGACTGTGCCGAGGGAGTTAAGCGAACCGGTACGGTCACCCGCATCATCAGCGAAGGTGATTTCAGCCAGTCCAGCCATGCTGCTGACCTTATCGCGGTTCGACTGGAGCAGCGCTTTCGCCGCGGGGTCCTTGGCGACAATCGTGACGACCGAGTCGCGGCGCGTCGCCTGATTGGCCTGCGACTTGAGGCCGCGGACCGAGGCGACGAACTCGCGGAGCAGGGCGACATCAGCCACCTTGGCGGCGCTAAGCTTGATGCCGTTTTCACGAAGGACGCGGAGGAGATCTCCGCCGGAACCGGTGTGATGGTTCTGGATGAAGTCTTTCTCCGTGCCGTAGCCCAACAGGTGCCAAAGTTCCTCGGAGATGAACGGAGCGACCGGGTGGAGAAGCAGGAGGAACTGGCGAAGGACGAGGTCCTGGACCGCAAGGCAGTTGTCGACGAGGCTTGGATCCTTGAGTCGTGCTTTGGACGCTTCGACATACCAATCGCAGAAGTCGCCCCAGAAGAAGGAGTAGAGCCCCTGCGCGTAGGCGGTGAACTCGTGTTCGTCCAGGTTCTTGGTTGTGCTATCGGTTAGTTCGGCGAGGCCCTGCAGGATAGCGAAGTCGTCGTCGTCGAGTTGCGACGCCTTGAGGCGGCTGACCACGGCGGCGAGCGTCGAGTTGTCGGCCATGGGGCCAGACATCTGACGGAAGCGGGCGGCGTTCCAGAGCTTGTTGCAGAAGTTACGGCCTTGGCCGACGCGATCTTCGTCGAAGAGGATGTCTTGGCCCTTGGGGGCGATGGAGAGCAGGCCGAAGCGGAGTCCATCGGCGCCGAACTTGGCGATAAGGTCGAGGGGTTCGGGCGAATTGCCGAGCGACTTGGACATCTTGCGTCCGAGCTTATCGCGGATGATGCCGTTGAAGTACACCCGCTTGAAAGGGATGCGCTGGCGGATCTCGTCATCGGTGAGGGTTTTCTTTTCCGGGCCGTGCAGTTCGAGTCCGGCGATGATCATGCGGGCGACCCAGAGAAAGATGATATCTGGTCCGGTTGCGAGAGCGCCGGTCGGATACCAGTGCTTCAGTTCTTCGGTCGTCTCGCCCGGCTTACGCCAGCCGATGGTCGCGAGGCACCAGAGCCAGGAGGAAGCCCACGTGTCGAGCACGTCGGGGTCCTGCTCCCAGTTGGCGGCGTCGGCGGGGGCGGTGAGGGAGACGTGGAGGTTCTTCGGGTCGTTGCGGTCGGCGCCCTTACGGTACCAGACCGGGATACGATGCCCCCACCAGAGCTGGCGGCTAACGCACCAATCTTGGATGTTCTCCAACCAGTGGAGGTAGGTCTTCGTCCAGCGTTCCGGGTGGAACTTAATGATGCCCGACGTGACGGCGCGCTTAGCTTCATCAATCTTCGGATAGCGGATGAACCACTGCTCGCTCAGGCGGGGTTCAATGGGTACGTCGGCCCTTTCGGAGTGGCCCACCGTGTTTTCGTAGGGCTCGGTCTTCACCAGCGCACCAAGTTCTTCGAGCAGTTTTTCGGCCATTGCGCGGGCTTTGAAGCGTTCGATGCCCGCGAGCGGACCGGCGTCGTCGTTCATCGTGCCGTCGGGGTTCATCACGTCGACGACCGGGAGGTTGTGGCGTTTGCCGATGTCGAAGTCGGTGCGGTCGTGGGCGGGGGTGACCTTCAGGACGCCCGTGCCGAACTCCTTCTCGACGGCGGCGTCGCCGATGATTGGAATCTGGGCGCGAGGGAAGGGCCGCCAGACGTGTTTACCGATGAGGTGCTTGTAGCGTTCATCTTCAGGGTGGACGGCGACGGCGGCGTCGCCCGGGATCGTCTCGGGGCGTGTGGTGGAGATCTCGAGGAACGTGCCAGGAATCTCGGCCACCTCGTACCGCATACGATAGAGCGAGCCCTTGGAGGGCTTCATAATCACTTCTTCGTCGGAGAGGCCCGTCTGCGAGACTGGGCACCAGTTGACCATGCGCTTGCCACGGTAGACGTAGCCGCGTTCGTAGAGCGTAACGAAAGTTTGCAGTACCGCCTGCGAGTAGCCGGCGTCGAGCGTGTGGACTGTGCGATCCCAGTCGCAGGAAGCGCCGAGCTTGCGAAGTTGGCCGAGGATGATGCCGCCGTGTTTATCGCGCCATTCGGACGCCACCTGGATGAATTTCTCGCGGCCGAGGTCGTGGCGCGTTTTACCTTCTTTCTGACGGAGTTCCTTTTCGACGCGGGATTGCGTGGCGATGCCAGCGTGGTCTGTGCCTGGAAGCCAGAGGGCGGATTTGCCTTCCTGTCGAGCGCGACGGACCATGATGTCCTGCAGCGTGTTGTTGAGTAGGTGTCCCATGTGCAGGACGCCGGTGACGTTCGGCGGAGGGATCATCACCGCAAAGGATTCGCGGGTGTGGTCTACCTTGCCCTTGAAGCAACCCGCCGCGACCCAGCGGTCGTACCACTGCTGTTCAACGCCTTGCGGCTCATAAGATTTGGGGATTTC
>CAIKWA010000007.1 GCA_903831005.1 uncultured Opitutia bacterium
ACTGATCTCCCCGGCCGCCAAGGCTCACTGGGATATTTCCTGGTTCAATAAGGCCATCGACTTCGAGCGCGGCGTGAAGGTCGCTGGCGCGGGCTTCCCATTCTATATCGGCGATATGGCCCGCCTCGTTCGCGCGCTCATCCAGTACTTCCTCGAGGAGGCCGGTACCAACGGCTACACCGAGGTCCACGCGCCTTTGCTCGTCAATGCCGCCTCCGCCACCGCCACCGGCCAGCTACCCGACAAGGAGGGCCAGATGTACCATGCGCAGACGGATGATTTCTACCTGATTCCTACCGCCGAGGTGCCGGTCACGAATTTCTTCCGCGACGAGATCATCGAAGAGGCCTCGTTGCCGGTGAAGCGCGTCGGCTACACGCCGTGCTTCCGTCGCGAAGCGGGCAGTTGGGGTGCGCACGTGCGTGGCCTGAATCGCCTGCACCAGTTTGATAAGGTCGAGCTCGTGAAGTGGACCCACCCCGACAAGTCGTTCGAAGAACTCGAGCTCCTGCGCGGCGACGCCGAGCGTCTACTCCAGAAGCTTAACCTGCCTTATCGCGTGCTAATGATCTGCGCCGGCGACATCGGCTTCTCGCACAGCAAACAGTACGACCTCGAAGTCTGGGCCGGCGGCCAGAAGCGCTGGCTCGAAGTCTCGAGCTGCTCTAATTTCACGGATTTCCAGGCCCGACGTGCGGGGATACGATTCCGCCCGAAGGATGGAAAGCCGGAGTTCGTCCACACCCTCAATGGTTCCGGCCTCGGTCTGCCGCGCGTCCTCGCCGCCATCTTGGAGAACAATCTCCAGGCCGACGGCACCGTCCGCGTGCCCGAAGCACTCCGTCGCTGGTACGGCAAGGAAACGCTGTCGTTCTGACGTCCGCTTTGGATTGGCAGGGCTTCGGCGCGACGTAGTCTGACCGAGTGCCGATGAGCCTGCCCACTCCTGAAGCCTTGCGCGCGGCCGCCTTACGTTTGCCGCGCCTACCATCGCCGCCCGAAGAAAAGGGCACGATTGCCGTGGCTGTCTCGGGCGGTGCGGATTCGGTCTACTTGCTCTGCGCGCTTTGGGCAGACGAAGCCGTGCGACCACGTCTGCGCGTCCTGCATTTCGATCACCGCGTGCGGGGCGAAGTTTCGGCGGAGGACGCCCGTTTTGTCGCGGCGCTTTGCGCCGCCCTTGGTGTACCTTGCACCCAGGGTGCACGCGAAGGGCAGGGCGCTGCTTCAGAGGCTGAGCTTCGTTCAGCCCGCGATACGTTCTTCGCCGAACAGCGTCAGGCTCTCGGTTTCGAACTGCTTTGCACTGCACATCATCTCGACGACGTCGTCGAAAATGCGCTACTCCGGCTTGCCCGTGGCGCGGGCCTCGCGGGCCTAGCGGCTCCGCGCACGCTGCAGGAGTTTCGTGATGGCCATCGTCGCTGGCGTCCGCTGATCGCTGCTGGTATCGCGAAGCCTGCTCTACTGGTTTCGCTTCAGGCCACCGGGATTCCTTGGCGCGAGGATGCGACGAACGCTTTACCTATTGCGGCCCGTAATCGTATCCGCACTTGGCTGGCCGACGGGGGTGAGGCAGCCTTAGGGGTTGGATATGCTGAAGGGTTCGCTCGTTCTGCCCGCATTATCGGTCAGGCCCAGATGGCCTTGGCGCAGTGGGCGCGGGAAATTGGCTGTGTCGTCTCAACTGCCGGCACCATGCCTGTCGGCATGCTCAAGAATCGACCTGTAGCCCTGGCCCAAGAATGCTTACGTGAGTTCCTGCATCACCACAGCGTCGTCGACCCCAGTACGAAATCACTCTTACCGCTCGCATCCGCAATTGTCGCCGGGAGCGACGCCCGGTCCGCCGTGCGCGGGGTGGTCGTCCGCGTAAAGGCTGGTGAACTTTCCGTTCTGACGGACGCTCCGTCCTTCGGTCCCTCCGAGCGACCCTTGCCGATTGGAGAGGCCGATGATGAATGCGGTTTACTTGCTGAAGTCGTGGACGTCGAAGCGCCATTGTGGGCAAGTCTGTCCCGCGGCGACATTTCGCCGGCGAAGGAAGTCTATGTCATCGCCCCGGCCGCAGCTCTTGCCTGGCGTGGACGAGCCGAGGGCGATCGCTATCGCCCGCTTGGTTCGCCCGGCTCGGCCAAACTATCCGACCTGCTCATCAACCGCAAAATCCCCTCGGAAAGGCGGGAAGCTCTCCCGGTTGTCCTTTCTGGGGCAGAAATCCTTTGGGTGCCTGGTCTGCCCCCGGCTGAATCGGCGCGTCTAGCGGGCCCGACGAAGGGGGCTCTCCGGTTGACTTGGCTTGGCCCCTGCTTAGGTTAAATTTTCTGCCCATGAGTCAAAACGACCAGCCGGATGATAATAAGAACGGCCCCCGCATGAACGCCAAGCCTGTGCTCGTCTGGTTGTTCCTGATGGCCGTCATTATCGCACTTTTCAATATCCCGGGCAATACGTCCACCAATGCGCCCCAGCGCCTGACCATCTCGCAGGTCTTGGACTACTCCAAGGTCAACAAGATCAAGAGCGTGTCGATCCGTGGCGACCGCAGTGGGGGCGAAGGCTGGGCCCAGCTGAGCGGAGAACTGGCCGTCGCCAATGCCGAGGCGGGCGAGAAGGCCAGGTTCATCTCCGAAGGCGTCGTCACGCCGGATGACCGCAAGCTATTGCGCGCTAATATTCCCAATGATTCGATTAGTGACGTCGTCGAGCAGACCGGGATGACCATGTTCCTGACTTCCGTCCTGCCGCAGCTTCTCATCGCGGGAGTCGTGTTGTTCATGATGTACCGGTTCCTGAAGAATGCCAACCGCGGGGCGATGCAGTTCGCCAAGTCGCGTGCGCGTCTTAATTCCACCGACAAAGAGACGACGACCTTCAAGGACGTCGCCGGTTGCGATGAGGCAAAGGAGGAGGTGAAAGAGATCGTCGATTTCCTGAAAGACCCCAAGCGTTTCACCAAGATTGGCGCGAGCATCCCTAAGGGCGTCCTCATGGTTGGTCCTCCCGGCACGGGTAAGACCCTGCTTGCTCGTGCGGTCGCCGGCGAGGCCGGCGTGCCTTTCCTCAGCATCAGCGGCTCCGATTTCGTTGAGATGTTCGTCGGCGTCGGCGCGGCCCGCGTCCGTGACACCTTCGAGCAGGCCCGCAAACTCGCCCCCTGCATCATCTTCATCGACGAAATCGACGCGGTTGGTCGCCAGCGCGGCGCCGGTGTCGGCGGCGGCAACGACGAGCGCGAGCAGACCCTCAATTCTCTCCTCGTCGAGATGGATGGCTTCGACGGCCAGGCCGGTGTGATCGTGATTGGCGCGACCAATCGTTCGGACGTGCTCGACGCTGCCTTGCTTCGCCCCGGTCGTTTCGACCGTCAGGTCTTTGTCGACCTCCCGGATTTGCGCGGCCGCGAGGCGGTCCTAGCTGTTCACGCTAAGCGTTTCCAGCTCGCCCCTTCCGTGGATCTTCAGCGCGTCGCGCGTATCACCACCGGCATGTCCGGCGCCGACCTTGCGAACCTGCTTAACGAAGGCGCACTCCACGCGGGGCGTCGTAGTCGCGAGAAGGTCGAGATGTCCGACATCGAGGAAGCACGCGACAAGATTGCCTACGGCCGTGAGCGTAAGAAGGTCATGGACGAAGCGGACCTCAAGAACACTGCCTACCATGAGGCCGGCCACGCCGTGGTGCAGGCCCTTATCGACGATGGCGCGTTGCCGCTTCATAAGGTCACCATCATCCCGCGCGGACGCGCGCTGGGCATGGCGATGCTCATGCCGACCAAGGAAATCCTCGGCTACTCCCGCAAGCGTCTGCTTGATTACATCTGTATGGCGATGGCCGGCCGTATCGGTGAAAAGGTCATCTCTGGCGAAATCTCAAACGGCGCCTCGAGCGACATCAAACAGGCGACCCGCTTCGCCCGCCAGATGGTCTGCGACTGGGGTATGAGCGATCTCGGGCCAATCGCCTTTGGCGAGAATTCCGACACCGTTTTCCTCGGGCGTGAAATCTCGCGGACCCAGAACCACAGCGATGCCACCGCTCGCCGCATCGACGAAGCCATCTCCACAATCGTGCAGGAGCAGTATGTTCGCGCCGAGAAGCTCATTGCCGATAACGCCGAGGCCCATCGCAAAATCGCCGAGGCGCTTCTGCTGTACGAGACCCTCGACGGCATCCATGTGATGGAAATCCTCAAGACCGGCTCCATCCAGACACCAATCGTCGGGTCAGCTGTCTTGGCTAATCCTGCCCCCGAAGCGACGCCGGCGGCCGTTAATCCCTCCGCCGAAGCTGGTCCGGGCCTGCAGTCGTCCCCCAGCCCCGCTTGAGGTTTGCCCTCGGCGGAGCGGGAAGGTAGGGTAGGGTATGGTCATCGGACTCACGGGTGGGATCGGGTGCGGCAAGTCTGCCGCGGCCGCCTGCTTTGCGAAGGCGGGCTTCCTTGTCGTCGATACCGATCGGCTTGCCCGCCAGGTCTTGGAAGCGGCGGACATTGTCCCCCGGTTGCAAGCGCGCTGGGGCAAGGCCTGCCTGGGTCAGGACGGGCGCCCAGATCGCCGTTGGATCGCGACAAAGGTCTTTCAGGACTTAGGCGAACTCGCGTTCCTGGAAGGATTGATTCATCCCGAGGTCGCCCGGCTTCGCCGTCTGGCGGTCGCGAATCAGAGCCGCCACCATGTGGTCGAAATTCCGCTCCTTTTCGAAAAGAACCTTACCGATGGTTTTGATGCCATCGTCTGCGTCGCTTCTTCGAAGGAGACGCGGCGAGCACGGTTACTAGACCGTGGGCTTTCCGTCGATGATATTAACCGCAGGATTAATTCACAACTTCCTCTCTCGGAGAAGGTTAAGCGTTCCGAATTCGTGCTTTGGAATGACGGCGAGCTCGATTTCCTGCAGGCGCAGGTCACGCAGCTGATTGCACGCCTGACGAGTCGTTGAAGTCGTCAATCTTAGGTTAATTTGCGATTGCGGGCAAGGTGGCTGGATTTAGCGTATTTTTCCCCGTTGTTCTCCTCTCTGAGGAGCAACCTTCCTACCCCCATCTTCCGCTCCGGATTTCCCCACTGTGACGACCGCCGACGACTACGTCATTCAATTCATTCAGGACAAGGGACTGGTGTCCCCCGCCGATGTGAACGAGGCCCGTGTCGCCGTCGGGACCGCTGCTGAGGGCCAGAATGTCGACACCCTCACTCTCGCCAAGCTGGTGGACGCCGGCAAGGTAAGTTGGTCCAAGATCACCGGGGCGCTCAGCCTGGAGTTCGATATGGAACTCGTCGATGTGACGCTGGTTACCCCTTCCGAGGATATTCTCAAACTGATTAGCCGAGAGCAGGCCGAAACCCGCAACATCTTGCCGCTGCAGATGGATGGGGTGGAGCTCCTCGTCGCCATCTCTGACCCCCTTGATACCGAGACGATTGATTCGATCTCCCGCGTGCTGAAGCTCGCCATCAATCCGAAGCTCGCCCCGCCGGACCTCCTCAAGGAAGCCATCTCGCGATGCTATGTCGGCGGCCCAATTGGCGGTGGCTCTTCGTATGATGACATCCTTGGGAAGGGCGGCGACGATGGCCTGGCGGTCGAACTCCCCCAGGGCGGCGACGTCAAGGAAGACGACGCCCCGATTATCCGCTACGTCAACTCGCTCATCGTCGATGCCATCCGTCGCAAGGCTTCGGACATCCACCTCGAGCCCCTGGAAAAGCGTTTCCGTGTCCGCTTCCGCGTCGACGGTGTGCTGCAGGAGATGAAAGGCCCGCCTAAGCGCCTCCAGCCCTCCATCATCTCGCGACTCAAGCTCATGGCGGAAGTCTCGCTCGCTGAAAAGCGCATCCCGCAGGACGGGCGCATCCAAGCCCGTACCGGCGGACGTGACATCGATTTGCGCGTCTCCGTCCTCCCGACCGTCTACGGCGAGTCCATTGTCATGCGAATCCTCGACAAGGAAGGCCTCAAGCTCGGCCTGCCTGAACTAGGTTTCTTCGCCGACGACCAGGCCAAGTTCCAGGGGCTTATCTCTGGCTCCGATGGCGTCTTTCTCGTCACCGGACCGACCGGCTCTGGTAAGTCGACCACGCTTTATTCTGCACTGAATTACATTAATAAGCCGGACCGCAAAATCATCACCGTCGAGGACCCCGTCGAATACCAGATGGCCGGTATCAACCAGGTGCAAGTGAAGCGCGATGTCGGTATGACTTTCGCCGCCGCGCTTCGCGCGATGCTCCGTCAGGCTCCGAACATTGTGATGATCGGTGAAATCCGAGATCTGGAGACCGCTGAAATCGCGATCAATGCCGCGCTCACGGGCCACATGGTATTCTCGACCCTTCACACCAACGACTCCGTCAGCGCCGTCACCCGTCTCGTTGATATCGGCGTGAAGCCGTTCCTCGTTTCCGCCGCTCTTCGCGGCGCGCTCGCCCAGCGCCTCGTGCGCCGTAACTGTCAGGCCTGCGCTGCCCCGTACAAGCCAACCCCCAAGGAGCTCTACTCCATTGGCATGTCTGAGCAGGACCTCGCCAGCGCCACCCCCATGAAGGGCGCCGGTTGCCCTAAGTGTGGCGATCGCGGCTACAAGGGTCGCCGCGGCGTCTTCGAGATGTTTGTTATCACTGAGGAAATTCAGGAGATGATTTACGGCGGCGCCAATCTCGTCGACCTTCGGCGCAAGGCGCGCGAGGCCGGCATGCGCACGATGCGCGAGGACGGCCAGCGCAAGGTAGCCTCGGGCATGACCACCATTGAGGAAGTACTCGGCGCCACCGTCGCCGACGACGTTATCTAATCCTATGGCCTACGAGATGAACCAGTTGCTGGAGGCCATGATGGAGAATGGTGCTTCCGACCTGCATATCCACGTGGGTCGCTCGCCTAGCCTACGCGTTAACGGAACGATTGTCTCGATCGACGGCACCCCTCTCACCGTCGACGATGCCAAGGCCCTCGTACTTGGCGTCGTGCCGCCGTCCCAACTTGGCCGTCTCGACGCCGACGGCGGCTGCGACTTCGCCTTTTCCTTTCGCCAGAAGACGCGTCTACGCGTGAACGCCTTCCGCAGTCATGCCGGCTACGGTATGGTCCTGCGCCTCCTCCCCTCGAAGATGTTTACGCTCGAGCAGCTGCGTCTGCCCGCGGTCATCAAGGACATGCTCAAGCGTGCCCGCGGCCTCATCCTCGTGACCGGCCCCACCGGTTCCGGCAAGTCGACCACCCTCGCCTCGATGATCAATTGGATCAATGAGAACGAGCAGGGACATATCATCACCATCGAGGACCCGATCGAGTATACACACGCGCACAAGAATAGCCTCATCACGCAGCGCGAAGTCGGCGTCGACCTGCCGTCCTTCGCAGAAGGCGTGCGCTCCGCGCTCCGGCAGGATCCGGACGTCATCCTCATTGGCGAAATGCGCGATCTCGAGACCATCGAAGCCGCCGTCACCGCGGCGGAGACGGGTCACCTTGTTCTCGGCACGCTGCATACCTCCGGTGCCGCGCGTACGGTTGACCGTATCATCGACGCCTTTCCGGCGGGCTCCCGCGACCAGATTCGGGCCCAGCTATCCACCTCGCTTTCCGCGGTCATCTCCCAGTGCCTATTGCACACCACCGACGACCGCCGCGTTGCTGCCTTCGAGATTATGATTCGGACCGATGGGGTCGCCGCCAAGATTCGCGAAGGCAAGACCTACCAGCTCCTCACCGATATCGAGACCGGCGGCGCCCGCGGCATGCGGACCCTCGATAGCGACCTGCTCGCGCTCTTCTTCCAGGGGCTTGTCTCCGAGGAAGAGATTTTCAACTACTGCCAGAATCCCGAAGCCATGCGCGAGCGCATGCGTGCCGGCGCGCAGTCTCGCTGAACTGCCTCATCCCTTTAACAACCCATTCCCATGTTCGACGACCATAGTGACGTGATCCGCGATATCGCCCTCGAGGCGGGCCTCGTGACCCCAGCCCAAGCCGAGGAGATCTGGGAATCCCACGCCACCACGGGTAAATCCTTCAGCGAAAGCCTCATGGATGCCGGGCTCGCCGATCGTGCGACCATCCTGCAAGCAATCGCCGACCATCTCAACGTACAGTATTACTCCGTAGTGCCAGCTGATCCGGGTGATGCGCTGGTTAAGCTCCTCAAGGCCCCGCAGGCCCACAAGTACGTCGTTTTGCCGGTCGCGGACGAAGCCGGTAAACTGACGTTGCTTGCCAAGGACCCTTTCAACTCCTCCGTCATCAACGAACTGGGCTTCATCCTCCAGCGCGACATCGAGCTCGCCGTCGCTGATCCCGCGCAGGTCGAGGCTGCGGTCACGCGCGTTTACGGCGAGGCCACCTCGGCCTCGATGGAAGAGCTGCTCGGCGAGTTCGATCAGGTCGAGGGTGCGGCCGCCGTAACCGATGAGGACGTGACCAAGCAGGCCAGCCAGGCCCCCATTATCCGCTTCGTCGACCTGGTACTCCAGGAAGGCGTTAAGGCGAAGGCGTCGGATATCCACTTCGAGCCTTTCGAGCACGAGTTCCGCATCCGCCTCCGCATCGACGGCTCCCTCTACGAGATGGCGCCCCCGCCGAAGAATCTCGCCTCGGCCGTCATCGCCCGCGTCAAGGTGCTTTCCTCCCTGAACATCGCCGAACGGCGCGTGCCGCAGGATGGTCGCATCAAGACCACCATCAGTGGACGTCAGATCGACCTCCGCGTCTCGACCTTACCCACGCAGTTCGGCGAATCTGTCGTGCTCCGAATTCTCGACAAGACCGTCGTCAACCTGAGCCTCGAGGCCCTCTCGATGCAGGATGATATCAAGGAAGGTATCCGCGCGATGGTCGGCCGTCCGAACGGTATCTTCATTGTCACCGGTCCGACCGGCTCCGGCAAGACGACCACCCTCTATTCCGCCCTTCGCGAGGTAAATACGGAGGACGTCAAAATCCTTACCGCTGAGGACCCGGTCGAATACGAGGTCGAAGGCATCATGCAGGTGCCGATCAATCACCAGGTTGGTCTGACCTTTGCGGCCGCGTTGCGTTCATTCCTGCGACAGGATCCGGATACCATCATGGTGGGTGAAATCCGAGATCTCGAGACTGCCCAGATTGCCGTGCAGGCCTCCCTTACGGGTCACGTCGTGCTTTCGACCCTACACACCAACGATGCCCCGGGTGCCGTCACCCGTCTCATCGATATGGGCCTAGAGCCATTCCTGATTTCAGCTTCGCTTGAAGGGGTGCTCGCCCAGCGACTCCTTCGCCGGATCTGTAAGACCTGCCGGACACCCTACGAACCCGATAAGGATGTGGTGAATATGCTTGGCGTCGACGCCTTGGAAATCGCCAACAAGAAGTTCTACTACGGCAAAGGGTGCCCGGACTGTAACCGCTCCGGCTACAAGAGCCGCCAAGGTCTTTTCGAACTCATGACGATTTCCGACCAGATGCGCACGCTGATTACGCAGCGAGCGCCGACCCTCGTCCTCAAGCAGAAAGCAATCGAGGCCGGCATGCGCCCGCTGCGCGAGGACGGCCTCCGCTGCATCTTCGATGGCCTCACCTCGATCGAGGAAGTGCTCAAGTATACCTAACTTTCATAACACCCCTAAACTCCCATGCCCGACTACAAGTACACTGCTATCGACCGGACCGGTTCCCAGACTTCTGGCCGCATCGAGGCCGCCAATGACGAGCAGGCCCGCCAGAAGCTCATGGCCAAAGGCCTGATGGTCACCACGCTCGCGAGTGACGCCGGGGCGGCCAAGTCCGCGGCGACGCCCGCGGCGCCCGCCAAGCGTGGTATCACCTTCGGTGCGAAGGTGACGCAGAACGACGTCACGCTCATGACGCGCCAGCTGGCGACGCTGATCACGGCCGGGCTACCGCTCCTGCGTGCCCTCGAACTCATCACGAAGCAGGAACGTAATCCGACCTTTAAGACGATTCTCGGTAATATCGCCGAAAGCGTCTCCCAAGGTAACAACCTTTCCGAGGCCCTGCAGGCCCATCCCAAAGTCTTCGATCGTCTCTTCGTCAATATGATCCGTGCTGGTGAAGCGGGCGGCGTGCTCGACAAGGTTCTCGATCGCCTCGCGAAGTTCCGTGAAAAGGCCGAGCGCATCCAGAAGAAGGTCAAGTCCGCGATGGTGTACCCCGGCGTGGTTATGTCCGTCGCCATCATCATCGTCTACATCCTGATGGTGAAGGTCGTGCCTTCCTTCCAGAAGCTGCTGAGCGCCCAGAAGACGGAAATGCCGCCGCTGACAAAGTTTGTCGTCAGCATCTCCACGTTCCTGACGGAGTATTGGTGGGCCACCCCGATCTTGATCTTCGGAGTCTACTTTGGGCTGAAGACCTGGCTGGCGACAGAGAAGGGCAAGGAGCTCTTCGACCGCATTATCTTCCGACTGCCCAAGGTCGGCAGCTTCATCCAGATTGTCTCGGTCTCGCGTTTTGCCCGCACCTTCGGGACGCTCATGGCCTCCGGCGTACCGATCTTGCAGTCGATTACAATCACTCGCGACACCCTCGATAACGTAGTCATCGCCAAGTCTTTGGAACGCGTTCATGATCGCGTCCGCGACGGTGAACCGCTGTCGGTGCCGCTCGAACAGTCGGGCGTGTTTCCGCAGATGGTAACCTCGATGATTCAGGTCGGTGAAGAGACCGGCCAGCTGCCCGAGATGCTCAATCGTGTCGCTGATATCTATGACGAAGAAGTCGACAACGCCGTGACTGCGCTGACCTCGATTATCGAGCCGGTGCTCATCGTGTTCCTCGCGGTGGTTGTCGGTGCCATCGTGTTGGCGATGTTCCTCCCGCTCATTGCTCTCATTACCAAGATGACCGGAGGTTGAGCGATCCCTGCGCGGACAACTAAGCCCGGTCCGAAAGGAGCCGGGCTTTTTTATGCCTGGAGGCAGATACCATCTGGGCAAAAAGGAGGCGGCTTGCATACCCCTATGCAAGCCGCCTGTTTTTTACTGCTTTATCTTACTTACCCCATTGTCCCGTAGGACAAATTTAATACCTGATACCGTGCATTTAATTCCGATCGGTTCAAGCCTTATCATAATCTTTTTGGTCACTTCTTTAAGTGACTGGCCTTCATGGCCTTAAAATTGGGTGCAGGGGTAGGATTTGAACCTACGACCTTCAGGTTATGAGCCTGACGAGCTAACCGGGCTGCTCCACCCTGCAATAAGTGGGAGGTCGAACACAAAGGGGTGGGGACTGAGTCGCAAGCCATTTCTTGCGGTAGTTCGACCCAGCTCGATGGGCAAAAAGGGTTGAAGCAGTCGGAACAGGGGGGAAGATTGTTTACCCCCCTTAAGCGATGAGCGAAGAAACCCCTCCCCCTCAGCCCAACGATTTGCCTCCGGCCGAGACGAAGAAAGTCGAAACAGACTCTCTCGTCTCTAAGCGCATGAAGCGTAGCTTCTGGCAGCGCATCGGCGCCAGCGGTCTGTCTGTCTCCCTGGCAATCCACGTTGTACTCGTCTTCGTCGCGGCGGCTTTCGTTGTCTCGACTGTCACTGATAACGCCAAGAAGGATCCGAACACGTTTGCAACTGGCGCGGGCGGGGGCTCTGGCGGCGAACGCGTGAAGAGCACCGAGCGCAAGGTCCAGCCGAAGAACGTCAAGACCCTTGCCAAGACGACCACTCGCATCACCTCCAAGAGTGCCACGGCCTCCATGGCTTTGCCGGATTTACCGAGCTCGGCGTCCGCTTCTTCGATGTTCTCCGGCGCCACGGCCGGAGGCGCCTCCAAGGGCTTCGGTGGCGGCGCGGGTGGTGGTATCGGCAGCGGTAAGGGTATGGGCTCCGGCGGCGGCAAGAACTTCGTCGCGAGGCCGGTCATGGGCGCGAGTATCTTCTCACAGCGGCTGGCGGTCTATTTTGACGCTTCGGCCTCCATGTTGCCCTATCTCGACCGCGTTGAAGCCGAAATCCGTGATAAATTCCCCGACGCCGATGTTTTCCTGAGCAATGGCGTCTTCATCGACATCCATGATACTGAAGTGGTCGGAGGAGATAAGTTCAAGGGACAGCCGTTCCTCAACCGGGCGACGGGCCCTGGTACCAAGAAGAACGCCAAGGGAGAAATGGTCGCGACCGAGACCAATCCGGCCAAGCTGACCAGCCAGGGTCGTGCCATCCTCAAGAAATACGGTAATAACTTCAAGGTGGGCTCCGTCGGCGGTTGGGTCGACATCCTCAAGGATGAGCGTGCTTATGACGCGTTGGTGATCTTCTCTGACTTCCAAGACGGTATCCGCCAGATCCGCTCAAAGGGCTACAAGCCCGACAAGGGTATGCGGCCGGATCCGCCCACGGTTTTCTCCGACCGTGGTGCTGGTGGCGGTGGCTTCGCCCTCACGGTGACCTTGATTGCCAATGGTGGCGCTTCCGGTCAGCCGGTTGTCCTGTGTAAGGACACCACGGGTCTGATTGTCGGCATGGTCGCTATCGGGCAAGGCATCCCTGCCGGCACCACCGTCACTGAAATCAAGCCCAACCTCAGCTTCACTCTCAGTAAGCCGCTCACAGCCCTCGCTTCCGGTCGTATCACCTGCAACAATGGCGGGGATAAGCGTACCCCCGAAGAGAAGAAGTGGGAAGACGAATGGGTCCAGGCCTTCGCGGGCGCTCGCGAAAACAAAGGACCTCGCCTCTACCTGATCAGTACTTCCCGTGCTTACGGAAATAAGCCCGGCACGATTTTCCAGCGTTGCGTCGCCGCCTCCGAGGGCAGCGCCATCATGGTGAAGTTTGGTAGCGCCAAGAAAGGCACCAGCACGCTGAACGACCTCCATAACTATGACGACCTCTACGTCGGCATGCCGGCCAGCGGTCGCGGTATCCCCGATGGGGCCACCCTAATCTCGCTGCCGACTTATAAGGAGATCATCGACCCGGAGGATCCCGAGAAGAAGCGCAAGAAGCGCGTGATCGACAAGCAGCTGACGATCTCGGCTCCGCTCACCGAAGATTCAACCAACACCGTCTTCGCCTTCACGCCTCTCATTCAGGCGGTCGGTACCCTCGCTAAGGATTCCAAGTCCATCACCGAGGTTTCTGGTTCCATCGACCTCAAGCCAGGCATGCTGATCCTCGATCCCCGTTTCCCCGCTGGCACCAAGGTCTCCTCGGTCGTGCCGAACAAGGCCGCCATCGGCTTCTTTACGGTCGAGATGTCGGCTCCGGCGACTGGCGCTGGCGCCAACGCTGTCCTCCGTTTCCGGCCTGCTCAGACCGGTTCAGGCAGTACGCGCGGCGCCGCCCCGACCCGTTAATCGGCATTCTGGATGTTACTTTAAAAGGCGAAGCCATTAGGCTTCGCCTTTTTGTTGGGGACTTTGCCTCATGTCCGCACAATCGGCTTTTCGAGCAAGTCATTTTCGCCGATGATGTTCTTACCCCGCCATGAGACGCCTCCGATTTATCGCTGCTGCCTGTTTCGCCTTAATGACCGTGTTGGCCCATGCAGCGACGACGGTCGTCGTCACCGAGCCGCGCGTCGTCACCAATCCGTCGGGGCCCCGTATCGCCGTCTATCTGGACTGCTCCAACTCGATGGAGTCGTACCTCGCCGGCGTCGAAGCTGAGATCCGTAAGCAGTTCCCTGACGCCGATGTCTTCAGCGTCCCGCACATCAAGGTCTGGGTCGACGGCACCGTCGTCCGTGGCGGGGCGACCTCGGTCCTCGCGCATCGTCCTCCGGCCACGGGGCCGCGCGTCTCCCTCGACGCCAGTCGGATGACTCCGGTGGGCCGTGAGATTCTCGCTCGCTATGCGGGTAACTTCGAGGCCGGCTCGGTCGGCGCATGGATCGACATCCTGCGTCGCGAAAAGCGTTATGACGCGTTGGTGGTATTCTCTGATT
The DNA here is from genome assembly GCA_903831005.1 of uncultured Opitutia bacterium. Taxonomy (GTDB): domain Bacteria; phylum Verrucomicrobiota; class Verrucomicrobiia; order Opitutales; family UBA953; genus UBA953. The sequence goes on from CAIKWA010000007.1 coordinate 13,885, forward strand.
TTAACGATCAAGCCCTGCAGACTCGCGCCGACGCCCGCGTGGTCTACCTCGACGCCGCCGAACAACGGGCCCTACCCAAGGCTATCATCGACACGCGCACCGTCGCCGAGATGGTCTGGGAAGACTCCTGGGTCGGCTCCTTCGATCTGGCCCACGCGGGCAAGGGCCCGGTGCTCTATCTTTTCTCCACGCGGAATCCGGCGACGCGCGTCCTGCAGAATTGCGCCGACGTCTCGGGGGGTAAGTTCACGCTAGTCGATTGGTTGCGTCCAGACGGCCCGCCTAAGCCCGCGAACTGAGTACTCGCTCAGGGGGATTTCTCTTGTCGGTAGGCAGGGTATATCCGTGTGCCCGTTCGCTTGATGCGAGCCGCATGTGCTTAGCCTTGGGGGGATGGATCATCCCGCATCTTCCTTGGTCGGTCGGCGCGCTTCGGCACGTTCATGGCGCAGTCTCCTGCTTTCCTTAGGCTTGCACCTCCTATTGGTCGTCGTCGCGTGCTGGATTGTGTTTCGTGAACCGGTCGCACCGCCAAGGCGTGAATTCACTGCGCATGCAGTTGCCGGGGGCAAGTCGGGTGGACCAGCCACAACTCATCCCGTTCAACGTAAGCCGAAGGTGCCGACTCCGCAGAAACGACTCACTTCTAAGTCTGCCAGCTCGACCTTGGCGTTGCCGCCAATGAAGGCGATAACGCCGGAGATGGGGTTGGCTGGACTTTCTGGCGGACAAGGGAAGGGCGGCTTCGGGCGCGGCCAGGGTGCCTTCGGCGGCAAAGGTCTCGGCGCCGGGTTGGGTAACCGCGTCGGGTTTGTGGGTCGCCCGGTGATGGGCGCCTTCATCCGGGCCAAGCGCGTCGCGGTCTATCTGGATTGCTCCGGCTCGATGCGATCATACCTGCCGCGTGTCGAGGCGGAGATCCGGAAGGAGTTTCCCGACGCGGACGTCTTTCGTTTCGACGGTGCCCGGGTGGTCGGCTTGGGCGATATGGTCGTCTTCGGACGACGTTTCCGCGGGGTTGCCCCACGCCTACGTGAAGGACCGACGCAGACTTTGGTCGAGACGCTGACGCCTCATGGGCGGACCGTGCAGGCGAAGGTCCGGACGGCTTGCGAGAAGGGGTCGCTCGGCGCGTGGATGGATCGCCTGCTGGCGGAGTCTTACGATGCCTTGGTGGTCTTCTCCGATTTTCAGGATGGCGTCAGGCTCTATGAATCAAAGAAAGGCGAACCGAAGATGGTCTATTCAGATAGCTCCTATCATAAGGTAGGCGGAAGTCTAAAGACCCATACCCGTTGGCAACGGGAGTGGCTCGAGGCCTTCGCCAAGGCTCCGCAAGGCGCTGGGCCGAGGCTTTATCTGTTCACCGTCCAACAGGAACCGCAGGCCTTCCTCCAGGCCTGCGTGGCCGCGTCGGGAGGTACCTCGACCTCGGTATCCTGGCTGAAGAAAGGCGGCCGGAAGGCCTCGCCTTGACGGTTGCACCCTTGGGCTGGACGGCTTGGATAGCCGCATGGTCCCTTTCACGGCAGAATACCGCGCTAATTTCTCCGACACCGATGCCGCGGGTATCGTGCATTTCTCCACGATCTTCTTCTGGGTTGAGGCGACTGAGGAGGCGATTTTCCGTCAGCTCAAGCTCCCGTTCCTGCGCACCGAAGGCACTAAGCTGACCGGCTTTCCCCGCGTTCGCGTCGAGTGCGATTTTCTTTTCCCGATTTACCGCGATGACATCGTCACCGTCTCCCTCACGCCGATCGAAATCGGTGACAAGAAGCTCGTCTGGGGCTTCGCCGCCGCGGTCGGCGAGCGGGCCGTCGCGAAGGGCGCCCTGACGACCGTGTACGCGTGGCGCGAGGCGCAGGGGCCGATGTCGGCTGCGCTCGTACCGCTCGACATCAAGACGGCGTTGCAAAAGCATTTCGGAGCGTAATGGCTGACGCGGCGAACCAGTCGGGCACGGTCTCCCGTATCGGCTTGGTCGTCGTCGTTGTCGCTGCCTTACTCTGGTCCGCGATAAGTTTCGTTCCTCCGGGGCCTTTGCATGCGGACGAGGCGGTCCAGTGGTCCCTCGCCAAGGAGCTCTCTGAGGGCACGCCCTATAGCTCGCATCAGGATAAGTTTCACGGGCCGACGCTGGCCACCGTCCTGCTTATCTCCGCTAAGCTGACGGGCACCGCGCCGACCGATATGTCCGAGCATTATCTCCGCAGCGTCGTCTCCCTCTTCCTCGGACTCATGGCGGCGGCGAGCTTGATTCTCCCGGGAGTCAGCCGGCCAGTCCGGTACGTGACGGCTGCCTTCATCGTGCTCACCGGCGGCTGCACGCCGTTCAGCTATTACTTTGTGCAAGAGATGTTGCTGGTGACGGGCTTCGTCTGGGGCGTTGCCTTATGGATGCGCGCCGAAGGCGCTGCGATTGATTCCCGCTGGTGGATGCTCTCCGGTGCGGCTTTCGGTTTCGCCCTCGCCTGCAAGGTTACCGCGGCGGCTTACCTATTTCTGTTCATCGTGGCCTTGCTGCTCTCTCGTCGGTTCATTCCCGATCGGCGCTGGCTTCGTTTCGGCTTCGGCCTGGTCGCTTCCTGGGCGTGTTTCCAATCCGTCGGCTTCACGGATTTCGGAGGCTTGAAAACCTGGTGGCTACAACTGGCGCGGGCGCTCGGCGTCGCCAGCGGTCATTCCGAAGATACCTTGCTCGCCGTCAGTCTGGCTCCGTGGGGCTTGGCCGCGGCATGGCTGGGGGTCTTCGCTCTGGCCCGCTCCGGTCTTTCGGTGGCTGGATGGTGGCGCCGGCAGGAGGCCGATTTGCCGTGCTTGGTGGCTGGCCTCGTCTTCCTGTTTCATCTCGCACTGCCTTACAAGACGCCGTGGCTCCTCCTGCTGGCCTTCTCCCTGCCCCTGACGCTTGCCTTGCCTTACTTTCTCGTTGGCCAAACTGGTCGGGCAGTGGTGCTCGCACCCGCTTTGTTGATGATCGCCCTGATGGCCCAGTCTTCACTGTCTTCTCATTCGCGGACGAGCTCCGACGTCATTCACTTCCAGGGCAGGGTTGCGAATCTAGCCAAGGCTTATGGCGATAAGTTCTATATCGCCGTGGACGGGGGGCATTACTGGCCGCTGCCTTATTATCTGAGGGCGTATCGGGTCGGCTATGCAGACTTCCCCCAGGCCGCGAAGGCGCCCTTACGACTCATTCCCGCGAGCGACGCCAGCGAGCCCGTCGTCGCTGGCTATATGGTCTCAAGCCTAACCCTCCGTGAAGGCGGGGATCGTTACTGGGTGTTAGTTGCCAAAGGCTACGAAAGCGTTTTTATCGGAAAATAACTCCCCATGGAAGACCCGCCCATTATCCACAGTTTCTCGCATGAGGCCTTCGGCTCCCGTTTTTGGGTACGCATCGCCGCTGAAGACGGCATCTACGCCCGCAACGCGGCCGAAGCGCTTTTCCAACACCTCGATGACCTGGATTTCCAGACCGACCGTCGCCATGACAGCGGCCCGGTTGCTTCCATCAATCAGATGCCCGAAGGCGCAATGATCGCCGCCTCCGAGCACGTGCAGACGCTCTGGAACTTCTCGAAAGATATCAGTGCGGAGACCGGTAAAGCATTCGATGCCACCGCGGGCGCCTTATTCAGTTACTGGAAGAACCGCGGCGAAATGCCTTTCAATCCGGATGACCAGGCTTGGACGCAGGTGATGTCGGCTTACCGCGATGGCGAGTTCAAGCTCGAGGGCTGCGAACTGCATTGCGTGAAATTCGGGGGCGCCATCGACTTCGGTGCCCTCGTGAGGGGTTATGCCCTCGACCGCATGGCCGACATGCTCGAAAGCAGCTGGGGTATCCACCGCGCCTTACTGATGGCCTCGGGCAGCGTGACCTTGGCGCTCGACCCGCCTGGTGATTCCAGTGGCTGGCGCATCGGCGTCGGCCCTCGCTCGGAGATCAAACTTTGCCGTTTTGCAATCGCCAGCAAGACGGCTGATACGGTCCACGGTAATCTCATCGACCCGCGCACCGGCCAGGTAATCTCCTTGCCCGGTCCAGTTCGTGCTATCGCGACCTCCGCCTTGGAGGCCGAAGGCCTGGCGATGGCCGCGTCGGTCTTATCGGCGGCCGAAGCCGAGGAGTTTGTTAACCGCGGTTGCAGCCGCGGCCTCTGGTTGCCGGATGGCACCAAGCTCGGCTCGGTGACTTACTTCGAGGTGACCGAGCGGCCGGAGCCAGAAGCGGCTACCTGATTTTAGCTTCAAGATCTCGGAGCAGGCTCTCGCGGTCGCCGGAGAAGAGGTAGGTGTCCGAGCCTAGCTTCCGTAACGCTGCGCCGAGGACTTCCTTGGAGGGGCGTCGATTCTGCATGAGCCGGCGGAGGTAGGTCTCGAGGTCTGCCGCGATACGCGGATGGTCGAGCTTCAGTTGCACGATGTGCATGAGCACCGCTTGGTTCGACTCGTTCTGCAGATGGGCCTGACCGAGGACGTCATTAGCTTCGTCGTAGCGTCTGGCGGCGATGAGCTTACGGCTAGCGGCGATAAGGACCTGCGGAGGGACCCCGCGGTTCTGCATGAGTTTCTGGAGGTTGATCGAGCCGATCTCCGTTTGACCGTCAGCGAAATAGGCGATGGTGCGCAAGGCCTCGAAGGCCATGCGCGTCTCCGCGACCCATTGGTCGCGCTCGGCCTGCTTGTAGAGTTCGTCGACGAGCAGGATGGTCTCGCGGGCGCGGCCGGCGTTAAGCAGGCATTCGACATGGACGAGATCGAAGCGCACGCGGTTAGTGAAGCGCCGTTCCTTCGCCAGTTTGGCTAGGCGGGAGGTAAGGGCCGCGTCCGTCGTGTCATTGCCGAAGCGGGCGAGGTCGAGCATGGCTTGCTCGAAGTTGCCGAAGCGGGCGATGGCTTTCTCGACCAAGGCCTCCCGGCGGGTACGGTTGGGTTCGCCGGGCAGGAGGTAAAGGGACTGGATCAGCGGGCCGGGCTTATCGGGCTGGCTGATGGCCAGCAGGTCGAGGCAATCCTTGGCGCCGGCTAGGTTGCCGGTGTCCTTGAGCCAGCGGGTCTTGATCTCGAGCAAGCGGGCCGTGCCTGGGTAGGCGGCGAGGGCCGCATCCAATTCGGCCAAGGCCCCGTTCCGGTCACCGCTTTCCCAAAGGATCTGGCAATTGAGCAGATAGCCTTCCGCGGCTTGGTCCAGGCGGTGGTCTTTGATGAGCTTAGCGGCTTCGGTGAAGTTGCCTCGAAGAAAGTGGGCTTGGGCGGAGGCGAGTAGGAGGTCGGCGCGAATCTCAGATGAAAGCTCGGGGTCGCTCACGTATTTTGCGGCGGTCGCGATTAGCCGCGCATCTTGGTCGAGCATGAAGCAGCGGTAGACGTACTGGCGGAAGTATTCCTGGTCCTTCTTTGCGAAGCCTAGCGACTCCTCGAGAAGCTGGTAGCCATCCAGTGGTCGCTGGAAGGCGAAGAACAGGTCAGCGCAAAGGCGTTGGGCCTCCAGGTTAGCGGGGGTGAGTTGCGCACCTGTGCCGATATATTTTGCGAATTCGGCGTAGTCCTGCCGGACGAGGGCAGCTTTGGCGATGCTGACATAATATTCGCCTTTACGATAGAGGTGGGCCGAGCGGCCGTAAGAATCCTTCACGCTCAGCAGTTTCTGCCGTTCCCGTAGGCGTGCCTGCTCTTTACTCAGGAAGAGGTTGGCCACCGAATTGGCCAAGGTGTCCGGCAGATAGAGGTACATGTCAGCCCGGCGGGTCGAGGGGATGCCGTTCATATACTTTTCCTTGAAGAGGTTCATCTCCGACAGGCCGACCCAGACAATCAGCAGGAAGACCGGGAACAGGAGGCCGATTCGCCGCCAGTGCGGACGGTATCTGCGCTCCTTGTAGCCGATGGCTTCGACGATGACCATCCCCAGCAGGATAGGATAGCTTGAGCGTGAGCTCTGCCCTTGGCCGTAGACGTAGTGGGGGTCGGCTGACATGCCTGCCACGATGTTTCCGCTCCCCTCGGAGCGGGCAAGAGCCGATTGCCCGTCAGAGGCTCGCCGCCGCCTCTGGGGCGGTTTTGACCGGGGCGAGGCAGGTCTGGCCTACGCACACGCTGTAACCGGCTTCGGCGGGTTCACGGAGGAGGGTGATGGGCCGGTATGGCCGGGCGTGCGGTGCGGTCTTGTCGTCTCCATTGAGGGCGGCCCGCAGTTCATCCCAGCGGCCCGCAGATTTTACCGTCGCATAGCCGAGGGCGAAGCGGGCGATGCCGTCCAGCGCATGGGCGACACCGTTCGGGACGTTCTTACAAAGGCCTCCGTAGGCGGTGGAAAGGTCGGCGAACTCGCGAGCCCAGCGGGGGTCCGCCGAGAGCATCTGGATCTGGCCGAGCCCGTGAAGGAGCGAGGAGTTTCCGGCCGGGACAGCGTTATCGAACCAGTCCTTCTGGCGGACGGAAAGATCCTCGCGGTCAGCCGGCACCACGAATGAACCGACGGAGTGCGGATCGCCGAAGAGTTCCAGCGAGGCCAAGAGGATCCGCTCGGCGCGGGCGGCGTGGGGATGGGCCTGTCCGGGCCGCGCCCAGTTGGCGTAAGCCGCGAGGGCGAGTTCCGCTTCGGTAAACCAGGCGTAGTCGCTGAGGTTGCCGCCGAGCGTGATCTTGTCGCCATGTGCGACCGAGAGGAGCCGGAGGCTTTCAGTGTCCTGAGCGAATTGCTTCCATAGGGCTGCTTCAAGTTCGTGGGCGAGCTCGACCCAATCCTTACGGTCCAGGATCCAGCCGGCCTTGGCGAGATTGCCGACAAGCAGGGCGTTCCAGCTGAGCAGGTTCTTGTCGTCGCGCGCGGGTTGAGGCCGGTGGTCGCGGAGGGTGAGCAGTTTGGCGCGTGCAGGAGCGAAGCGTTTCCGCGCCGCATGGTCGCCCTTGAGCTTGGGGATATTCTTCCCTTCAAAGTTTCCCTTATCGGACAGCCCGTAGGCCTGCGCGAAGGCGAAGGCGTCCTCGCCCAGCGCGGCGGCCACTTCCGGCGCCGTCCAGACGTAAGTGGTTCCCTCATGGTGGTCGGTGTCGGCGTCGAGCGAGGCGGCGAACAGGCCGTTGGCCGTCCGCATCTCACGGAGTAGCCAGCCGACCGTTTCGACGCAGACGTCGACGTAGAGCGGATCGCGGTAGCGGGCCCAGGCTTCAGCGTAGGAGCCGAGCAGCTGGGCGTTGTCGTACAGCATCTTCTCGAAGTGCGGCACGGTCCAGTCGCGGTCGACACAGTAGCGATGGAAGCCGCCACCGATTTGGTCGAACAGTCCGCCGCGGGCCATGGAGCCGAGCGTGATGGTCAGGACGGCATCAATGCGGGAGGCGAGCGCGCGGTCGGCTTCGACGGCGGCAGCACCGCGGATGCCGAGGAGGAAGTTGAGCGTGTGCGGGGCGGGGAATTTTGGCGCGGCGCCGAAGCCGCCAAAGGTATCGTCATGCTGCTCACAGATGCGACGTGCGGCGGCGACAAGATCTTCAGGGGACGGCGCGCTACCATCGGCGTCCGGCGCCCGGGTGAGGTGCGTGAGGTTCTGCGCGATGGCGTCGGCGTTGGCGGCGAGTTCGGATTTATTGCGATGGTAGAAATCCGAGACTCGCATCAGTAGCTGAGGCCAAGGGACCTGACCATGGCCGCGGTCCTCGGGCGGGAAGTAGGTTCCGCCGAAGAACGGTCGTCCGTCCGGTAGGCAGAAGCAGTTGAGCGGCCAGCCGCCGTGGCCTTGGATCATCTGCACGGCATCCATCATGAGTTTGTCGACTTCGGGTCGTTCCTCACGGTCGACCTTGATGCAGACGAAATGCTGGTTCATCAGGTCGGCGATCCAGGGCTGCTCGAAGGATTCTCGGGCCATCACGTGGCACCAGTGACAGGAGGAGTACCCGACCGAAACCAGCACGGGCTTATCCTTCGCCTTGGCCTCCGCGAAGGCCTCAGCGCACCAAGGCCACCAATGCACGGGGTTGGCCTCGTGTTGACGGAGGTAGAGCGAGCTTTCGTGGGCCAGGCGGTTCGACACGTCTGGAAGGTTGGCATCCATCGGCAGGGTGCAACAAAGACCGTTTCCGAGCCGTTCGACTTGCAGGGGAGGGGGCGAAGGGCAAAGGTTCGCGGGTGCCTTCCGCCCGCCCCAGCCGCGTCCTCGGCCGTCCCTTCGGACGGTCCGCGGTCAAGCCTGCCTGACCATGTCGACTATCCGTATCCTAGAGCCGACGGTGGCCAATCAGATCGCTGCCGGTGAAGTGGTGGAACGTCCGGCCGCGGTCATCAAAGAGCTGCTGGAAAACTCCCTCGACGCCGATGCGCGCCGCGTGACGGTCGACTTCTCCCGGGGCGGTAAGGCCCAGATGATTGTCGAGGACGACGGGAAGGGCATGACGGGCGATGAAGCGCTGCTGAGCCTTGAGCGTCATGCGACCAGTAAGATCCAGGTGGCTTCCGACCTCGACCGTATCGCGACCTTCGGTTTCCGTGGCGAAGCGCTCCCCTCCATCGCCAGCGTCGCCCGTTTCACGATGCAGACCCGGACTGCCTCCGCTCCCGCGGGTACTGAAATCGCAATTAATGGCGGCAAGCTCGTCCATCGTCGTGACCATGGGATGGCGCCGGGTACGCGCATCGAGGTCACCAATCTTTTTCACCCAGTTCCAGCCCGGTTGAAGTTTCTTAAGTCTGACGAGACCGAGGCTGCCCATATCGTGCGTCTGGTGCGTCTTTACGCCATCGCCCACCCGGAAGTCGGTTTCCTGCTGCGCGAAGATGGCCGCGAGATCTTCCGTTCGCCGGGCAACGCACCTTTGCTGGACCGCGTCCGCGAGATCTGGGGCCGGCAAGTGGCCGAAGAGGTCACCATCATGCCGACCTTCGAGCGTCCGGGCATGCGTCTCAGCGGCCTGCTGGGTAAGCCAGGCGTGAGTCGCGGTACCCGTCAGGACCTCGTGACTGTTGTCAATGGCCGGCCGGTCGATAGCCGGACGATGGCCTTCGCGCTGACGGAGAGCTATCACACGCTGATTCCCAAGGGCCGTTACCCGCTAGCCTTCGTCTTTTTGGAAATGGATCCGGCGTGGGTCGACGTGAACGTCCATCCCGCCAAGCGTGAGGTGCGCTTCCGCGACGAAGCCAAGGTCCGTAACTTCTTGATCGAGTCCGTCCTCGCCGTCCTACGCGCCCGTGCCGATGACGGGTTGCCGGCAGCGACGATTCCTTCCGTGTCCGCCGCGGCTCCGCTGACCTCCGCTGCGCCTACGCTGAGCTCGCCGGTCTCTCCAAACGGTGTGCCAGCCGCGTACGTGCCGCCTTCCGCCTCTCCGGCTGCGACGAATCATGCGCCGGCGGTCCGCCTCGGCTGGCGTCTGCTTTCCCGTCTGCGTGAGGAGAGGGCCGTCTTCGAGACGCCCACGGGTCTGGCCATCCTCGATATCGGAGCGGCACACCAGCGCGTGCTTTACGAATCCATCCTCGCGCAGTTCACCGCGCAGAAGCCCGTCAGCCAGCCGATGCTCGTGCCGCTGAGCATCGAGCTTGAACCTTTGCCTGCCGCAGTGCTCAAGGAGCGCATACCGCTACTTGCCTCGGCCGGTTTCGACTTCGAGGAGTATGGCCGCAACTTCTGGCGCATCCAGGCGCTCCCTGCGTGGCTCGAGCCTGAGGAGGCCTTGGCCTTCGTGCGTGACCTGCTGGCCGAAATGGCCCGCCGGGAAGGCGACTTTGGTCGTCCCTCGCTGGCCTATGATGCACTCGCCAAGATTGCCGTCATCAAGGCCCGCCGTAAGGGCGACAGTCTTTCGGATCCCGAGCTCATGGAGCTCGTGCAGGCGTTGTTCCGCACCGTCCAGCCGGGTAGCTGCCCGCGAGGCCGCCGGACCTACGTCGAGTGGACGGATGCCGATCTGACCCGCCGGTTCGGCTGATCAGCGTCGGCCCTTATGGCGCTTCGGCGAAGCCGGCTTCCCGGTGCGCAGCGCTTCAATCTGGTCGCGTAGATTCGCTGCGCGTTCGAACTGCAATTCGTCTGCCGCCGCGAGCATCTCGGTCTCCATGTCGGCCAGCACGCGCGCGATATCGCGGTCGTCGGTGCCTTCGGCCACCGCGAGGGCTTCGTCGGCTTCGAGGTCCACGAGGCTCTCCTCGATCTTGCGGGTCGTGCTCTTTGGCGTGATGCCGTACTTCGTGTTATGGGCCTCCTGGCGTTTACGGCGGTCACCGCAGATGGTCAGAGCCCGCGTCAGGGATTTGGTCATCACGTCGGCATAGAGCAGCACTTTGCCCTCCAGGTGACGGGCCGCGCGGCCCGAGGTCTGGATGAGGCTCGTCTCGCTGCGAAGGAAGCCCTCCTTGTCGGCGTCGAGGATGCCTACGAGCGCCACTTCCGGAAGGTCGAGGCCTTCGCGGAGGAGATTGACGCCCACGAGGACGTCGAAGGAGCCAGCCCGGAGCCGGCGGAGGATTTCGACGCGTTCGATCGCATCGATATCGGAGTGCAGGTATTCGACTTTCAGGCCGCTATCACGCATGAAGTTGGCGAGGTCCTCGGACATCCGCTTCGTGAGCGTCGTGACCAGGGTACGGAACCCGCGGGCGGCGACGGCTTTGGCCTCGCCGATGATGTCCTCGACCTGGCCGGCGATCGGGCGGACCTCCATGATCGGGTCGAGCAGGCCCGTCGGGCGGATTACCTGTTCGGCGATGACGGCCGAGACCTTGTATTCATGGGGCGCGGGCGTGGCGGAGACGTAGACCGCTTGGTCGACGATCACGTCGAACTCTTCCGGGCGCAGCGGCCGATTCTCGAGCGCGGAAGGCAGGCGGAAGCCAAACTCTACGAGCCGTTCCTTGCGGGCGCGGTCACCGTGATACATCCCGCCGATTTGGGAGACCGAGACGTGGCTCTCGTCGATGAACACCAGCTTGTCCTTGGGGAAGAAGTCCAGGAGGCAATGCGGGCGTTCGCCAGGGCGGCGGCCGGACATGTGCATCGAGTAGTTCTCGATGCCCGGGCAGAAGCCCGTCTCGCGGAGCATCTCCAGATCGTGCTCAACGCGCATGCGGATACGCTGGGCCTCCACGAGCCGGTTCGTCTTCTCGAAATGGTCGACCCGTTCTTCGAGTTCAGCGCGGATGGCCGTGGCGGCAGCCTTCACGCGGCCCGGGGCCATCACGTATTGGTTGGCGGGGTAGAGGTCGAACTTCTGGAGTTGCTTACCTGGTTTTACGCTGACCGGATCGAGTTCGCGGATGGCTTCGAGCGTATCACCCCAGAACTCGAGGCGGACGGCTGACTCCATGTAGGCCGGCCAGACGTCGATTGTCTCACCACGGGCGCGGAAGTTACAGCGCTCCAGGATGGCGTCATTGCGGACGTACTGGTTGGCGACGAGCTTCGCGAGGAGTTCATCGCGTCGCATCGTCATCCCGGCCTTGAGGGCGATCATCGCGGCCAGAAAGTCTTCGGGTGAACCGAGGCCGTAGATGCAGGAGACCGAGGCGATGACGATCACGTCGCGGCGGGAGAGCAGGGCGCTGCTGGCGCTGATGCGCAGGCGCTCGATATCCTCGTTGATGGCGGAGTCCTTCTCGATGAAGGTGTCCGTTGACGGCACGTAGGCCTCCGGCTGGTAGTAGTCGTAGTAGCTGACGAAGTATTCGACCGCGTTCTCGGGGAAGAAGTTCTTGAACTCCGAGTAGAGCTGGGCGGCCAGCGTCTTGTTGTGCGAGATGATCAGCGCCGGGCGCTGTTGCTGCGCGATCAGGTTCGCCATCGTGAACGTCTTGCCCGACCCCGTGACGCCGAGGAGCGTCTGGCGGCTGTTGCCGGCGCGCAGGGAGGCGTCGAGCGCGGCAATCGCGGTCGGCTGGTCGCCCATCGGGCGGTAGTCGGATTTAAGACGGAATTCCATCTCAGCCCAGGCTCCCGCGGGCGAGCCACTGCGGGTCGACCTCCGAAAGGTCCTTCACGATGCGATGGGCGCCGACGGGCTCCAGCTGCTCGCGGGTATTGGTCGTCGCGAGTGCGATGGTGATGAAACCGCCGGACAGGCCGGCCTGCAGGCCCGAGAAGGAGTCCTCGAAGACGAAGGAACTCGCCGGGTCGCCCCCGCCGAGGGCGCAGGCCTTCAGGAAGACTTCCGGGTCGGGCTTACCCTTCGTGACGTCCTCGCTGGCGACCGCGCCGGCGAAGAAGTGGCCGATGCCGAAGAGCTCAAAGGACAGCGCCAGATTCTCCTTGTGCGTGGAGGTGCCGATGACACACGGGATGCCGAGATCGTTGAGCGCGCCGCAGAGTTCACGGACGCCGGGGAGCAGACGGACATGGCCGGTGCGCGCGATGTCACGATAGAGGGCTTCCTTGCGATTAGACAGGCGCTTCACTTCGGCCGGATCGCGCGACCAATTTAGGATGTCGGGGATGATCAGCTCGTTGCGCTTGCCGAAGCCGCGCTTGAAGTGGTCAGCTGGGAGTGGGAGCTTCTCCTCCGTGGCCAAGGCTTCCCAGGAGCGTTCATGGGCGACGGAAGAGTCGATGACGACTCCGTCCCAATCGAAGACGGCGACGGTGCGGGGCATGGTTTAGTGCTTATCCCAAGGCAGCGTGACCTTGATTGGGCGATGTTCCCAGACGTTGAAGGGTTCGAAGATCTGGCCGGGTGCGAGGATGCCGTTCGGGTCGAGGGCCTTTTTGATCGCGAGCATTGCGCCAATCTCGGCCGGCGTATGCTGGAGCGTGAGGAACGGGGACTTCGCGAGGCCGATGCCGTGCTCGCCCGTGATCGCGCCGCCGAGTTCGACGACTTTCTCCATCACCTCGCGGATGGCCTGTTCGGCTTTGCGGCAGTGCTCCGGGTTGAACCGGTCGTACATGATGTGCACGTGGAAGTTCCCGTCGGCCGCGTGGCCGAAGGTCGGGGTCGCCAGGCCGAAGCGATCGCGGATCTCGCGGGTGAAGCGGAGTAGGTCGACGTAGCTGCGGATCGGCACCACCACGTCTTCGTTGAGTTTGGCATCACCTAGGGCGAACATGGCCTGAGAGCAGGTGCGGCGGAGTTCCCAGAGGGCTTCGGCTTCCGCGGGGTCTTCTGGTGCGCGGAAGGCGACCGCATGACGTTTGGCCCACGCGATGACCTTGGTCGCGTCGTCGGCGAGGACGGCAGGGTGGCCGTCGATCTCGACGAGCAGGGCCGCGTGCGTATCGGCGGAGCCGGCTAGTTCGCTGTCGGTGAAGACGCGCTGGCCGCGGCGTTTCTCCGTGGCGGCGACCGTCTGAACGTCGAGAAACTCGAGCACCGACGGGTTCACGCGCAGGGAGATGAGGTCGATGGCTGCCTCAAGCGCGGCTTCGTCGGAACGGAAAGCCAGGAGGAAGGTGCGCCGGGCGGCGGGCAGGACCGAGAGCTTGAGCGTAGCCTTCGTGATCACGCCGAGCGTGCCTTCGGAGCCGATCCAGAGGTCGCGCAGATTGAGGCCGCTGACGAATTTACGGAGCGGGGCGGCCCAGCGGACCTTTTCGCCAGTGGGCAGGAAGCCTTCGAGCGCATAGACGTGGTCGCGGACCACGCCGTACTTCGCCGCGCGCAGGCCGCCGGCGTTGGTGGCGATGTTGCCGCCGATGCTGCAATGCTTCACCGAAGACGGGTCGGGCGGGAAGAAGAGCCCATGCGGAGCGGCGAGGTCGTTGATGTGGGCCGTGATCGCGCCGGGCTGCACGGTCGCCATCGCGGAGACCGGATCGATCTCGATCTTGTCCCAATGGTCGAGGTGGATGACCCAACCGCCCTTGATCGGGGCGCTGGCGCCGGTCGTGCCGGTACCGCGGCCGCGGACCGTGACCGGCACGCGTTGTTCGTTGGCGAGCTTGAGCGTGACGCCGATATCATCCTCCGTCGCTGGGCGAATGACCGCCTCAGGCATGAAGGACAGGCGCATGTTGTCGAACGACGCGGCGAAGCATACGGCTTCGTCGGTCAGGACGACCTGCGGACCCAGCTTCGCCAGGAGGGCCTGGGTGGCGGCGGGATGCGTCTGCGCGGGAGGGCTCACGCCTCCCATCAAGCAGGCTTAGCCCAGTTCGGCAAGCCACGCCGTCGCCTCGGCGTCGGAAGGCATGCGCCAATCGCCGCGGGGGGACAGGGCCAGCGAGCCGACTTTCGGGCCATCCGGCATGACCGAACGCTTGAACTGCTGGCTGAAGAAGCGGTTCAGGAACGAGCGGAGCCAATGGCGAATCTCCGCCTGGTCATATTTTCCAGCAAAGGCGTGCTCGGCGATCCAGAGGACCTTCGAGGGGCGGAAGCCGTTGCGGATGACGTGGTAGAGGAAGAAATCGTGGAGTTCGTAAGGGCCGACTAGCATCTCCGTCTGTTGGGCGATTTCACCGTCATCGCCGGGTGGGAGCAGCTCAGGGCTAACCGGGGTCGCCACGATATCCTCGAGGATGGAGCGTTCGGTGCCGACGTGGCGGGCGTGGGCGGCCCAGCCGACGAGGTGCTTCACTAAGGTCTTCGGCACGCCGATGTTCACGTGGTACATCGACATGTGGTCGGCGTTGAACGTGCACCAGCCAAGGGCGGCTTCGGAGAGGTCGCCCGTGCCGACGACGAAGCCGTGGCTCTGGTTGGCGACGTCCATGAGAATCTGGGTACGTTCGCGCGCTTGGGCGTTTTCGAAAGTAACGTCGTGTTTGCCGGCCGGATGTTGGATGTCGCGCAGGTGCTGCTCGACGGCCTCGTTGATGGGAATCTCTCGGGCGGTGATGCCGAGGGCCTCCATCAGCCGCATCGCGTTGACGCGGGTGCGGGCGGAGGTGCCAGGCCCTGGCAACGTAAGTCCGATGATGCCTTTGCGGTCGAGGCCGAGGCGATTGAAGGCCTCGAGGGTGACAAGTAGGGCGAGGGTGGAGTCGAGGCCCCCCGAGATGCCGATGACGACGTGCTTAAGGCCTGTATGACGGATGCGGCGAGCGAGGCCCGTGGACTGGATGGCGAAGATTTCCTGACAGTTTTCGTCTCGGCGGTGCGGGTCCGAAGGCACGAACGGATGTTGGCTGAAGCGGCGGCGCAGCTTGGGCGTCTGGCCGGTCGGTACGCCGAGAGTGAAGCCGATCACGCGCGGGCGGACGGCCACCGGAGCTCCGAAGAAGGTGCTGTTACGGCGGCGTTCGGCCGCGAGACGGTCGAGGTCGATCTGCGAGACGATCAGCGCGAGGTCGAAGCGGAAGCGCTCGGATTCGCCAAGGACGACGCCGTTCTCGGCGATGAGGCCGTGGCCGCTGTAGACGATATCAGTGCTCGATTCCCCCGCGCCGGCGGCGGCGTAGACGTAGGCGGCGAGGCAGCGGGCCGACTGCGACTTCACTAGGTCGCGGCGGTACGCGGCCTTGGTGAGAAGCTCGTCGCTAGCCGAAAGGTTGCAGAGCAGGGTGGCGCCGGCGAGGGCTTGGGCCCCGCTCGGGGGTTCGACGGCCCAGAGGTCTTCGCAGATCTCAATGCCGACCATGCAATCAGGCATGTCAGTCGCTTGGAAGAGGAGGTCGGTGCCGAAGGGGACTTTTTGTCCGAGGAGTTCAACTTCGGAGACCGGGGCGACCCGGGCGGAGGCGAACCAGCGCTGCTCGTAGAATTCCCCGGTGTTCGGAAGGTGGGTCTTCGGGACGACCCCGAGGATCTTGCCGCGGGAGACCGCCACGGCTACGTTGAAGAGGCGTCCATTGACCTCCAGAGGGGTGCCGACGAGGGCGGTGAGGCCAAGCTTAGCCGTGGCCTCGCAAACCTGTCCAAGGGCCTTTACGGCGCCGTTCAGGAGGGTCCGCTGGCCGAAGAGGTCACCGCAGCTGTACCCGGTTAAGCAGAGTTCGGGGAGGACGACGATTTCCACCCCTTCTTGGGCGGCTTTTTCCAGAGCCTGAATGATCAGGGTGGCATTGGCCGCAGGGTCCCCTAGGCGGAGGGCCGGCGAGGCGGCCGCCACGGTCACAAAACCGTTCTGGTGGATGCGGTTGGACATCAAAGGACTGTTAACGGTCATGTTCACCGTTGACCGCTGGGGAGGCAACCCGAAAGGTCTGCCCAACCCTGTTAAAGGGGCTCATATGTCCGCTCAGCCGCTCAAAGAAGTCCGTATCTTTTCGCCTGCCACCGTGGCCAACGTGGCCTGCGGTTTCGACGTGCTTGGCTTCTGCATCGACGCCCCCGGCGACGAGATCGTGGCCCGGTTCTCGACGACCCCTGGCCTGCGCATCACCAAGATCACCGGTGACGACGGCCGTCTCCCCCTCGACTCGAAGAAGAATACCGCCGGCGTCTCCGCCCACGCGCTCCTCCGTCACCTCGGCAAGAGTGACCTCGGTATCGAGATGGAGATTCACAAGAAGATGCCCTTCGGTAGCGGCCTCGGCTCCAGCGCCGCGAGCGCGGTCGGCGGCGCGTTCGTCGTCAACCGTCTCTTAGGCGACCCGCTGACGCGCCGTCAGCTCCTGCCTTTCGTGGTCGCCGGCGAAGCCGCGGCCGATGGCGCCTGGCATGCCGACAACGTCGGCCCGTGTCTCCTCGGCGGCATTACTCTCATTCGCTCGAACGCCGAGCTCGACGTCATGGACGTGCCGATCCCGGAACGTCTCTGGGCCGCGGTCGTGCATCCTGACATCGTCGTACTGACCAAGGTCGCCCGCGAGATCATGCCCCGCCAGATCCAGCTCGAGACCTCCACGCAACAGAGCGGCAATCTCGGCGGCCTCCTGTGTGGCTTCTTTAAGAGCGACTACGCCCTCATCGGCCGTTCGCTGCATGACCTCATCGCCGAGCCACATCGCCATCGCCTGATCCCGGAGTTCTACCGCGCCAAGGCCGCCGCCATGGCCGCCGGCGCGTTGGGCTTCTCAATCTCTGGCGCCGGACCCAGCGTGTTCGCGCTCTGCGACGGAGAGGAGACCGCCCGTAAGGTCGCCGCCGCCGTCGCTGCCGTGTTCTCTTCGGTGCCGATCAAGGCCACGCCTTACGTCTCGCGCATCAATCCCAAGGGTGTCCATGTCCTCTCCGAGTCCTAAGTTGGAATTCGTCTCCACCGCCGACGCCTCCTGTCGCGGTTCCCTGCGTGACGTGCTGCTTTCGGCCATGCCCGCCAAGGGCGGCCTCTGGGTGCCGACGCATATCCCGCAAATCGCGCCTGATTTCGTCGAGCGCTATCGTGACGCATCCTACGCCGATCTCGCTGAGGCTGTCGTGGCCCCTTATTTCGCCGAAGTCCTCGGGCCGGCGGTCCTACGTCAGCTCTGCCAAGAAGCCTTCAATTTCCCGGTCCCGCTCATCCGTCCTGAAAAATTCAAGGGCACGCCAGCCGAACGCATCGCGGTCCTCGAACTCTTCCAGGGTCCTTCCGCGGCCTTCAAGGACTTCGCCGTCCGTACGCTCGTACGCGTCACCGCGCGTGTGCTCGGTGACGAGTTCCCGCAGCTGACCGTCCTCGCCGCGACTTCTGGTGACACCGGTGCCGCGGTCACCGAGGCCTGCTCTGGCGTCCCTGGCGTCCGCGCGGTGGTGCTCTATCCGCGCATCGGAGTCAGCGGGGTGCAAGAATCGCAAATCGCTCGCCCTCGCCCTGGCGTGGTGGCCCTGTCGGTCGACGGTACGTTCGATGATTGTCAGGCGATGGTGAAGCGTGCGCTCGCCGATGAGTCTCTGCGCCGTCGCCGCCCGTTGCTCACGGCCAACTCCATTAACCCTGTTCGTCTGATTGCTCAGGTTCCCTTCGCCTTCCATGCCAAGCGCCTGCTGGCTCCGGGCCGCCGCATGGGCATCGTGGTTCCTTCGGGTAATCTCGGTAATGTCGGCGCTGTCCAACTGGCCCGCCGCATGGGTCTCGAGGTCGCTGCGCTCGTCGCCGCGACTAATACCAACTCTCCGCTGCCCGACCTGTTCGCCACTGGCGAGTATCGTCCCCGCCGCGCCACGCCCACGGCTTCCAACGCCATGGATATTGGCGACCCGAATAACCTCAGCCGCCTGCTCGCTTGGCGAGAGGGTGGACCAGCCGTGACGGCGGTCACCGTCGACGACAAGGCCACGCTCGATGCCATGCGTCGCGTGCGTGACGTCAGCGGCTATATCCTTTGCCCGCACACTGCGGTCGGCTGGAAGGCCGCCGAGGATCTGTTAGCTCGCGACGGGTCCAAGCTTGATGATGTTATCGTCTTCGGCACCGCGCACCCGGCCAAATTCCCGGACGTACTGCGTGAGGCCTTTGGTGACGCCAACGCTTCTCGTTTTCCAGGCGAGCTGCCGGCGCCGGCGCCGATCAAGATTGGCAACGACTTCGAGGCTGTCCGCAAGGTCCTCGAATCTGAAGCTGGTTTCGCTCGCTAAGGCTTACTTCTTCGAACTATCGGGATTCGCCTTGGCCGGGACTTTCTTGGCCTGGACGGACTTTTCGGCGGGTGCCTGTTCGATTACGATGATGCAGCCCGAGAGGGCGAGGGTGGCGAGGGCGAGGGTGGCGACGAGGAAGCTCTTCATGTGGCGGAGCATGGGCTGTCTGAGTGGCTTGGCAAATCCCCAAAACAAAAAGGCCGCCCGAGGGCGGCCTTTGCGGGCGGCTAGGATGCCGCTTACTCCGTGTCGGATACCGCGAACGTGACGTTCGTGATGTTCGCCTTGGCGAGGCAGTCGAGGACGTTGATCACGCGTTCGTAGCGGGCGTTCTCTTCGGCTTGGACTGTGATGAGCAGCTTCGTCTTGGACTGCTCGGCGGCCTGTCCCATCTGCTTCATCTGGTTAAAAAGGCTTTCGAGGAGCTTGTCGCCGGGCGCACCAACCGAGTCTTCGTTGAGGGTGATTTCGCCAGACTCACTGATACCGATGGTGACTTCGTCGGGAAGTTCGGTCTCCTTGGCGGTCTCAGCGTTACCGGGAAGGGTGGTCTTCAATTCATGTTCAACCTTCACGGCACCGGCCATGACCATGAAGAAGAGCATGATCACGAAGACCACGTCGATCATGGGAGCGATCTGGAAGCCGGGGGCTGCGTCTGGAATTTGTTCGCGCTGTTTCATGGCTTATTCCTCGTGGTTGAGGCCGGAGAAGGCGATGTTGTCGATGCCGGCTTCGGCACCCCATTCGAGGGCCTTGGAGATGTATTTGGCGTGGCACTCCTTGTCGGCTCGAATCAGGAGGCGGTACTTCTCGTTCGTGCCCTTGCGGTCGGCAAGTTCCTTGGAGATGCCTTCTTTGTCGTTCGGGTCGATTTCCCGGTCGTCGATCTTGTACTTCGCCTGTCCCGTGGTCTTGTCCCAGGAGATATTGATGAGCCCGGCGGCCGCCTTGTCGTCGCGCTTCACGCCATTGGAGGCGACGGGCAGGGAGATGTTCTTGTCGACCTTCAGCACCTGCGACGAGGTGATGGACATGAAGAAGATGAGCAGCACCAAGAGCACGTCGATCATCGGCGCGACCTGGAACTCTGGTTCCCCTTCTCCGCCTCCTCCTCCGCCTGCCATGGCTGTTCTGTTTGGTTAGGGTTGGAAGGAGCTTAAGACTGGACGCTCGAGGAAGCGTTCCAATCCGGCTTGGCAGCGTAGATCTCTTCGTCGCCGACCTTGCGGCCTTCGATTTCTTCGTAAGGGAAGGCACGGAAGAGGCCGGTCACGATTTCAGTGATATCGTGGATGCCCTTGTTGATGCGGTTCGCCAGGAGGTAGTAAGAGATGAACGCTGGGATCGCGATGAAGAGACCCGAGGCAGTCGCCACGAGCACTTCGCCGATAGCGCCGGAGAGCTTGGAGGGGTCGCCCACGCCGGAAGTGCCGAGGGTTTCGAACGCACTCATCATGCCGGTCACCGTGCCGACTAGGCCGATCATCGGGGTGCAGACGCCGATCACGGACAGGTAGGAGGAGCGGCCCTTGAGCTCGGCATTGACGCGGGTGATTTCAGAAATGATCGCTTCTTCGGTCATGGTCTTGCCATCCGGGGTGAAGGCGACGCCCGCACGGACGACGTCAGCGACGGGGGAGCCAGCGGTCTTGGCGAAGCTGTAGGCGCCGACGTAGTCGCCTTTCTTGAAGAGCTCGCGGAGCTGGGTGACGTGATCGGCTGGGTAGAGCTTGCCGGCGCTCGTGCGCATGTAGCCGTCGACGATAAACCAGATCATGGCCACGGAGCAGGCCGTAATCGGGTACATGACCCAGCCGCCTTCGACGAACAGGTCCATGAGGGTCTTCTTGTGAGCACCGCCAGCGGCTTCTTGGGCCGAGGCAGCGATAGTCATAAGGCCGAGGAAGACGGCGCTGAGGGAGGTGGAACGGAAGTTCATCTTCATGATGATGGGGTGTAGGTTGGTTTTAGGTTAGGATTTGGAAAGGGGCAAGGACTCACTTGTTGGCTTCGACGGCTTCTTCGGCGGCGAGTTTGGGCTTAGACATGATGACTCCCTCGGGAAGGGGGCCGCCGGCGGCAATCTTCTTCTGGTCGGCCTCAGCCTTGGCGCGCTCCTCCTTGGGGAGCATGCGTTTAGCTTCTTCGGCCTCCTGGGAGACGGGGAAAGAGACGATGACGTCGTAGAGGTAGCGGTTCGCGATAGCCTCGAGTTTCTGTTCGCGCAGGGCAGGGCTGTCCATGCCACGGAAGCAGCGGGCGGCACCGAGCAGGGCTTTGGGGATGAATTCAGTCTCGGAGCCGAAGAAGACCGGTACGCGGAGGTAGGTCGTCATCGCGGCTTCGTACTTCTTCGAGGCAAAGAGCGAATTCCCTTTGACGATATGGAGTCGGGCCTGGAGTTCGTTGCTGTCGACCTTGGTGAGGAGTTCGGTCGATTCGGCCACGACGGCGTCATGTTCACCTTTACGGGCGCGTTGCATCAGGCGCGCGAGCTGGATCTGGGTAGCGACTTCCGGTAGTTTGGCGGCGTCTTCTTTCTCGAGATTTTCGAGGAAGGCGGCGGTGGCGGCGTCGTTGGCGAGGCGGTCGAGGGCGTCGAGCTTCACGATGGAGGCCTTGACCCACCAGGAGCCCGGCACGTTCTTGATGGGCTCAAAGAACTTCAGCACGGCTTCGACGTTGTCGAGAGCCTTGGCAGGTTCGCCGCGGTTGACGTTAGCCTGAGCCTCCTTGAGGCGGGCGGGAGTCGGCCAGATGACCTCGGTGACTTCAGAGAGCTTGCGGGTGAGGGTGACTTCGATGCCGCCTTGGTTGCTCGTGCGATCGATGGTACCTTTCACCACGTTAATCGTGCCTTTCTTCGGGTCGATCACGGCCTTCGGTGGGATGGAATTGTCCAACTTGAAGGGGTCGTTAATTTCCCAGCGCTCGCCCTTAAAGACGAAGGTCTGGGCTGGCGCGGTGGCGGCCGCAATCAGGGCGAGGGCCGGAAGGAAGAGGGAGAGGCGCATGTTGATCAGAGTCCGAGGAGGAAGGCTTTGGCTTCCTGGGCTTCGCGGGTGTCCTTGATACGATCCTTCTCGAGCATCTCCTTGAGGAGCACCTTGGCGGCGTCCTTCTGGTTGAGCTTCGTGGCGAACAGCTTGGCGGAAGCGAAATAGGACTTGGCGGCCCAGACCTCATATTTCTTCCAGGTCATATAGCAGCGGCGATAGTAGGCGACGGCTTCATTATAGCCCTTCTCGTCGGTCGCCTGGCGTTCGGCCATGAGACCCAGCCAGTAGAGAGACGCCGCGGTCTTCTCGCCGCGCCACTCATTGGTCTTGGCGATTTCCTCGAATTCATTCTTGGCCTCGGCGTACTTCGACAGCTCGGAGAGCGAGCGGGCGCG
>CAIKWA010000008.1 GCA_903831005.1 uncultured Opitutia bacterium
CCCTGCGGAAAACCCGCCAAACAAGAGCCCCGGACTGGGGTTTCCAGGCCGGGGCTTCGAAGTGGTGGGGTTAGATGGACTTGAACCATCGACCTCCTGAATGTCAATCAGGCGCTCTAACCAACTGAGCTATAACCCCAAGAAAGAGGAAAGTGAACAAAGGGAGGCGACCGCCCTCTGGCAAGCCTTCAATGCACGTCGCCGAGATAGGTGGCTGAACCGTCCTTCAGGGCCTTGGCGATGACCTCCCCCAAGCCCTTGGGAGAAAGGGGGTAATCCGCCAGACGCGCCAACGGCAGCCACTCGAAACCGACCTGCCGACGGTCCCGCTCCCGCCCCTCCCCGATGGGAGAAAGGTCGTTGCAGACACAGTGAAAGACCGCCTCGACTTGATGAAAGTGGCCATGAATCCGGTGCATGGCGTGATTCTTACCGACGTATTCGCGGAGGTACAGGAGCCCCTGCGGGACGACCTTCAGTCCAAGTTCCTCGAGAACTTCACGCACCACCGTGTCACGTAATGTCTCCCCGTGGTTCTGGCCGCCGCCCGGCAAGACCAAGAATTCTCCTTCATCCGTCCGAATCCGCACTGCAAGAATGTCACCGTCGCGAAGGATGACGGCACGAGCCGCCGTCCTAACCCCAGAGGAAGCACTACCGGACTGGCGACGAGGAGCGGACACGAGGCCACACTACCCAGCCGAGCCGGACAGTGAAGCCGTAAAGCGTGGGCAAAAATCGCCAGGCTCAGGACATCAGTTTCTCGTCGATCTCTTGGTTGCCGTGGACGGCTTTCACGTCGTCCAAGGCCTCAAGGGCATCAATGAGTTCCAATACCTGCTTAGCCACGGCGGCGTCTCCGACCGGCACCGGGATGCTGGAGATATAGGCCAGTTCGGCTGACTCAGGCTTGATAGACTTCTCCTGCAGGGCCTTGGAGATGGCGTCGAAAGCCGCGATGGGAGAGAGCACCTCGAAGTGGTCGCCGTTATTCACGACGTCGTCGGCGCCGGCCTCGAGGACAAGCTCCATGAGGGCGTCTTCGCCAATCTGGGAGGCACCGATGAGGAACTGGCCCTTCTTGAGGAAGCTGTGGGACACGGCGCCAGTCTGGGCCATGTTGCCGCCGTTATCGTTAAAGGCCTGACGGACTTCGGCCGCGGCGCGATTCTTGTTGTCGGTGGTAACTTCGACGATGAGTCCGACGCCGCCCGGGGCGTAGCCCTCGTAGACGATCTCTTCGTAAACCACGCCCGGAATCTCGCCGGTGCCCTTCTGCACCGCGCGCTTGATATTATCCGCCGGCATGTTGGCGGCGCGGGCCTTATCGATCAGCGCGCGCAGACGCGTGTTGGATTCAGGGCTCCCGCCGCCGGCACGCGCCGCGAGGGTGATTTCCTTGGCGAGTACCGAGAAGATTTTGCCGCGCTTGGCGTCAATGACGGCCTTATGCCGCTTCGTCGTGTGCCATTTGCTATGACCAGACATGGTGGGTGGGGTTAGGGAAAATCAGCCTTTGACCTTCTTCGTCGCGGGCGGGATTACCACGACGTCAGGTTCGTCTTTGGTAAGCCAGGTCTGCAGAATCGTCAATAGGTTCTGGATCGTCATGTACAGCGTGAGCGCGGCCGGCATCGGGTAGCAGATGATCGGGAAGAGCAACGTCATCATCAGGAAGATCGTCTTCTGTGAGCTATCGGCCGAAGGATTCGGAGTCATGCGCATCGACTGCCACATGGAGAGGCCCATGAGAATCGGGAGTAGATTCACCGGGAAGCCCCCAATATGGAAAACCGTATCCGGAGCCGAGAGGTCATGGATCCAGAGGAAGGAATGTAGGCGCAGTTCAACGGTGGTCTGGAAGGCGGTGTAGAGGCCGAAGAAGATCGGCATCTGGATGAGGATCGGGAGACAGCCGGCGAACGGGTTAATCTTGTTCTCGGTGTAGAGCTTCATGAGCTCCTTCTGCATCTTCTCTGGATTATCCTTAAGCTTCTCACGGATGTCCTGCATCGGCTTCGCGAACTTCTGCATCTTCTTAGCCGCCTTCATCTGGACCGCGGTCAAGGGCCAGGTGATGATCTTAATGAGGCAGGTCAGGAGAACAATGGCCCAGCCCCACGACCAGGATCCACTCCACTCGAGGAGCCAATGGACACCGCCGAGGGTGGCGAGGAGAAGCTTGCAGATGGCACCGAAGGAAATGAAGCCGAGCAGCTTCGAGAACTGGAGCACAGCGACCTGGCCATCGGGCAGCGCGGCGACGCGGGCGTATTCCTTAGGGCCGACGAAGAAGTCACCTTCGAGCGTGCGGGAAAGGTCGGCGGCGGGAACGGTCTCCCAAGAAGCGAAGGCATGAAGGCTGCGCTTACCGGCTTCCAACGGAACGGGCAGGACCATGACTTCGGTGCGGGTGCCACGGGCCGCGGCATCGCGAGGGTGCACGATGGAGGCGAAGAACTGGTTGCCGGAGGCAACCCAGAGGAGCGGCTTAGCGACGGAGGCAACCGGGTGCTCGCTCTCTGCCTTATGCGAGCCGAGGCCGAAGAAGCCGGAAGAGTCGGTAAAGACATCGAGGCCGACGCGCGTCAGCTCGTCGCCATCATAGGCGAGGACCGAAAGAAATTGGTTGGCGGAATCAGCCTCGGTCGGCTGCCAAGAGCCGGTCGAGACCCAGATCGACGGGGCCGGCTTGCCGGCGGCAGGGATCACCTTCGTAGCGAAACGCAGAGAGTAGGCTTCGATTGTCTCGGCAAAGGAGAAGGTGCGCTCGACGCGGGCGCCATCAAGCGAACCGACGAGCGTGATGGAGTTAGCCGAAGCGCCAGGCTGGGCGACGAATTCGGAGAGGATGGCTTCCAGTTTTCCGGTCGTCGGATTCTTGACGGCGATAGCTAGGGCAGACTCATCATTGCCAGAGTTGAAAATCACGACCTGCGTCTTAGTGACGTCGGCGAATTCCTTCTTCAGCTCGACCTTCGAGATTGCGCCGCCGCGGCTGCTGAGCGTCACCTTGATGCGCTCGTTCTCGATGACGAAGCTCTTGGCGTCGGCACGGGCGACGGGTTTGGCGGCCTGCGTAGACGGAGCCAGCGAGGTGTTGAGCACGGGGCTGAGTGCGGTCGGCGCGATCGTCTTAGCCTGCACCTGAGCGGCCGGGACGGAGGCGCCTGCGGGCTGAGGGGCGGGCTTAGTCAGGAAGAAAAGGGCGAAGGCACCGACGATGCAGGCCATACCCAGGAAGAAGTTCTTGCGATCCATAGAAAGTGAGTGGTTTGGCGTAGGGAACGGACCGCCTGTGTGCAAGGCACAAGGCAGACAGGAACCCTTATTAAGGGGTTTTTAGGCTCAAATGACGACTATAGGCACCCTGCCCCCGCCGAGCTCAGGAACCAGGCTTAGTCGCCGGAAGCTTCGCCAATTCAACTGGCACGGCATCCGCCGCATACGTCGGGAAGTTCAGTTCCAGCAACGACACGAAAGGTACGCTGAATTTGGTCTGGCCAGCCGAGCGATCGACGAGCGAGACGACGGCGACGGCGGTGGCCCCATTCGCCTGAAGGATATCCAGACACTCCTGGGCGCGACCGCCGCGGGTGACGACGTCCTCGGCGACAATCACGCGCTCGCCGGGACGGAACGTAAAATTGCGACGCAGCACGAGCTTGTCGTTTTCCTTTTCAACGAAAACAAAGCGGACGCCGAGCTGGCGAGCGATTTCTTGGCCCACGACGAGTCCGCCCATCGCCGGAGCAAGGACGGTATCACAAGGGTGCGCGGCAAGTTTCGGGCGGAGTAGTTCAATTAGGCGCGTGACCTTATCCATATGCTGGCAGACCTGGGCGCACTGAAAGAAATGGCCGCTGTGTAGGCCGGAACGCAGGACGAAGTGGCCGGTCAGGAGGGCCTTCGAATCGCGGAAAATCTGGAGGACTTCTTCTTGGGACGAGCTCATGCTGTCTCTGGTTAAGGCAAAAAATCCGGGCGGAGCGAGGCGATATCCAGTCTGGCCCGCAAAAGGTTCGCCCTCCGTCAGCGCTGGGCTAACAAAGAAGGCCTCCCCATGGATAATCGCGTGAGCCAGCAGAAAGCCGCCCAGGCCAAACAGTGGATCGTCCTCGTCGCCGGCGCCCTGATGGTCATACCGTTCGCCCTCCTGGCATTACGTCTTGAACCTGCACCGGTCGCGACTGCCGGCATGGTCTGGATTAAGGGCGGAGAATTCACGATGGGCAGCGATAAGGCCGACGAAAAGCACGCCGAGGAAGCTCCGGGCCACGCCGTCGTCATTAAAGGCTTCTGGATGGACGTCACCGAAGTCACCAATGCGCAGTTCCAGGCCTTCGTCGACGCGACCCGCTACGTCACCGACGCCGAGAAGGATCTCGACCCTCGTCAGTTCCCGCAGGCGCCGCCAGAAATGCTCAAAGGCGGCTCGCTGCTTTTCAAGAAAGTCTCCGGCGTGAATCCGTTAAAATGCGGCGTCGGTAACCTTCCTTGGTGGAGTTTCACCGCGGGCGCCAACTGGCGCCACCCGGAAGGCGCCACTTCCTCCATTAAGGAAAGGATGAACCATCCCGTGCTCTGCCTGACCTACAAGGACGTCCAGGCCTACGCTAAGTGGGCCGGCAAGCGCCTGCCGACGGAAGCCGAGTGGGAATTCGCGGCGCGCGGCGGCCTTAAGGATAAACCCTTTATCTGGGGCGACGAAGAACGCCCGAACGGCAAGTTCATGTGCAATCACTGGCAGGGCAAGTTCCCTGAGCGCGATAACGGCGTCGACGGCTTCAGTTACGTCGCCCCGGTGAAATCCTTCCCGGCCAACGGCTACGGCCTGTACGACATGGCCGGCAATGTCTGGGAGATGTGCGAAGACTGGTACGGGCTCGAATACTACAAGGTCTCGCCGAAGGACGGCCCCGTCGGGCCCGCCGTCGGCCACGACCCCGAGGGCACTGGCTTCGGCCAGCACGTCATCCGCGGGGGCTCCTGGCTCTGCGACGAAGGGTATTGCTTCCGCTACCGCGCCACTTCGCGCCAAGGCCTCGACACACTTACGTCGACCAACCACGTAGGCTTCCGCTGCGTAGCCGACCTGCCGGCTCCGGCGGCGAAGTAACGCTTACTTCTTCTCCTGGTAGTCTAGATCCTTGCCGTAGGTCTCTTCCATCTTCCACAAGGCGAGGAAGGCGGCCCCGAAGCAGATAAGCCCGAGGATTCCAGCGGCCTCCGGCGCGGTGAGCCAAGGCTGCTCCTTGGATCCCGTCAACCACGTGAAGCCCAAGGTCAGTAGGACGAGCGAGCCGCGGGCGAAGTTGGGCACGGTCGTTGCCACGGTCGCGCGAAGGTTCGTGCCGAACTGCTCGGCGGCGATTGTCACGAAGATGGCCCAATAACCCATCCCGAGGCCAAGCAGGAAGATGAGCCCGTAGAAACTGGTCGCCGTCCAACCTTTCGTACCGAGCAGGTAGACGCCGACGCAGATGGCGCTAAAAACGAGAAAGGCGAAAACCGTCTTGCGGCGGGACTTGATTAGCTGACTGCCGAAGCCACTCCCAAAGTCACCGAAGGTGAGGCCGAGATAAAAGAGCGCTACGGCGCGGCTGGACAAGATTGCGCCATCGACGCCCATGGCGGGGGCGAAGTGCGAGCCGGCGCGCTGCACAAGAATGCCGATCATGAACCACGTGGGCAGGCCGATGAGGATACAACGAGCGTACCGGGCGAAACGGTCACGACTGGTGAATAAGGCGAAGAAGTTTCCGCGGGAAATCGAGCCGGGTGATTCCGATTCCTTCGCATGATGGAACATGCCGGACTCATGCACACCGACGCGCATCGCAAGCAGCGCCAAGCCAAGGCCGCCGCCGATAAAGAAGTTGGTCCGCCAGGTCACGACCTCGGCCATCAGGCCGGCCACGACCGCCCCGAAGACGCCGACGGTGGCCACGAGCGCGGTGCCGTAGCCACGTCGCTCCTTGGAGAGGGATTCCGAAACGAGCGCGATGCAGCCGCCGAGCTCGCCCGCGAGACCAATGCCAGCGATAAAGCGCCAGGTCGCATAGGCCTCAAAACTGTTCACGAATCCGTTGGCGATATTGGCCAGCGAGTAGAGCAAGATTGATCCGAAGAGAGTCGTCAGTCGGCCCATGCGGTCGCCGAGGATGCCGAAGAAGATGCCGCCGAGCAGCATGCCCGCCATCTGCCAGGACATGAGGTCGTGATACCACTGGCCGCCTTTGATGAGGTGCTCGAGGCCGAGATCCTTAAGGCTTTGCTCACGCACGGTCATGAAGAGCGTGAGGTCGTAGATATCGACGAAGTAACCAAGCGCCCCGACGATGACAGCGGGATGCAGGAGGTCCTTCCAGAGAGGGCGTTGCTGGTTGGGCAGAACAGAGGTGCTCATGAAGGCGGGGTTACGTCTTCAGACCGTGCAGATTGGCCATGGAAATGCCAGATAACATTGCCCCGGTAACCCCCAGAAAACCTTGGTCCGTGCCGATTAGGAAGAGATTCTCGAGGTCGGTCCGGCCGTCGCGCCGCTTCACGGTCGAGCCGTAGATCGCACCGTTAAGATGGCCGGTAAACTTACGGACAGTCCGTGGCGTGAAAACATCCGTTGAGGTCAGCGCGGCATCGTGGGCCGCGTCGACGACAACGGGCAGATGGGCGCGGGCGACGCGGTTGAGGCGGCCGCACCATTCCTGTTTGCGGGCCTGATATTCGGCCTCGGGTAACGCACACCAGGCGTCATGATTGGCGAGGGCGGTGACCCGCAGCCAGCCTTCGTCCAACACCCTGCCCTCCCCGTATTGATAGTTATTCGGGATACAAATCACACCCGAACGCGGGTCGACTAGTTCCTTCGGCGAACGGTAGTTGAAACGTTCGTCATCGCAGAAAAAGACGATGGTGTCCTTCCAGCCGAAACTGGCGAAGGCCGCCGGGTCGTAAGTCGCAATGGTCTCGGCATAGCCCAGGCGGCCGATGGCTTCCGCGCCGGCGGCTGGAGCCACATCGGAACGTAACCGTATCGTCTCGACCGCTCCGGCGGAGGAATACACCGCACCAGCGGTGACCTCGGTCCCATCGTCCAGGACGAGCGCGGCGGCGCGACCGGCGCGCACTTCAATCTTCTGTACGCCGCACTTCATGCGTCGCTCCACGCCGTGCTCGCGGCAACGGTCAGTGAGCAGGCGGATAACCTGTCGTACCCCGATGAAAGGCCGCGCGAAGCCTTCACGAAAAAGGGAGCGCCACATCACGGCGAACTGCGAGACCTCGATATCATCCTCCAGTGCGCTACCGTAGAAACAGGTCGGCAGGAGCAGCATATCACGTAGCAACGGGTCGCCGAGGCGCTCGTCCAAGAGCGCGCGGGCCGAGCCGCCGTGCGCCTCGAGCGCGGCCTCGTCTAGGCCAGCAATCCAGCCGTCCAGCGCGATAAAGCGATCAACGGACTTTGGGAATTCGCGGGCGACATCGGCCAGTAGAGACTCGTAGTCGTTGTTCAGACGGAGATTCTTTCCGGCCATCGTCACGCGGGAGCCGAGCTGCGGACAGAGGTCAAGCTCCTCACGGCGGATACGGAGCTGGCGCATTAGCTTGACCAGCGGCGCACCCTTGGCGCCTTCAGGCACCCAGTTTGTCAGGGCGTGCAAGCCGACGTCATACTTGCGCTTACCGCGGGCATAGAAGGAATTAAGCCCGCCGGCGGCGTTATGCCGCTCGAGCACCAGGACCTTACGACCGAACATCCCCAGCCGCACCGCGGCGGCCAGGCCGGACATGCCGGCACCGATGATGACGGCGTCGTAATGGGCAGGGGAGCTGGACACGGGGCTAAGGTCGCAGAAGTCGCCGACAGGTCAAGCGACGCCCTCAGGGAGTCGTGATGCGGATTACTTCCTCCGCTGCGTGCGTGACCTGTTGGGCGGCAATGCGGGCAAGGGCCCGATCCATGCGCGCTAAATAGTCGGCGCGGACTTCACCCGCGAACATCGTGGTATCGACGCGGACCACTCGATGGACCGTCCCCCAAGGACGAGCGCGGGCGTAATCGGAGGGCCCGAAGACGCCGACCACCGGGGTGCCGACTGCCGCGGCGAGCTGCAAGACAGACGAATCCGCACCGAGAAATAGGCGCGACTCCTTGATAAGGCGGGCGAGCTGTGAAAATCGGAGGCGGCCGCCGGTCGACATCGCCACGGGACCGATGAGCCCGCAAAGTGCTTCGGCCATAATACGCTCAGCGCCACCCGGTCCGGCCGAGATGACGATACGTTCGACCGCCCGGGAAGCGATGAGCTCACGGGCGACCGTGGCCCACTTGTCGATCTCGAGGATCCGCTCGGGGCGAGTAGCGCCGGGATGGATGACCGCGAAACGTCCTTCCTCTAACATCATCCCATGCTCCTGCATGCGCGACGGGGCGAACCACATGGCCGGAGTCTCCGCATGGAAGCCGAGCACCCGTGCCATGACCTCGTGGTCACGGGCGGCCTCATGCGGATCGACGACGGAGCCGAAGACCTGCTGGTGCATCAGCGGGCGGAGATAGAACGGGGCGTGGCCACCGCAGGCACGAACGTCTGCGCCGCTCAGCGCCACCAGACGGTTAGCTAAAGAGTGACCGCCCAGAGCAATGGCGACATCGAAGCGCTGGCGCCGCAGCCGGGAAATAAGTGCCAAGACCGAACCCTCCTTACCAAAGCCAATCGTCTCGACGACCGCGGGACAGCCCTCGAGGGCGACCTCGGAGCCGGGCGAGGTGACGAAGGTAATCTGAGCGCCCGGATGCCGATCACGGATGGTACGCAAACCAGCCGTCGCGGCCAACGCACCGCGAAGTCCAGTAAACTTGACGACCAGCAGGCGCATCTCAGGCGAGATTCTTGGCTTGGTTATCCCACAAGCGGCGGAACAGCTCCGAGGAGGTATAGACCGCCTCGCGGGTACCGTCGGCGACAATCCGCCCATCGTCAAAGACCAGGACGCGGTGGACATCGCGGATTGTGCTAAATCGGTGTGCCACGATGAGCGTCGTGCGCCCCTTCATCAGCAGTGCCAACGACTGCTGGATGCTGCGCTCGGTGTCGGTATCGAGCGCGGAGGTGGCCTCATCGAGGATGAGAATCGGGGCGTCCTTAAGGAAGGCGCGGGCGATAGACACGCGCTGGCGCTGGCCGCCGGAGAGACGACCGCCGCGCTCGCCGACCTTCGTCAGGAAGCCCTCGGGCTGCGCCTCGATGAAGTCGAACGCACCAGCCAGACGAGCGGCCTCGCGGACCTCTGCGTCGGTGGCGGCGGGCCGTCCGAGACGGATATTCTCGAGGATTGATTCATTGAATAGGACAGGTTCCTGCGAGACCAACGCGATATTGGCGCGCAGGTCGGCCTGACGCACTTGGCGGAGATCCTGTCCGTCGATGAGGATTGAGCCCTGCTGCGGGTCGAAGAAACGCGGCACCAGATTGACGAAGGTGCTCTTCCCGGCGCCGCTTGGACCGACGAGCGCGACGGACTGGCCAGCGGGTATCTTCAATGTGACGTCAGCCAGCACCGGCTCGGCGCCGTAACTGAAGGTGACGCCACGCATCTCGAGATCACCGTGGACACGACCGAGCGAACGGGCGTCGGTTGCATCATCCACTTCGACCTTGGCAAGGATGACCTCCTCGAGACGGACAAGCCCAGGAGCGGCCATGCTGAGCCGGCTACTCACGTTACCCAAACGCTTGATCGGACCATAAGCGAAGTAGAAGGCCACGATCAACGAGATGAGTTCGTTCATCGAAAAACCGTTCATCGCACCCACGACGATAGCCGCGGAGATACCCACGGCGGCGGTGATTTCGACCAAAGGTGAAAGGGCTTTCTCGTAGCGCACCAACTTGCCCTGGATGCGTAGACCTTCCTGGCTAGCTTGGTTGAAGCGCTTGGCTTCGCGTTCTTGCAGACCGTAAGCGCGGACTTCGCGGGCCGACTGGAGGTTCTCGACCGCAATGCTATTGAGGTCGGAGGCGGACTCCATGCCCTGACGCATCCGGGTCTGGATACGTACCGCGACACTACGCACGAGCAAGACCGCGGCGGGTACGACCAAGAGACAAGCCAGGAACCAATAGCCGCTATCGTGGGAAAAACAGATGAACACCACGTAAGCCAGCGCGAACAGCATCGACAGCGGCTGGACAATGAGGTCGTTCGACACGTCGACCAGCACTAGGCGGACAGAATTGGCGTCGGCGATTAGGCGAGAAAGCAAGTCACCGATTGAAAGCTTTCCAAAGAAGCCAAGGTGAAGTTGCTGCAGCTTTGCGAACACGTCGCGCCGGACGGCCTCGATAACGCGCAGGCCAGCAAGATTGAGCAGGTAGGTGGAAAAGAATTCGCCCAGGCCGCGGATCAGCATGACAGCCGGGAGGAACGCGACGGCGAAAGCCATCTCGTAGCCCTCCGGTAAATAGAACGCCGGCTGGCCACCCAGCCACTTGGGCCAAGTCAGGAGAGGGGCGGCTCGTTCCGCGGCGTCACCGAAGACCGCTGGTAGCACCTTGCCTACCAAGAACGGCAGCCCGAAGGCGTTGGCAGCCGCGAAGACGATGGCGGCCAGCAGGGACAGGAAGAGCAACGTGCGGCTCCCCTTCAGGTAGGGCAGGTAAAGCTTGTAGCGGCCTCGGAACACGCCACCAGCGTGGCTGCGAGCCCCGCGGGTGGAAACATCAAATCTATCCTATTTCTTCTTCGGGAAGGCAACCGAGAGGGCAATCGCAAGGGCCAAGACGAAGCCGATGATGGAAAGGGAGAACGAGGTCGGCACGTGCACCCGTCCTTCGTGGACGAGGGCCCTGGCCCAACCGGCGAACTGCCCCTCTGGCTGACCCACGGCGGCCGCCCACGGCAGGATCATCTTGATGCCGATGAAGACCAGGATGAAGGACAAGGCGGGCTTGAGGAAACGGAAGAGATGCATGAAGCCGGAGATGGCGAAGTACATGGACCGCAGGCCCATGATCGCGAAGATATTCGAAGTAAAGGCGATGAAGCGCTTCTCCTCGATGGGCATGCCCGCAGGGAGGATCCCCAGCACGGCCGGGATGGAGTCGATCGCGAAGAGCAGGTCCGTGCTCTCGATGACGATCAGCACCACGAAAAGCGGCGTGAAGACGCGGCGGCCATCCTCGCGGGCGACGAAGGCCTCGCCGTGCAACCGGTTCGTCACCGGCAGGAAGCGTCGGATCATCCGCACCACGAAGTTCTCGTCGACGCCCTTCCCTTCGGTCTCGTCATGGGAGAAGGCCATCTTCAGGCCGGTAAACAGCAGGAAGCCCCCGAAGAGCGGTAGCAGGATCGTGAAACGGTCGACGGCGGCGATGCCGGCGATGATGAAGATCGCGCGCATAGCCACGGCCCCGAGGATGCCCCAGAAAAGCACCCGGTGCTGGAGATGTGGAGGAATGCTGAAGTGTGCGAAGACTAAAATGAAGATGAAGAGGTTATCCACCGATAGCGCCAACTCTAGGACATAACCGGCGGCAAAGAGCTCGGCGTCCTCAGGCCCGCGCCAAGCAGAGAGCAAGAAGGCGAAACCGACGGCCAGCGAAACCCAGACTACGCACCAGGCGACGGCCTCTTTGAAGCTAGGCGCCTCGTTGGCCTTCTTTTTGAAAACGCCGAGATCGAGCGCGAGCATCAGCCCGACGAACCCGAGGAAAGCCGCCCAAGCCCAGTTAGGAATCACCAAAGGGACCTCGGCAACAGCGGACAAGAAGGCGGACATGCCCTTGAAGTTAGCCTAACCGCCGGGGAGTCAAGCCCTCCCCGCTGATGCGGGCTTGCCCGCCCTGCCCCGCCTCGGCTTACTACCCTTCGCGTTCCCGTAGTTCAACGGATAGAACATTGGTTTCCTAAACCGAGGATGTGGGTTCGATTCCCGCCGGGGACAGCAACGCGTACCAGGGCCTACTTCTTGAGTCGGTAAGCTTGGATCCGCGTGCTAGGCGACCGGCGGTAGACTTGATCCACATCCTTGAGCTGCATCAGGGTCCACGGTGCGAGGATGCTGTCACCGTTCTTCGTCAGCACGATGTCGTCCACGACGTGCACGCAGGTATGGAGGCCCTCACCGTTATCAAGGAAGCAGAGCACATCGCCGTATCGATAGGGAGCATCGACCGCGACGTAGTCCTTGAGGAGATGCTCGGCCGCCTGGCGCGTATCGAGATAGATATCCTTGGGCTCCGTGTTGAAAAAATTCAGGGAGGTCCAATGGCAGTCGGGCAGGCGGCCTTTGAGCCCCAACTCCAGTTCAGGAAAACTGTAAACCCGGAGCCGAAATGCGGACGGTAAGAAATGCGTGACGTCGATAATTTGCTCAGCCCGTCGGTGGGTCACCGCGCGGATGAACGCCAGCCGGGGCGTACCGACCTGATCGGCGGTCCAGTAATCAATAAAGGCCGTCCGATCCACGGTCAGCGGCAGACGGAGCCCAATGACTAGGCTACGCACACGGGTGAGCGTCCGGAAGACGGCGTTCACCTCCTCCGGGTTCTTGGCCAAGGCGAGCAAGGCCTGTAAGTCACTAAAGACCACGGCGTTTCCGCGGCGCCATAGTAGCTGACGGAATAAGGCACGCTGCGCTGAAGTAAGTGGCACCCCTTCCAACCAATCATCGACGTCCCCGCCGAGCACGAAGACCGGGTCGCACTGGTACTCATTGGCCGGCGATTTGGCTAGCTCCAGGTAAAGCGCGCTGCGCACCTCCGGAGGGAGGGCGACCAGATCCTCGTGGGCAGGCAGCAGGATGATGCTGTTACCGCTCTCGACGAGCCGGACTGGATTCATCAGCCTTGTGATGACCGCATCTGGCACGCCCGACTTGACCAAAATAGCGCGAACCCCGCCAATCGTTGTCTGCTCGAAGGTCCAGCGAGTCACGGTAGATGGCTTGGCAACCACCGCGAGCAATGCTTCCGGCGGCTCAAGGTAGACGCTACGAACCTCCAACTGCCCCCATGGGCCTGATTTCGTCAGCCACATGGGCTCCTTGACGGCACCAGCGACGGCCCCCCAGCAGACGACGGCCAAGAAGCCGAGGGAGCGAAGGAGACGGACATTCACACCTTTTTAACAACAGGAAAGCCCCAAGGTTCCAAATATATTATGATGATAATCCTCCGAAAGTACCGCGACGCTCCGGGCGGCTGGCGGCGTTTCGCATTGTAGGGACGAGGCTTTCGCCGCACGGATAGGGACCTTTTCCGCCGTGCCCAGACCCAAGCCCAAGAAAGCCGCCGCTCCCGCGCGCGGCCGTGCCTCCAAACCTTCTGCGCGGCGAGCCGCCAAGCCGGCCAAGCGCCAGGCCGACGCCGCCTCCACCTCGACGCCCGAAGCCGCCAAGGCCCAGCCGAACCAGCGCATCGGCGTGCTGATCGACGCCGATAACGTCTCCCACCAGCACCTCCCTACCCTTCGCCGCTTCATTGGCGAAACGGAGATCTCCGCCGCCCGAGCGTACGGTGACTTCAACGGCCGCCTCAGCGGCTGGCGGGCGGCTGCCCAAGACTGGCCCGAGCTCGATCTCGTTGACCAGCGTAGCTACACACCCGGCAAGAACGCGGCCGACATGCGCCTGACCATCGACGCTGTTAAACTAATGGCCGGCTCCAATCCGCCCACAACGCTCATCTTCGTGACGAACGACAGCGACTTCACGCCGGTGGTCGAAGACGCCAAGCGCCTCGGCGTCCGCATCATTGTCATGGGTGAACGCACGCACAAGGCGCTGCGCTCCACGGCCCACCACTACCTGAATCTTTCCGAACTGCGCGCGCGCCTCGACGACGAACAGTCAGCGAAGTCCGATCCGCGTAAGGCCCTCGCTCTACTCGCCCAAGCACTGCGAGCCCTCGCGCCCAAAACAAATAAGGAAGTCGGCGCCCTGCTCGACCAATTCGAGAAGATGCTACCCGAACTCCGCTTCGCCGACGCCCCTCGCCCGCAGCGCGAGCCCGGCCCCCGGCGCGAAGCCCGTGAGCCCCGTCCGGAACGCGCCCAGCGCGAACCCCGCCAGGCTCGCGAACCTCGTGCCCCGCGCGAAGCTCGCCCGGCGCCAGATAACTCCGGGCAGGATTACCGCGACCGCCCGAACCTCTCGTCCGCCCAGCAGGCCCAAGGCAAAGCCGAGGCCGATCAGCGACGCGCTCAGCTGCAACAGCGTCAGGATATCATCGAAGCGCTCGTCGATGTCGCCACGGGCCTCGCGCCCGAAGGCGAATGGTTGAAGGTCGAAGTCATCAAAAAATTCCTGCTACAGGAACATCCCGGCCTCGAAGCCAACGCCCCGCGCTACGCGAAGTTTTATCGCATGCTCGAGGACACCGGCCGCTTCGACGTCCAGCTCCAGGGCTCGACGGTGATGGCTAGGCTGAAGGAATAAGTCTTACTTCCCGATCGTCCGGGCCAGGAAGTCCAAGGTGGGAGCGGTCACGTCGGCGCTCTCCGAAGAGCCATTCGCCTCGGCTCCGGCGAACATACCGGTCCGCTTCCATCCTTTACCCTTGGGGTGCAGGTCGAAGGTGTGAGGCGCACCGTCCACGACGACATATTCGTGGGACACCCTGGCTGCGCGCAAGGCCTTAGCCATAGCGTCCGACTGCGCAATATCGACCGTGGTATCGGCGGTGCCATGCAGGATAAGTACTGCCGGATCCTGCGGATCGCACTGCAGCTCAGGCAGGTAGGCCTTCTGCTCAGCCGCGGTCGCGCCAACGACATCGCCTCTGCCGTGCTTGGAAAAGTTCACGACGCCATACATGTCGATGACCGCGGAAACCTTGGCCGAAACCTTGGCGGCGGGATTACCGCCGGGACCGGTCTTATCGTCCGACAGCCCGACCATCAGCGCGAGGTAGCCGCCCGCGGAACCGCCCGCGACGGCGATGCGGTTCGGGTCGAGGCCGAGCGCATCCGCATTGGCTCGCATCCACCGCACGGCGTCACGACAGTCCGCGATATTGCGCGGCCAGACGCCTTCCTTATTCTTGGGACCCAGCACGTAGTTACAGCTCACGACGACATAACCGGCGCGGGCGAGGTCGGCGCTGACGCTCGCGGAGCGATACTCGGCCTTGTCGCCACCGGTGAAGCCGCCGCCGTGAATGAAGAGTACGCCAGGCCGATGGACCTTGAGGTCGCGGGCATACTGGACGTAGAGGTCAAGCCGCTCTCGGCGGCCCTCCGGCAGGAACGCCAGATTGCTCAACCGGAAGACCGGATTGGGCATCTCAGCGGTATAGCCCATGTCCATCGCTTCGGCATAACGCGCCGGCAGGTCGCTCAGCTTGTCGGCGCCAGGCTTACCCAGTTCGTAGATACGGAGCTCGGAAACGTCGGCGCCGAAGGCGGTGGTGGTGGCAATCAAGAGGAGCAGAAGGAACGGACGCATAAAGGGCGGGATAGAAAGTTTCTACCCCGCCCTTGTAGGCAGTCAACGGTCAGACCGAACTCAGGACAGCGCGTGGGCGTAGCCGTCGACGATCGCCTGCAGGGAGGCTTCAACGAGGTTCTCACTGACGCCGACCGTGCCCCAGGAACCTTTACCATCGGAAGAACGGATGACCACGCGGGTCTTGGCCGCGGTGCCGTCGGCGCCACCGAGAATGCGGACCTTGTAGTCCACGAGACTGACCTTCGCCAGTTTCGGGAAGGACTTCACGAGAGCCGAACGCAGGGCCTGGTCGAGGGCGTGGACCGGTCCGTCGCCTTCAGCCACAGTGAGGGTCTCCTTGCCGGCGATACTGATGCGCACCACGGCTTCGCAATAGGCCGAACCCTTGGCGCCGCGCGCGGTGACGTGATAGGAAGCGACCTCGAAAGGCGCAGCCTTACTCTTGCCGATGTGGCGACGGAGCAGGAGCGCGAGCGACGCTTCGGCGTCCTCGAAGCTCCAGCCGCCGTGCTCGAGCTTCTTCAGCTCGTCGAGGGCGGTGGCGGTAGCGGGAGAGTCGCGGTCAAGGTCGATACCGAGGGACTTCGCCTTGAGAACAATGTTGCTGCGGCCGGACTGGTCGCTGACGAGGACGGTGCGTTCATTACCGACGACGGTCGGATCGATATGCTCGTAGGCGGCGGAGAACTTCCGGACGGCGTCCACGTGCGTACCGCCTTTATGGGCGAAGGCCGCGGTACCCACCCACGGACGGCGCGGATCGGGGGCAAGATTGGCGACGCCATCGACGAAGCGCGAGAGCCCGGCAAGGCCCTTGAGCGAGGTCGAGGAGACGCATTTCCAACCGAACTTCAGCTGGGCGCAGGGAATGACGGCGGTGAGATCGCAATTACCGGTGCGCTCGCCGATGCCGTTGACGGTGCCTTGGACGTGCGAGGCGCCAGCTTCAAGCGAGGCAAGGGCGTTAGCGAGGCCGAGACCAGCGTCGTCATGCGTATGGATACCGACAGGCGTCTTCTTTAGCGCGGCGAGGGCGGCGCGGGTAGCCGCGGCGACTTCGGCCGGCAGCGAGCCGCCGTTGGTATCGCAAAGGACGATGCGGTCGGCGCCGCCTTCGACGGCGGCGAGCATGGAAGCGATAGCGTAGGCCGGATCTTCCTTCCAACCATCAATCGCGTGTTCGCAATCGTAGACGACTTCGCGGCGATGGGACTTCAGGAAAGCGATCGTGTCGCGGATCATCTCGAGGTTCTCCTCGGGCGAACAGCGGAGGACTTCGCGGACATGGAGGGCGGAGGTCTTGCCGTAGATTGTGACGACTGGGGTATCGACCTCGAGGAGGCCGCGGACTTGGGCGTCCTCGGAAGCGCGCACGCCCTTGCGGCGGGTCGACCCGAAGGCCGCCAGCTTGGCGTGCTTGAACTTGATCTTCTTCGCGCGAGCGAAGAACTCGACGTCGCGGGGATTGGAGCCCGGCCAGCCGCCTTCGATATAGGTCATGCCGAAGCGCTCGAGCTCGGCGGCGATGCGCAGCTTGTCATCGACGGAGAAATGAATGCCCTGCCCCTGCGAGCCGTCGCGGAGGGTGGTATCATAGATTTCGATCGAGCGTGCCATGGTGGTGTGGGTGGGAAAGAGTTGTAAAGGGAGGGGGCCGTTCCGGGCGCCGCGGAACGGGGAGTCGCCCGTCGGGCGTTCCGTTCAGCGGGCTTAGAGCCCGATGATGGTAATAATCGCCGGAATGATGGCACGACCATCCGCGGTACGGAGGGAGGTCGAAGACTGGGCCAGGGATTCCATGACGAAGACCCTGACTTCAAGGGCCGAGGCATTGAGAGTCAAAGGCAAAGGAGCCCGAAGCAGGTCGACGCTCGCCAAAAGGCCAATAAATGCCCATTAATCAGCCCATGCGCCGCCTCGCCGCCCTTCTCCTGCTCCTGGCGGGCGTTGTCTCTTCGCATGCACAATGGCAGATTTTCGCCGAGAAACTGCCGAAGCCCGGCACCTGGGCACGCTACCAGCACGAGACCATCCGCGATGGTAAAGCAGTCTCAAAGAGCGAACTCAGCCTCTCCGTCCGCTCGGGCATGGACGTCAGCGGCAAGCCCCACGTCTGGTTCACCGTCGAGCCTGTCGGCTGGCTGGGCTCGCGTGAGCACGCGCCGCTGCGACTCCTGCTGAGCGCCGACATGGATCGGAAGCAGGCCAGCCGCCTCATCGAGAACTCGCAGGAGATTGTCTTTTCGAATCCCGTCAAAGGTTCCTATCACATGACGCGCGAAGACATCGCCTGGGTGTCGAAGTGGGCGAACCTGACCTACACCAGCGAGCTGAACGAGGATACGCCCGCGAAAGAAATCATCGAAGCCGGAGGCAAACCCTTCGCGTGTGAGCGCATGAAGATGCTCGCGAGCACGGTGACCGACCCACCGATGGTCCCGAAGCAGACCATCGAATTTAAAGGTACCGTCTGGCGGTCCGACGCGACCCCCTTCGGTGTCGTACGTGCGGAGTGGGTCGAGAAGACCACGAAGAAAGACCGCAACCGTGAGGAGACCCGCCGCCTGACGCTCCAAGCGAGCGGATGGGAATCGCCACCAACTGAGCCCGTCGACCGAGGCAAAGACTTCTCGGTCTGGCGCCTGATTTTTAATCGCTGAGGCCTCAAAAGGACCAGCCCACCCGGGTTAAATCGGATGGGCTGGCGTTAAATGGTGGCCTGAGTCGGAATCGAACCAACGACACGACGCTC
>CAIKWA010000009.1 GCA_903831005.1 uncultured Opitutia bacterium
CCCCATGGCCCAAAGGAGCGCCGGCAAAGCGGAGCGCGCGGCGATGGCACCTATGGCCACGGCGTGCGTCAGCAGATAGAAGGTGGCCGTCTGCCACCAGCCCGCGGCTTCCGGGATGAGCGCGAGCTTGTCCTTCAATCCATGGGCGCCGAAGGCCCCCAGCGCGATCGCAATCGCGCCGAGGAGACCTGCCGTGACCAGACGATTCATCGCTTACGCGCCGGCGTCGGCGCCGCTTTTCTTCTGCGTAAAGACGAGGCCTTTCTCACCGACCGAGACGATCACGGGTTCGTCCTTGTTATAGTCGTCGCGCAGGATGGATTCGGCCAGCGGGTCTTCGAGAAGACGTTCCACCGCACGGCGGAGCGGGCGGGCACCGTATTTCTCGTCCCAACCGTTTTCGACCAAGTAGCCACGGGCAGCTTCGTTGACGACGAGCTTCACGCCGAGGTCGAGGAGGCGCTTGGCCACCTTGTCGACTTCGATGTCGACAATCTTGGTCATGTGCGGCTTCGCGAGCTGCTGGAAGATGACGATATCGGTGAGGCGGTTGAGGAACTCCGGCTTAAAGGCGCGCTTGGTCTCGTCCATGATGCGCTCCTTCAGTTTCTCGTAGTCGCGAGTGGAATCCACGCCGACGTCGAAGCCGACCGAGTTATTTCGCTGCAGCACGTCGGCCCCGACGTTAGAGGTCAGGATGATAATCGTGTTGCGGAAGTCGACGACACGGCCGAGCGAGTCGGTCAAGCGACCGTCTTCGAGGGCCTGCAGAAGAAGCTGGATGACGTCCGGGTGGGCCTTTTCAATTTCGTCAAAGAGCACGACAGAGTAAGGCTTGCGACGGACCGCTTCGGTCAGCTGGCCGCCCTCGTCGTGGCCGACGTAGCCGGGAGGCGAACCGATGAGGCGGGAGACCGTGAACTTCTCCATGTACTCAGACATGTCGATCTGGATGACCGCTTCCTTCTCGCCGAACATGCGTTCGGCCAGGGAGCGGGCCAGGAGCGTCTTGCCGACGCCAGTAGGACCGAGGAAGAGGAAAGAGCCGATTGGGCGGCGTGGATCCTTAAGGTCGGCGCGGGAGCGACGAAGAGCACGGGCGACGACTTCGCAGGCGCGTTCCTGTCCGATGACGGCCGTCTGCAGGTCCTTCTCCAGTTCGAGGAGCTTCTTGGTCTCCTTCTTCTCGAGGCGGTTGAGGGGCACGCCAGTCCAGTCGGCCACGATGTGGAGCATCTCGTCTTCGCCGACGACGATACGCTTCTCGTCGCGCTTCTTGCGCCACTCCTCGAGCATCTTCTCGCGCTTGGCGCGAAGCTTCTTCTCTGTATCGCGAAGATTAGCAGCCTC
Organism: uncultured Opitutia bacterium; assembly: GCA_903831005.1. Taxonomy (GTDB): domain Bacteria; phylum Verrucomicrobiota; class Verrucomicrobiia; order Opitutales; family UBA953; genus UBA953. The sequence continues at coordinate 1,351 of CAIKWA010000009.1, forward strand.
TTCGAACTTCTGGTTACGGGAAGCGTCTTCTTTTTGCTGCACAACCAGGTCGATCTCGGTCTGCACCGTATCGATGTCCGCCGGGATATTCAGGGAACGGATGCGAGCGCGGGCGCCAGCCTCGTCCATGACGTCGATGGCCTTGTCCGGGAGGTGGCGAGCGGTGATGTAGCGGTGCGAGAGGCGGACGGCGGCCTCGATAGCCGCATCGGTGTATTCGCACTTGTGGTGCTCTTCGTACTTCGAGCGGATACCGCGCAGGATGAGCACGGCGTCCTCCGGCGTCGGGTCGTCGACCTTGACGGACTGGAAGCGGCGCTCGAGTGCAGCGTCCTTCTCGATGTGCTTACGGTATTCGGAGAGCGTGGTAGCACCGACACACTGGATCTCGCCGCGAGAAAGGGCGGGCTTAAGGATGTTGGACGCGTCCATCGCGCCTTCGGCGGCGCCGGCTCCGACGATCGTATGCATCTCGTCGATGAACAGGATGATGTTCTTGGCGCGCTTAATCTCGTCCATGATGCCCTTAATGCGCTCTTCGAACTGACCGCGGTACTTTGTACCAGCGACCATCAAGGCGAGGTCAAGGGTGATGACCTTACGGTCGAGGAGAATCTCTGGGACGATACCCGAAGCGATTTCTTGGGCGAGGCCTTCGACGATGGCGGTCTTGCCCACGCCGGCTTCGCCGATGAGGACAGGGTTGTTCTTGGTGCGGCGGCAAAGAATCTGCACCACGCGACGAATCTCTTCCTTACGGCCGATGACCGGATCGAGTTCGCCGGCCTTGGCGAGTTCGGTGAGATCTCGGCCGAAAGTCTTAAGCAGCGAGAGACGTTCGCCGCGACCAGGGCGGGCGCCTTCTTCGCCAGAAGCGCGGCGCGAAGGCGGAGGGGTGTCGTCGGAGGACTCTTCGGAAGGCGGGGGCGACTCGCCGTCCTTCTTCTCGGATTCGTCGGCGGCGGAAGGATCGATGTCCGCGAGGATCTCCTTGCGGCAGCGCTCCAGGTCGACGTCGAGCTGCTGCAGGACGCGGGCGGCGACGCCCTCCCCTTCCTTCAGCAGGCCAAGGAGGATGTGTTCGGTGCCGACGTAAGCATGGCCGAGGGCGCGGGCTTCGGTGACGGCGTGAGCCATGACCTTCTGCACGCGGGGCGTGAGCGGAATCGTGTCGGGAGCCTTGGCTTCTTCGGGGCCGGGGCCGACCTGCTTCTCGACGGCACCACGTACCGTCTTGAGATCGAGGCCCATGCGGCCGAGGACGTTGACCGCGACGCCCTCGCCGAGCTTGATGAGCCCGAGCAGGATGTGCTCCGTGCCGACGTAGTTATGGTTGAACCGGCGGGCTTCCGCCCGGGCCAGTTCCACGACCTTGCGGGCGCGGGGAGTGAAATTGTTGTTTTTGTCCTTATCCATAGAAATTGGGTTTTGGGCGAAACGCCCGTACGGGGTTGGTAGCAGGTACTATGCCCGAACGACTGGCAGGTTCAAGCGTTCCCCCTAGGTTGGTAATAACCCTGCCTTTTGCCTTTGCCAGTCAGCGGCCCCGCCTGTTTCTTAATCCGCAAAACTATGGGTATCAGCATGCAAGCGGCGGGCGTGGCCCTCCGAGACCTCGTCAAAGGTCTCAAAGGCCAGAAAGTAGCCGTATTAGGCCATATGCGCCCCGACGGGGACTGCATCGGCTCGCAGACCGCCCTCTGCCGGATGCTCCTGGCCGAAGGCGTCGACGCGATCTGCGTGAACCGCGACCGTATCCCCCCGAATCTCGTCCCCTACGCCGAAGGTGTGAAGTTCGTCAAAGCCGCCGATTATGACACGACCGACCGCGTCGCTGTCACGGTCGACTGTGCCGATGCGTCCCGCGTAGGGACGGAACTGCTCGCCAAGTTCCCAGCCGGCATCGTGGCCAACATCGACCACCACGCCTCGAATCCTGATTACGCGCAGACCAATATCGTCGTCCGTGAGGCGGCCGCTACCTGCCACATCCTCGCTGCCGGCGCGCTCGCCCAAGGCCTGGCCGTCGACGCCATCACCGCCAAAGCTCTGCACCTCGGCATCCTGACCGACACTGGCCGCTTCTGCTACCGCAGCACCACCGCTGATGTCTTCGCGATCATCGCCGAGCTCGTCCGCCGCGGTGCCGACCCCGCCGAGGCCAACTACCGCGTCTTCGAACAAGAAAGCCGCGGTAAGCTCGAGCTCACCCAGCGTTTCCTGAACACCATCCTCTTCCACGAAGACGGTAAGATTTGCTCCGGCGAGCTCACCCAGGCGGACTACGTCGCGACCGGCACCTCGAAGGAAGACAAGGAGGGCCTCGTCGAATTCCCCCGCTCCGTCGAAGGCGTCGAGATTGCCGTCCTGATGGAAGAAGGCGCCGACGGCATCCGTGGCAGCCTGCGCGGCCGCGACCCGCAGCTCCGCCTCGACCTGGGCGCCGGCAAGCTCAACGGCGGCGGCCACATGCTCGCAGCCGGCTTCAACATGCAGGGCTGCCGGCTCCCGCAGGACCGCGAGAAAATCCTCGGTGTCGTCATCGCCCACTATCGCGAATACTCGGCGAAATGAGCGAGCCCGTCGCCGAACCCGCGGGCGTGCTGCTCGTCGATAAGCCACAAGGCATCACCTCGCACGATGTCGTGGACAGCGTCCGCCGACTCTACCGCACGCGTCGCGTCGGCCATGCCGGCACGCTCGACCCCATGGCCACCGGCCTGCTCATCGTGCTCGTCGGTAAGGCCACCAAGGCCTCGGACCAGTTGATGGCCCAGGATAAGGAATACCTCGGCGAGGCGACGCTCGGGATCGTGACCGACACCCAGGACGCCGAAGGCGAAACGCTGGAAACCAACCCCGTCCCGGAGATTTCCGAAGCCCAGGTACGCGCCGCCCTCGCCTCGATGCTGGGCGACCAGTTCCAGATTCCGCCGATGCATTCGGCCAAGAAGATCGGCGGCCAAAAGCTTTACGACCTCGCCCGCAAAGGAATCGAAGTCGTCCGCGAACCCCGCGCCATCACCCTTTCTGAATTCGAACTCATCTCGTGGCAGAGCCCTAAGATCAACTTCCGCGTCCGCTGCACCAAGGGCACCTATGTGCGCACGCTCGCACTTGACCTCGGCCGTAAGCTTGGACCCGGCGCCCACCTCTCGATGCTCCGTCGCACTCGCTCCGGCCAGCTCGACCTTTCGCGCGGCCACACGCTCCCGCAGCTTGGCGCCATGAATGACGACCAACTCGTCGCGGCCCTCGTGCCCGTGAGCGAAGCTGCGCCCACCGCATGAGCCTTCCCCTCCATCTTGCCATTGGCGCCTTTGACGGCGTGCACCTCGGCCATCGCGCCGTCCTGCACTCCGCCCGCGAAGCCGCCCGGGCGGACGGAGGTATCGTCGGCGTACTCACCTAC
>CAIKWA010000010.1 GCA_903831005.1 uncultured Opitutia bacterium
CACTCTTTCCGTAACGCCCTACCCTCGCAAAGGTAGGCCGCCATCTCGTCAGCCATGAGGGGTGCCCAGACAGTACCACGCGGACCGAGCCCGCTGAAGAGATGCGTGCGCGGCTGCTGCGGGTGCGTGCCCATGAAGGGATGGTTGTCCGAGGTGCATGGACGGACACCGGCGACGTGCGCGGTGACATCTACCTGCACTGCCTCAGCGAAATAGCCACGGAAGCGCTGGATGAACTTCTCCTTCTGTGGCTCGGTCGGAGTCTCGTCCAACTGATTCCACTGCCAGTTGGCACCGATACGCCAGACGCCCTGCCCCAGCGGCAAAGCCCAGCCTTCGCGATTCAGGATGAAAGGCTTATCGACGACGGAAGCGCGAAGCGTGAGGGCTTCACCTTTCGACGGCTGCCACGGGAGATATGTGAACGGGCCGCGTTGCGCGGACTTGTAGCCATCGCAGTAGATGATGGCGCCGGCCTGGATCTGGTGCCAAGTGACGCCTTCGGCGTCGGCCACGACGTCGGCCGGATCAAAGGTCACCTCGGTCAGGCTTCCGGCGACTAGCAGTTCGGCTCGGACATCCGTGAGGAGCTTCGGCAGGTCGACCCACGCGCCGTTCATGAGCGCGCCACCGAAGGTATCGGTGAGACTCACGTCAAGTTCACCCTGCGCAGCAGTCACGCTTTCGATAAAAGGCTGGCAGCTCCGGCACTCGGTCCGCTTGAGTCCCTTGGCACGCTGCTCGTCATCGACGAACATACGATAGACCTGAATAGGACGGAAGACGCCGAGTTCGGTCAGCTTGGCTTTAGCTGTGGCGAAAAGCTCGGGGTAATCCTTGGTCAGCGTGAAGCGCCGGCCGGTCAGCGGGGTCATCAGACCGGCCGCGACCTGCGAAGAGGAAGATTTCCAGCGATCGTCCACGACATGGACCGTCCGACCCCGACGCAGCAGCGCCTTAGCGAGCAAAGAGCCCGCCAGACCCTGGCCAACGATTAAAAAATCAACCTGCATCACCGGAGGGAGATGCAGGTTGAAGGAAGGTCAAATGATGGCGGCGATTTATCAGAAACCGACGGCGTTCTTGGTACCCTGCTTGGTCACCAACTTCTCTTCCTGCCAGACAGCGACGCCACGCTTCACCTCAACCAAGGTCAGCTGGAAGACGAAGGAATTCTGGCGGGTGCTACCGGCATTGGAACGGTCCTCGAGAATCTTGCCCTTAAGCACGTATTCGGCGTGAGGCACGTTGGCCTTGGAACCGGAAACCGCGCGGGCGGCATTCGCCGTCGCATCATTATCAAGGAGGGTGACTCGGCCGGAATTCACGAGCGGTACGGTCATCTTCGACAACAGCAGGCTGGTGTCGAAGTTATCGCCGGTGTCATTCGTGACGGCACCCAGCTGGAGTACGGGCGCGCCCTTTGAGAATGCCGGGGAGGAAATCATCGACTGGAGCATCTGGGAGCCAGCCGTAGCGAAGTCCTGGATGTTGACCTTATCGAGGCTTACGACGAGGTCGCGACCGTTGGGGTCTTTATAGGTGGCTGGGGTGCCGCAACCAACGATGAAGACCGCGCAGGCCAGGAGGGAGAGCTTGTTCATGGGAGTAATTAGCGGGAGATGAGGCGGAGGCGACACTCGGCGGACTGCGCCTTGAGGGCGATCGCGGTGACGGTAGTGAGGGCACCGGGTTCGAGCGGCGTCACAATCCAGTTAGGCTGACTCTCGACCACGGTGCCATCGGCGGCGAGCCACTCAAAGCTGACGTTGATCGTCTGGCGGAGACTGGAGCCGTTGCGCAGGTCGAACTGGACGCGAGCGAAGTTGCCTTCGGTCTTCGACTTACGCGCAGCGAGCAACTCGATCTTATTACCGACCCGGTTGTCGTTCAGCTGCGTCGAGAAACCACCTTCGGGCTTGGTGGTGGCGTAGTTGATGGCGGAGGGCGGGGTCAGGCCCCGCTCGATACTGTCACCCGTCTCGAGGATCGAGGTGCAGCCAGCCAGCAGGCCGAGGGCGAAAAGAGGCAGGAATTTTTTCATGGGACGAGGGTTGTGCAGCGGAGGACGATGGGGTGATTTTCTTGCGTGGACTTGAGGCTTACAAGCAGAACCTTGCCCGCCGGGAGCGTGAGACTTGCCTCAGGGTGGCCTGCGACGGTCAGCTTCTGGCCAGGCTTGGCCTCGAGGCGCGCCACCGAGAAACGCGCCGGGAGAGCTGACCAGTTGCGCAGGTCGGCCTTGGTGGTGCCAACGGTATAAATTGCCGTCCCGACCTTGGTCGCAATCGACCAAAGGACGGCACCCGACCCTGCATTCTGCCGGTTAGCGGCCTCTTCGGAGGATTTATTGATCAAATAGCTAGCGGTGGCCTTCACGGCGGTAGAGGTAAAAGCCTGGGCCTTGATACCCGGCAAGGCGGCTTCGAAATGCTTGGCAATCAGGGCGTCCGGTCGGCTCGCCAGAGGGAGGGCGACGTCTTTGGCGTCCAATTTGAGCTTAAGATTATAATTCAGGCCGGAAGGCCGAATCGCCGGTAAGGCTACGCTGACGTAAGGTACCCGAGAGGAGACGATGAACAGTGGGATATCGATGCGCTGCTGATACCACTCTGGGCACATGCCTGTTTCGGAAACGACATAGACAATCATGCCCTGCCCTTCGGCCGGAGATGCTTCCGCATCCTTCAAGTCGCGACGGAAGGCTTCGTTGTTACCGTTAAGCTGGGTGGCCGCCAGCAGCTCCTTGCGACCCTTCTCGCGGTCGGACGGATCCTGACCCAACCGAAGAAAGAACATCCCCTGGAGCCAATGACTGAAGGCATCGTCATAAGTGCCTTCGGCCGTCAGGCTCGCCAAGTTCTCCTCGATCATCCCCAGCCCTTCCTTCGTGCGCTCGTCCTGCGAAGCCTTGGCTACGTCGTACTTCTCTTCCTTACCCTTGGGCTTCACGTACAGTTGACCGGAGCCGAAGGCTTGTTGCACAAAACGCAGGCGAGCCATGGAGACGCGCGCTGCATTGTAATCACCCATCTCCAGCCGATTCAGGGCCTGATAGGTCGAAGCGTAGATGCGGTCGGCTGGGCGGGGGCGATAAGCCTCGGCATAGCCGCTAGTGAAAGCCGACAAGGTCGCATCGGCCACCGAGAACCCCGGGCGCTCCTCTTCCACCCGGAAAGCGCCTTCCACCTGCTCGAGCACCCGGGCACTCTCCTTGAGTTTACCTTGGGCGCGCAAGGCTGCGGCCGCATCGAGATTCCAGACCAACGCATCCTTCGGCTCCGACGCTGCGAAATTCTGCGCCACGGTGGCGGCGGTCTCGAAGTCACCTTCTTCCACTGCTACGCGGACGCGCGGGCCGCGGTCGACATACGTCGCGCAGCCGACCAAGCAAAGCATCAGGATGAACAGAATCGGACGCACAGGGAAGCCCCCGCAGACTAGCCCGCCCCGCCCACAAGTAAAGGATGGTCAGGCCAGCTGCAGCCAGCGGGCGCCCAGGTAAAGCCACAGGGGCGTGACCAACGGGCAACAGAGCATCGTAATCACCGAACAGCGTAAGGAAATCAGGACCTCTCCCTTGAACATCTCGACGATTAGGAAGGTGAAGATACCGCACGGCATCGCCGCTTGGACAAGCATGACCTTACGCAAGGACTCATCAGCGACAAAGAAACCGACCGTCGCCAGGACTAGGACCGGCATGACCAGCCAGCGCACCGCCATCACCCCAAAGGAAACCGGCGCATCGGCCGCCAACCTAAAGTCCTTGATGATTTCATGGAGATAAATGCCGGTGAGCAACGTACCAATCGGGATGGCGCAGTCGCCGATGACATGGCAAAGGTCGCTGGCGAAGACAATCGGGGCACTCTTACCGAAGCCCGCGAAGTTGATCGCGAGGGCCACGAACAGAGCAACGGTCATGGGCTGGAAGAGTTTCTTTAGTCCTTTGCGCAAGGATTCGCCCGAAAGCATCGCGACGCCGACCGTCCAGACCGCGGCTTCGACGCCGACGTTATGCACGAGCAGTACCCCGACGACATCGTTGTTGAATAACGCTGCCGTAACGGGGATGCCGAGGTAGCCGAAGTTATTGACGCCCGCCGAGAAGGCGAAGGTGCGACGAGCCGTGCCGGCCGGAACCTTGAAGAGCAAACCGATGGCCATCGCGACGGCGTAGCCAACCACGATCAACAAGAAGCCGGCACCGAGATAGAGCAGAGCCTGCGAGCCCGAGGCGATGAGCGCGTTACCACTCACGCGGGAGAAGATCATCGCCGGGAAGAAGACCCAGATGATCATGCGCATCAGCGGTTGGCGGGCATGTGCACCGACCCATCCCTGACGCGCCATGAACCAACCGAGCAAGATCAGCAGCCCGAGACGGGTGATGGCCAGCGCGACGTCGGCGGAGAAGACATTCATGGACAAAGCCGACTATCCCACGACCACTGGACGGGGAAAGAGAAAACTCAGCAAGGTGTAAGCGGATAGCGGTTGGCGGTTAGCGGTTCGGTAAAGACCTCAAACCGCCAAACCCAAGTCCTGAACAATCCCAAAGCCCCACCATCCCCAACCTCTCCCCGCCTTTTACCTATCCCTATCGTTTATCCCCCATCCTCCATCCAACTCTCCCCGCTGTCATCTCATCTAACCGCCAACCGCTAACCGCCAACCGCTTCCACCCATGAGGCCGCCTACCTTGACATTCCCGGCCGAATGAGGATAATGAATCCCGTTCCTTCTCAGTCGGATCCCGCAAATGACCGACGTCTCATTTCGGGGGTGTTCCGGATTCGATTCCCGCCAAGATATCGCGACGGCATGCAGAGGGTAGTTCGTAACCTCTTAAATC
>CAIKWA010000011.1 GCA_903831005.1 uncultured Opitutia bacterium
CCTTGAAGCTGATGCTTCCGCATCTGCTCTGTTTCAATATCAATGGCATGGATATCGACGGAGACGCTAAGGGTCGGAAGATTCTACCCGTCGGCGCGGGTACCCAAGACCTCAAAGTGTTGCGTCAGGTCCGGGCCAGTGGCTACTCCGGCGTCATCGGTATCCTGAACCACACCATGGAGGACGCCGAAGGCCGTCTCCTCGATAATCTGGACGGACTTAAGTGGCTCGTCCCGCAACTCGACGATGCACCGACCGGTCCCAAGCCGAAGTATCGGACCTGGACCGATAAGCCCGTCCCCAAGGCTATGCCAGCTCCGGGTAAGTCTGCCGGCGGCGTGCCTTCATTGGCGCCCGAGTACGGTAAGGCGCTGGCTGGCGGAATGCTCGTGGATGGCGGAGCGCCTTTTGAGCAGTGGCCGCTGACGATAGAGCTGCGGGCCAAACTGGACGGTAAGGCCGGCTTTAATATCCTCGTTGCCAGCAGTGAGAAAGGGGCGAGCGCGCATTGGGAAGTCTATACTCATGCCAATCGTGGTACCTTGAGCCTCTATCTGCCTGGACGCGGCGGCGACTTTGATACCGGCGTCGATATCTGCGACGGCAAGTGGCACGATATCCTTGTCAGCCTGAGCGACGCCGCCGTGAAGATTTGGTTGGACGGCAAATATGTTCTGGAGCGCAAGCCTGCTGCGGCCGGCAAGGAACGTCCGGCCCAGCAACGGAAGGTCGGCTTCGGCCGCTTGGTGGAGGGTTCGATTGGCTGCGATGGCCTCATTGACGATGTGCGCATCTCGCGCGGCGCTAACGAACCCACCACCTGGATTAAAGGTCCGCGCAAGCGAATGGACATCACTTTAGGTCTTTGGTCTTTCGACGAGCTGGGTGCGGCCAAGGTCGTGCCCAAGGCTCCGCCCATTCCGGCGTTTAAGCCGGTATTCGCTCCGCTTCGCCCGGAAGATAATCTTACCTCGGGCCATTTCGTAAATCGCGATCGCGTCTTCGATTTCTACGCCAAGCAAGCCATCGAAGCCATGGGGCAACAGCCGCAGCCGAAGCTCTTGGCCGTCTACCCTGGTCTCGACGGCGGTAATCAAGGTCACTGGGGTAATCAGAACGACGCCGTCACTTGGAAGGACGGGCGATGGGATCAGGCTGCACACGGTAATCTATTCAGCGGTGTGTTCCGCGGTGCCGACTTGATCATTCCCAAGGGAGTCAGCGTCCGGCGCGGCGAAGCGTCCGCCTGTTTCGACCCGTTGAAGTTGTCATTCCCGGTGCGGTGGACCGGCGATTTTATCCGACTGGGGGCAGGGCGGCACGGGTTTTCCGACAGTGCCAAGATGGCAGGTAGACTTGCCAAGAAGGACGTCTCGGCCGTCCCTCAAGGTGAATGGAAGTACCATGGTTTTTACCGACATGGCGGCGAGGTCCTCTTCTCTTATTTGAAGGATGGCAAGGAGTGGCTCGCCAGTGCTTTCGACGGTGAAAAGGAAGCCGCTCAGTGGGCGCACCTGACTAAAGGCGGCCCGTCGCAGTGGCCTGCCTGGCTCGAGTCGGCTGGTACCCTGGGCGCTCAGACGCCCTTCGCGACCGACACCATCCTGCCGCCGGCCAAGAATCCCTATGGCACGCTTTTCTTCCTGACTGGGATGGATTTCTTCAAGGATGGCTCCGCGGCCGTCTGCACCATGACTGGGGAGGTCTGGCTGGTAAAAGGACTGGATGACAAACTTAAGCAGGTACGCTGGAAGCGTTTCGCCACCGGCCTACACCATGCGCTCGGCGTGAAGATCATCGACGACAAGCTCTACGTCCTCGGACGTGACCAAATCACGCGACTGCACGATCTCAATGGCGACAACGAGGCCGACTACTACGAGTGTGTGCACAATGGCATGACTACTTCGCCAGGCGGGCATGATTTCATTGTCGGCCTTGATGCTGACGCGCAGGGTCGCTTCTACACCTCTTCGGGTAATCAAGGCATCCTGCGCTTGAGCCAACCCAACAAGGTCGAAGTTCTCGCGACCGGACTACGTAATCCGAACGGCATAAGCGCCACCGCGGACGGAAGATTCGTGCTCTCGAACGGACAGGAAGGCAACTGGACGCCCGCGTCGGTCGTCTTCCAAGTCGATACCGCCATGAACCTCGGGACGCATTTTGGTTCGGGTGGCCTGAGGGCCGGCGTCACGAACACTCTCCCGATCCTGCAACTCCCGCGAGGCGAAGACAATTCCTGCGGCGGGCAGGTTTTCCTGTCGGACAAGGAGTGGCCCAGCCTGAAGGGCGACGGCAACTTCCTCCACTTCTCTTTCGGTACCGGTAGCGCGTGGCTTGTTTCACGACAGTTGCTCGAAGGCGTCTGGCAGTCTGCGGCCACGAAACTTACCGGAAACTTCGTGACGGGTCCCCAGCATGGGCGCTTCGGTCCGAAGGATGGCCACCTCTATGTTAGCGGTATGATCGGCTGGGGCAGTTACACGCCTGAGGACGGAGCGATCCATCGCGTTCGCCATGTCGGTGGCGACTTCCCTACGCTCATTGGCCATGAGGCGCGCGATAATGGGGTATTACTGCGGTTCGATCGCCCCGTGGATCCGGCCGTCGCCGGCAAGCCCTCGGCTCATTTTGCTCAGTGCTGGAACTACCTCTTCGGCCCGGCGTATGGATCACCCGAGTATTCCGTGAAGTATCCTGAAAGCCCAGGCCATGACGTCATCGCCGTCAAAAGCGCCCAGGTGCTGGACGGCGGCAAGACCCTCTTCTTGGAGATTCCCCAGCTCGTGCCGGCCAGCCAAATTCATCTGCATGTCGGCATCACCGCAGGCCGCGCGCAGGATGTCTTCTTGACCGCTCATCATCTCGGCAAGCCCTTCACGGACTTCACCGGCTATGTCGCGGTACCTAAGGACAAATCGCACGAGCACGCCGCGCCCGTCGCGACGGGTAAGGCCAATCCCGTAAAGTGGGAAATTGATATGTGTCGTGGTCCCGTGCGGGAGATGAAGCTCCAGGCCGGCAACGCCCTGCAGTATGCTCAGAAAGAGCTGCGCGCCAAAGCGGGAGAGGGTATTGCGTTAAAATTCGAGAACCCCGATGTCATGCCGCATAACTTCGTACTGGTCGCCAAGGGGGCGGAGGAGAAGATCGGCGAGCTTTCGGCCAAAATGGTGGCGGAGCCGGATGGGTATGCTCGGCACTACGTGCCCGAGACAAAGGATGTCCTCTGCTATTCGCGCATGCTGGAACCCGGTCAGAAAACCACCGTCTACTTCAATGCGCCGAAGGAACCAGGTCGATACACCTATCTTTGTTCGTTCCCCGGGCATTCCCAGCTCATGCGCGGCGTTTTAGTCGTCGAGTAGACGTATCGGGAAACGAGAGGCACGGAGGCTCAGAGGCTCGGTGGATCAGACGATACGTGAGTATCGAGTATGGAGTATTGAGTATAGGGAGAGGTAGGGCGGGGCTCTACGAGCGTGACGTGGGGTAAGTTGTGGATAGGATCTCGAACGAGGTGCGATGTCTGTCCGCGAACGGCGGTCTCGGAGAGACCGCCCTACCCAAGGCAGCAGAAGTTGCTACGATTTGCGGGCGAATTTCGAAATGCGTATGCGAACGGCGGCGATGGCAATCGCCGCCCTACCCGAGGCGAGAGACAGTAATTGGCATTGCGGGGGAGAGGGGAGGGAGGAGAATCCGGGCATGGATAAATCCAAGGCTCGTCTCGTCCTTCGTACCTGTATTCTCGCGTTGTTCGCCCTGATCGTTCTGAGCATCGGGTTGGCCGTACTTAGCGACAAGCTATTGCCGACCGAACTGGCCGAATGGCATCAGCGTAACGCTGGTGACGACTTTGGTTTCGCGGATGTGTTCGCGCTCCTTTTCTGGGGACTGGGCCTGCTCCTTTTCTTTGTCAGCATGATTGGCCTATTCTTTTACCAGCGTTGGGCGGCGTGGTTGATGCTGGCCGTCCTCCTCGTCTTCTCGTTGCAAGTGATCTTCAGTCCTTCCGTCGAGCCGGGCCTCCTGACCTTCGTGGGCGGCTGGAGCGACGTCGTGACCGGACTCGTCCTCGGTCTAGCCTTCTTTACCGACGCCTTGAGCGAAGGCGCTTAAAGCGAACTAGGGTTAGGGCTAGGGCTTGGGGTAGGGTGTCTCATGCTCCTTAAGATGAGATGAAACTATCAATCGTCAGGTGGGGTTTAATAGTCAGTGAACCCCTCCATGCGTCCTTTCTTCCTGTTTGCCTGCCTTTGCACCGGTCTGGTCGCTCTGGCCGCCCCCAAGAAGGAGGGTAAGAAGCCGGCGGAGCCGGTCATCAAGGTCGTCGCCGCCCCCGCGACCCCGGTCGCCTCGTTGGCGAGTCGAGCGGTCATCTGGCATGAATGGACGGACAAGGAAGGGCGGAAAATTGATGCGCAGTTCTGCGGACTTTCCGGAGATTTCATCACCATCCAGACCCGCGATGGGCGCACCTTTCATTTCAAGACCGATATCTTGATTCCCGAGGACATCGAGTTCGCCCGCGGCTGCCTCGATCGGAGTCGCATGAATAGCTTCAGCCCAGCCATCATCGCCTCAGCCGCCGCAGACATCGATCGTCTCGTCGGTGTGGTGCTCTCCGCAAACAAGCAGGCTTTTAATGCCCCGGCGACGGACGAGCAGTTCCTCCGCCGAATCTATCTCGATGCCGCCGGCCGCGTGCCGACCGCTAAGGAAGCCGCGACCTTCTTGGCGAGTAACGCCCCTGACAAGCGGGCTAAACTGATCGATGACCTGGTCTTCTCGCCCAGTTACTCCATGCAGATGTTCAACTGGATGGCCGACCTGCTGCGCGTCAAGGATACCTTTGCCAAGGGCGTGCCGGCCTTCTCCTTCGAGGACTGGCTCAAGACCCGTATTGCCGCGAACACACCGTGGGACAAGCTGGTCTCGGAGATGATTACCGCCGATGGCCGCCTCTGCGACAACGGCGCGACTGGCTTCATGCTCTTCGACGCCGAGATGCCGCTGGACGGCGTATCGAACCTCATGACCACCTTCCTGGGCACCAACATGGCCTGCGCCCAGTGCCACGATCATCCGTTGGCCGAATGGACCCAGCGTGACTTCTACCAGATGGCGGCGTTCTTCGGCGCCACCGACGGCAAGGATGAGGCCATTCTCGGCGCCATCAAGAAGTTGACCAGGGCGGAAGCCAGCCTGCCGAAGGCCGCCGTGAACAAGATCGCGGACATGAACGCCTTCCGCCTCGAAGACGGCGATAAGCAGAAGCTGACCTTCCCTAAGGATTATAAATACAAGGACGCCAAGGCCGGCGATCCCGTGACCCCTGCGCTGATCGCCTGGAGTAAGGCTGAGAAATCCCTGCCGGTATATAACGTCAGCACGAAGACCCCGTCCCAGCTGCGCGACGAGTTCGCCCGCTGGCTGACCAGTCCGCAGAACCCGCGCTTTGCGACCAACATCGCCAACCGTATCTGGAAGAAAGCCTTTGGTCTCGGCGTGATCGAGCCCGTGAACGACATTGACGACCTAACGCAGGCGAGCAGTCCGGAACTCATGGCTCACCTGACCTTCGTGATAAAGGCCGCTAAGTTCGACCTCCGCGAAGTCCAGCGGGTCATCTATAATTCCAAGACCTACCAGGCTTCGTCTAGCGCCACGCCTGACCTCGGCAAAGCGAAGTATCTTTTCAACGGACCAATCGTGCGACGCCTCACCGCCGAACAGGCTTGGGATAGCCTGGTTGTCACAGCCGTCGGCACGTATGCCGATAACGTACTCCTTCGTCGGGGTGACGACTTGAAGGCCATGGCCTTGCCGGCGGGTAAGGTGACGTTGGCCGAGGTGAAGAACGCCGTCGACCGGACCAAGAAAGCCTTTGCCGGCGGAGGTAAGGCCGCCGGCGGCAAGAAGGCCGCGGGCGGATCCAGCCTCGGACTTGCCAATGGTTACGAAGGGGACAAACCCGTGAGCCGTTTCTCGCTGATGCTGGCCCGGGCAAGCGAACTCCCGCAGCCCTCGTCCGAGACCCACTTCTTGCGCCTTTGGGGGCAGGGTGACCGCCTCCTGGCTGACTCTTCGACCAATGATGGCAGCGTGCCACAGGTTCTGCAGATGATGAACGGTTCCGTCGGTAAGCTCGTGTCGGACGTCCGTTCCGCCGCCGTGATGGACGCCCTGAAGGAGCATACTCCGGAAGCTCGGGTGACCTCCCTTTATCTGTCTTATCTTTCGCGTAAGCCTAGCAGCAAGGAGCTGATCACGGCGACCAAGTCGTTGCAAGACGGCCTCGCCTTGACCGACCTCGGCTGGGTCCTCGCCAACACCCGCGAATTCCTCTTCGTCCAATGAGCATCCTCCATTCCGCCAATCTCCTCCGTAATCCCGAAGACCGCCGCAGCTTCATTGAGAAGTGCGCCAAGGTCTCGTTCGGCCTGAGCGTCCTCCCGTTCTTCACCCGCATCGCCGAGGCGGCCGAGAGCACCGGTGCCGCGAAGGCACCGAACGCTGGCCTGCCGGGCTTCGGCAAGGCCAAGCGCGTGATCTTCCTGCAGCTGAACGGCGGCATGTCACATATCGACACCTTTGATCCGAAGGCCGGCGCGAGCAAGGGGCCGGGCAGTATCGTTTCGGCCAAAGGCGACATGCAGCTGACTTCCTATCTGCCGGAGACGGCGAAGATCAGCGATAAAATCACCGTCATCCGCTCCATGACCGCCAAGGTCGGCGTGCATGCCTCGGCCGCCTACCTGATGCGTACCGGCTTCGAGCAGCGTGGGAGCGTCCAGCATCCGACCATCGGCGCCTGGGCGCAGCACTTCCTGGGAGCGAGCCACAAGACCTTGCCGTCCTCGGTCACCGTCAATCGTTCGTCCAATCACGGCAATGGCTGGTTCCCGGCCGCCTATTCGCCGCTCCCGATCCTGAATCCCACGGATGGCTTACTCGATACCAAGAGCCCGGTCTCCGCGGAAACCGTGACGAAGCGCAGCAGCTTACTCGCGGAACTCGATGCCGGCTTCGGCGGCAAGGCCGGCGACGAGAACGTCAAATCATACAACGAGTTCTACGAATCGACTTTTCAGCTCATGAAGAGCACGGACCTTAAGGCGTTCGACCTCGCGGCCGAGCCGGCCGAGACCAAGGCCCGTTACGGTAAGAGCAAGTTCGGTCAAGGCTGCCTGCTGGCCCGTCGTCTCGTCGAGAACGGCGTCCGCTTCGTCGAAGTCGCCATCGGCGGCTGGGACATGCATGCCACCCTGGATGACCGCATGGAAGATGTCGGCGGTGATTTCGACCGCGTCTATGCGACCTTGATCCAGGATCTCGAAGCCAAGGGCCTGCTCGATTCCACCTTGGTCGTCGTCGCCACCGAATTCGGTCGTAAGCCGAGCTTCGAAGGCGGTGGGCGTGGTCACCACCCGCTCGTGTTTTCCTCTGTCCTCGCCGGAGGCGGCGTCAAGCGCGGCTATGTCCATGGAGCCAGTGATGCCAAAGGCTATGCCCCGGAAGCTGACGGCGTCACGCCGGGAAGCCTACACGCAACGATTGCCCACGCCGCAGGTTTACCAGTCCAGACCGAGATCATCACGCCAGCCGGTCGGCCAATGCAGATCGGTAATAAGGCGGCGGCGCAAAAGGGAGTGTTCGCTTGATCTGGCTCGGAGTTTGCCGCGAAAGCCGCCGTCGGGGCGGCTTTCTTATTGAAGCAGCATCGCGAGGTCGGACGGCTTTTCGAGGTGGACCGCGTGGCCAGCGCCTTCGATGAGGCTGTGGCGCGCTTTCGGCAGATGCGCGCCCATCTCGTGGGCGAGGCGGGTGAACTTCTCGTCATGTTCGCCTGTGACGAGGTCGACCGGGAAGCGGATCTCCTTCAGGCGATGCCAGAGCGTGGGCAGGGTGCCGGTACCGATATTTTCTAGGCTCATCGCCAATCCCTCTGGGTCGTTCTGGGCGCGTCGGGCGAGGATGGGGTCGAGTTGATTCTTGGGCAGACGCAGCATCGGCTGGAAGAAGGTCTGGTTATGCCAGTACTTGAAGAAGGCTTCTAGGCCACGGGTGCGGATGAACTCGGCGAGCGTCGCGTCGCCGAGGCGGCGTTCATCGCGTTCCTCCGGGGTGGCCAATCCGGGGCTGGCTCCGATTAGGATCAGCCGACAGATGCGCTCCGGGTGGGCGATGGCCCAGTGGAGGGCCAGACGGCCCCCCATCGAGTAGCCGATGAGGGTAATCTGTGGGGTCGTGGCGGCCTCCGAGATGGCGGAAAGGTGGGCGGGAAGGGAATAGGCAGCCAGGTCTCTCAGCGTGCCTTTAGACCCATGCCCGGGCAGATCAGGGGCCAAAAGGCTGATGCCGGGGGGGAGGTAGGCCCTCAGGGGGTTAAAATCAGCCCCAGAACCCGTGAATCCATGCAAGGCGACGATGGGGTTCATGGGGAGCGAGGAGAGGCTGGTTGACCGGGTTGGGCCATGCCGAGGTTAGTATCCGCCGTCTGGGTCGGGGGACAGAAAAATTCGGGAACAAGTCATCTTTTTAAGGGTAGAAGTACCACCCCCGCTCATGCCTGGCATCCGCGTCAAACCATGGAACCGTGTCGACGGTCCCATCTACAGCCTCGCCACCACGGTGAATGGTAAGGGCAACCTTAACATTTGCAGTTATGTGACGCCGATTTCGATGAAGCCCAAGCGTTTCATCATCGGCGTCTATAAGGATACCAAGACCTTGGCTAACCTGGAGACCAATCCAATCGGTCTCCTCAACTACATGGCCAAAGATCAGGCCAATCACATCAAGCTGCTCGGCAAGAAGTCCGGCAATTCGACGGACAAGATCACGCAACTCGGTGACCAAATCGAACATGTCGGCGACGGCCTTTACCTCCTGAAGGGCGCAATCGCCACGCTGCGGCTAAAGTTTATGGAGCGCTTAGACTGCGGAGACCACTGGGCGTGGCTCGCGAATGTCGAATCGTACGAAAATCTCCGCGAGGCCCCGCCGTTGACGCTCGACGAGCTCAAGAGATTGAAGCTGATCTTGGCCTAAGGCCAAGAAGGGCTAGGGAGGATAGGGATGCAAAGAAGAGGGCTAGGTATCATTAAGATCCTAGCCCTAGCCCTGCGGAGCGATAGCTCCGCTTACTTCTTCTTCGAAGCTTTCTTCGACTTTAGCTCTTCGCGGTGCGGAATCAGGTAAGTACGGCCGCGGATGAGGCGTTCGTAGAGATCGACCATCGCCACGCCTTCGCGGGGACGGACCGAGTCAGCCTTCGTCGCGCGGTCGACTTGACGCTTCAGCATACGGCAGAGGTCCTCGGCGTTGTATTGAATCATGCCCAGGATGCGTTCGACGGAGTAGCCAGGGATACTTTCCTCGATGTAGAAGCCGTCAGCTTCATCATCCTCGAGAAAGACGTGGGCTTCGTTGACGCGACCGAAGAGATTGTGGAGATCACCCATGATGTCCTGGTAGGCGCCGACCATGAACGCGCCGACGTAGTAGGGCTGGCCTTCCTTGAGCGGATGGAGGGCGAGGGTCTTGCGGACGTCCTCGAGGTCGATGAAGTCGTCGACCTTGCCGTCGGAGTCGCAGGTGATGTCGACGAGTGTCGCCTGGACCGTTGGGCGTTCGTTGAGACGATGGATTGGGGCGATCGGGAAAAGCTGATCGAGGGCCCAGTGGTCGAGGAGCGACTGGAAGACCGAGAAGTTGCAGACGTACTGTTCGGCCAGCATCGAGTCGAGGCGGGCGAGTTCATCCGGGACGTCGGAGGAGTCCTTGAGGTCATCGCGGATCTGGCGGCAGATATCCCAGAAGAGACGGTCGGCGGCGGCGCGTTCTTCGAGTCGGAGGTTGCCGAGGCTAAAACGAGCGTGGGCTTCCTCGCGCTTTTCCTTGGCGTCGTGGTAGCGCTCGAGCGGGTCGAACTTCCGCTTATTCTTGCGGATGGCTTCGAGTTCTTTGACCAGTTGGTGGGTCTTGCCCTTGGAGGTATCGACCTTGCCGTCGTCGCGGGTGATGCGGTCGACTGCTTCGAAGATCAGGATCGAGTGGGGGGCGACGAGGGCGCGGCCGGATTCCGAGACGATATCGGGGAGCTCCACGTTGCTCTCTTCGCAAATCTGCTTCACGTTAGCGACGACGTCGCGGGCGTAGCCTTCCATGCTGTAATTCATGGAAGATTCATAGGCTGAGCGGCTACCATCGTAGTCGATACCCAGGCCGCCACCGACGTCGAGGAGACCCATCGGGAAGCCCATACGCTTCAGTTCGCAGTAGAAGCGGGTGGCTTCGACCACGGCTTTCTTGATCGTACCGATATTCGGCACCTGAGAGCCGATATGGAAGTGAACGAGGCGGAGGGAGTCCTTCATCTTCGCCTTGGCGAGGCGCTGAGCGACCTCGACGATCTCCGAGGCCGTCAGGCCGAACTTGGCGTTCTCGCCGGTGCTGTCGGCCCACTTGCCTTCGCCGGCGGTGGTGAGCTTGACGCGCAGGCCGATGTGGGGCTGCACGCCCATGCGGCGGGCGATGCGAATGATGGCGTCGATTTCGGAAAGCTGTTCGACGACGATGATGGTCTGCTTGCCGAGGCGACGACCCATCAGGGCGAGCTCGATGTATTCCTCGTCCTTGTAGCCGTTGCAGATGAGCAGGGCCTTGCGGTTCTCGAGGAGGGCGAGGGCGATGATGAGCTCGGGCTTCGAGCCGGCTTCCAGGCCGAAATCGTATTCCTCACCGGCGTCGAGGATCTCCTCGACCACTTCGCGGAGCTGGTTGACCTTGATGGGGAAGACGCCGCGGTAGCGACCGTCGTAGTCCTCTTCCTTAATCGCGCTGCGGAAGGCTTCGTTGATCTGCGTCACGCGGTTGCGGAGCAGGTCCTGGACGCGGATCGTGAGCGGGGGCTTTAGGCCGGAGGCTTCGACTTCCTTGACGATGTCGGTGATACGGATCTTCCGGTGGTCGCCTTTCGGGTGCACGCAGAGGTGACCTTGCGGGTCCACGGAGAAGTTGTTACCTCCCCATCGTTTGAAGCCGTAATATTCTTCGGCGTCTTTGGTAGTCCAGGGCTGCGGTTTGCTCACGTCGGTAGGAA
>CAIKWA010000012.1 GCA_903831005.1 uncultured Opitutia bacterium
CCGATGCGACATCCGCGTCGGTGACTAGGAAAAGTGAGCTCACGTCGCGGGTCACCGCACAGGGTCCACCACGGCCGAGCTTAACCTTGTTCATGCAGATCAGGACTTCATCGCTGCGGCGGATGACTTCACGCTGCTGGTGAGAGATGTCGCGTTGGGAATTCCAGAGACCGTTCTCGTCAATGCCTTCGGCGCCGAGCAGAGCCACGTCGAAATTCCAGCGGGCGACTTCTTCAAGGGTACGGTCGCCAGCGACCATCGCGTGGCGCGTCAGGAAAAGGCCACCCGGGATGTAGACCTCGACGCCCGGGAGGCACGAGATGAGTTGAGCAGTCGGCAAGCAGGTAGTCACAATCTGCAGGTCAGGAACGCCGGCGGAGGCGATGGCTTCGGCGGCGAAGAAGATGGTCGAACCTGAGTCCAGGTAGACGGTCATGCCGGCCTTGACGCGCGAGGCGGCCAAGTTGCCGATCTTCCGCTTAGCTTCGGCATCCTCGATTTTGCGATCATCAAGCGGCGGGAAGTTGCGGTTGAAGTCTGAAAGCGCTCCTCCATGTGTACGGGTGATGCGACGCTGGTTCTCGAGTTCGGTTAGATCGCGGCGAGCGGTTGCTTCGGAGACGTTGAACTGTTTGCAGATCTCCAGAACAGGGACGTACCCGACTTTGGAGAGAAGTTTGGCGATCGCCTCGCGGCGTGCTTCAATGATGTGTCGGGCTACTTTCATAAAGTCGGAGCTAGATTGGTTAGGGGTAGTTCCGTTATGAGCGTTCCCAATCGAGCAATCAATAACTCAATTCCATACGATTGCTTTCTGGGTCTATATTTCGCACAATATACATTATGTCTAATCAGTTATAACATAATGAAAACAGGGTTTTAATAGAAAAAAATGGTTTTATCTTGGGTTAAATAGCCCTTTTCTTATCTTTCTTCCATTACCCCCATGAACGCCCCCAATCGCTCATATTGTCGTTTCGGGCTGATTTGGACGATGATTTCCGCGGGAATTGTCGGCTGCACCACAACGAGTAAGACAGAAACTAAGCCTGCCCTGATCGAGTCCAAGTTCACGGGTCTGGTCATCGAGCAAGGCCCTGGGTCGCTTGGCGCCGAGCAACGCAAAGAAAGGGTGACCTGCCTAGTCCTCCACCACACCGCGGGCTCCCTGCCCTCCTCCCTGGAGATCCTTCAAGGCAAGGACCCGAAGCATAAGGTCGGGGTCCACTATGTCGTCACCGACGAACCCAAGCCCCGGGTTATTCGAATGGTTCCTGAGCACCTCGCCGCTTACCACGCCGGTAAAAGTGCCTGGGGTAAGCTCAACGGTCTCAACCAGCATTCCATCGGCATCGAAATTATCAACTACGACGGCAACGTCTACCCGTACTCCGAGGCCCAAGCAGACATCATTTTTGCACTCTGCGAAGAGATCATCCGACGCCATGACATTAAGCCGTGGAATGTGGTGGGGCATTCCGATATCTCTGTGGGGCGCAAAGTGGATCCGGGCTCCAAATTTCCTTGGCCCAAGTTGGCCTCGCTTGGCATCGGCGCTTGGCCGCTACCCAATGAGGTCACCGATAATCTAGCCAAGAAGCAAAACCTCACCCCTGGACATGTCCGTGCCCTATTGGTCGCCTATGGATACGTCCTCGAGCCCAGTGATGCCGGACTCAAGCTCGGCGTTGAAGCTTTCCAGCGTCACTTTCGTCCGGCCAAAGTCGACGGCGTGATAGATCGTGAAACCGTTGCGCTCCTCGAAGCCCTGCTCCGTCGCTACCAGCCTAAGGCTTACCGCGAGTCGCGGTTCAAGTCTTGAGTTCCACGCCGAAGATCCTGAGCACCTTATTGGCGTAGCCGCGCAATAGGTCGCGCTCGGGGTAACCGAGTTTGTCCAGATAGATGGCGTAGAAGATCATGCCAGCCAGTCCGGATACGCTCATCGAAATGACGAGGTTGAGCTTCTCGTGCAAATGGCCGGTAAAGACATTGTGCAGGAAGGTGTAGCTTTGGAACGAGATGAAAGCCAAGACGAGCGAGCCACAGATGACTTGGACGGACGGTTTGAGTAGGCTCTCGGTTAGGAATTCCGGCGCATGCTTCTTGAGGTAATGGCGTAGTACGAGGTACTGCCAGATGGTTGAGACGGCGTTGGCTAAGGCGAGGCCTTCCACGCCTTTGCCCATCCAGACGCCAATCAGTGAGCCTATGACGTTCACGATTAGTGCATGAATGGCGGCGATAAAAGTGACCTTGGTCTGTCCGGCGACGTTGAGCGCCCGGGTGACAATGGAAATCATCGCATAGAACGGCATGGCGATGGCGAACAGAACCAGAAGGTTGCTGGTCGAGATACAGTTGCCGGCGGTGAAGCGTCCGTACTGGAAAAGCAGTTGGACGATGGGGACGGCTAAGGCTGCGAGGCCGAAAGCGGCCCCGACGTTGATGGCCAAGACTAGTCGCATGCCGCGGCCGTAGTTGCGGGCCAGCGCCGGGACATCGCGGCTAGCGAAGGCGGTGGCGAGCGCGGGAAAGATGACCACGGCAATCGAGGCTGAGAATAACCCGATGGGAAGTTCGACAATACGGTTGGCGACGTAGTAATACATTAAGCCAGCCTCGCTGACGTTAAAGGCCAAGGCTCGCGAGATCAGGACGTTAACCTGTTGGACGCCAGCACCGAGAACCGCCGGAAGGAAAGCGATGCTGAGGGTCTTCCAAGCCTCATGGTCGATATGGGATAGTCGCGAATGCCAACCTTCCTGACGGAGTCCCCAAAGGGGGATCAGCAACTGGAACGTACCGCCAACCAGCGCGCCGGCGCAAAGCCAGATGGCTTTACCCATATCGGTAGTGGCCAAGTTATCGCCGAAGACACCAAGTCCGACGATCATGCAGAGGTTGAGCACCCCAGAGGCGATCTCCGCCAGGCCGAAACGCCCGCTGAGGTTCACCGCCGAGGTGAATAGCGCCGCGACGCAAATCAGCGGCATGTAAGGTAAGCAGATTGCGGTCAGGATGGCCGCTTCGTTGTCGGTTGGCCGGAGGAGCGCCCAGAGCAGCGCCGTACCGATGCCCACCATCGTCAGCCCGAGCATCCAGGGGAAGACCTTCCGCAGGACAAAGTTCAGGAAGCCGAACGCTGCCAGCTTGCCATCCTTGACCGACTTCTCCGCCAGCACCGGGACGATGGCCGCGGTCAGCGCGCCTTCACCCAGTAGCCGACGGAATAGGTTCGGAATCTGGAACGCTAAGATGAACGCCGAACCGATGGCGGAGGCCCCGAAGATGGCCGCGGTCAGCTGGTCGCGGAAAAGGCCGAGCACGCGCGAGACCATCGTCCAGGAGGCGGTCTTCGCCATGGCCTGGTACTGGCGCGTCTGTTCGGTCATGGCCTCAGGGCTGGATAGCGCGCATACCTTCTTCGAGTACGGCACGGAGAGCCGGGATTAGGTCAGTGCGCGGGACCTCTGCCTCGGAGCGGTCGGCCATGCTGCGTACCTTGGCGACACCCTTGGCGACTTCGCTGCCGCCATAGACGAGCGCGTATTTCGAGCCGACGACTTCGGCGGACTGGATGAGCTTGGGGAACTTGCCGTCCTTGAGATTGTATTCCACGCGGAAACCAGCGCGACGTAGGTTCGCGATATCTTCGAGCGCGGCATTGCGGGCATCGTCACCGAGGATCATGACGTAGAAGTCAGGGCCGTCAGCGTAAGCTGGGATGAGCTTCTTGAGTTCAAGTAGATCGCGCAAGGTGACGTCGCCCATGCCGAAACCAACCGCCGGAAGATCCGGACCGCCGAGCTTCTTGACCAAGGCGTCATAGCGGCCACCGCCAGCCAGAGCGCGAGCTTCGCCACCCGTCTCAAAGGCCTCAAAGACGAAACCGGTGTAGTAAGCGAGGCCGCGGACGATGGTCAGGT
Organism: uncultured Opitutia bacterium; assembly: GCA_903831005.1. Taxonomy (GTDB): domain Bacteria; phylum Verrucomicrobiota; class Verrucomicrobiia; order Opitutales; family UBA953; genus UBA953. Next base: position 3,930 of record CAIKWA010000012.1, read on the forward strand.
CGATGGCGACGCATTCGCCGAAGCCCATGGTGGTGAGCGTACCGAGGAGATGCTTCCATTCGGCGAGGCGCTCGGTCATCGAAGCGTCGTCGGCGGCGAGCTTCTCGAGGTCGGCCAAAGATTTTGTATTAGCGAAGGCCCGGGCAGCTTCGAGGGTCGTGGCAGGATTGACCGTCGTCCCAGCGAGCGCGGCGGTCATGGCATCAAGCAGGTCCTTGGGGGCACCGCGTTCCAGCTTGTCGACGACGCCGAGCACGGCTCCGGCCTGCGCTTCGGGTACACCGAGGCTGCCGAGGTAGCGGAACCAGAGGGTACGATCCGAGACGCGGATGCGGAAATCTTGCTGCGTCAGGCCGAAGCCCAGCAGGCAGTCGGCACAGAGGGCGATGATCTCGGCATCCGCCGCGGGGCCGGCTTCGCCAAGCAAGTCGGCATTGAGCTGGTAGAAAGCGCGGAGTCGGCCCTTCTGGGGCTTCTCATAGCGGTAGTTCTCGCCGATCGCGAACCAGCGAATCGGTTTGGGCATACCGTTGGCCTTGGCTCCGACCATGCGAGCCAGCGACGGGGTCATCTCAGGACGTAGGCTGACCTTACGGCCGCCCTTGTCTTCGAAATTGAATAGCTGGCGGACGATCTCTTCACCCGACTTCTCGGTGAAGAGTTCTAGTGGCTCGAGAACCGGCGACTCCCATTCCCGGAAGCTGTAGCGACGGCAGGCGAGGCGCCAGACGTCCATGACGTGACCGAGGACGGCACGGTCTTCAGGATAGAACTCCCGGAAACCGGGGAGCGTTCGAATATCGGACATCGCGAAGCGGAATTACTGAGCGGGCTTCTCGACGTCGTACGACTTCAACTTGGCCTTCAGTTCCTTACCGGCCTTGAACTTGATCACCGCGCGCTTCGGGATGACGACATCCGTCTCGGGGCGATTCGGGTTACGTCCGATGCGGCTCTTGCGAACCTGCACCTGGAACACGCCGAAGTTACGAAGCTCGACATCGCGTCCGGCCAGCAGCGCCTCGCTGATGGCATCGAGGGTCATCTGGACCGAGTCGCGGATGTGCTTCTGCGGGTAGCCCTTGTCCGTGAAAATCTTGAGGACGATGTCGCGCTTGGTGAGGTTGTTGGACATAACGTTGCGTAAGTGTTGATAGACAAAGGCATGGGAAAGCGGCCGTGGCAATACCACACCCGAAAAACCTTACTCTAGGTTCTGGACCTGCTCCCGGATGCGTTCAATCTCGGTTTTCGCCTCCAAAACCAGCTTGGTCGTGGCGATTTCCGAGGCCTTGCTACCGATAGTGTTAACTTCACGCAGGAGTTCCTGAATTAGGAAATCGAGCTTTCTGCCACCGTTAGGCTGTCCGAGCTCTGTCGAAAATTGTGCGACGTGACTTTTTAGGCGGACGACTTCTTCGGTGATGTCCGAACGGTCGGCAAAGAGCGCGAGCTCCTTCAGCACGCGCTCATCGGTCACGTCTAGGCTCAGCCCGGCCTCTTTGAGCCGCTTGAGCATCGCTTCCCGGTGACGGGCGGGTGCGGCCTTCTCGGCCTGTTCCATTCCTGCGACCAGGGCGCTCATCTTCGTAAGACGCTCGTTAAGATCCTTGGCCAACGCGGCGCCTTCGGCCTGACGCATGGCGACAAGATTCCCGAGGGCTTCTTCAAAGGCGGTGCGGATGACCGTTTCGGCCTCGGCGAAATCTGGAAGCACGAACGACGGACGACGGCTATTCTCAGCAAGGCGAAGTAACAGTTCACCGTCGGCTGAAAATTTCACTCCGCAGTGAGTCGCAATTTTCGAAAGTTCATCGAGATTCGAGGCCACCGCTTCGGCGTCCCACTGACGTTGGGTCGATGAAGCAGCGGCTTGAGTGACGCGGGCGGTGATTTTTCCGCGCTGCAGGCGAGCGCGCATCCAGCCGGAGGCCGCCGATTCGAGGGCCGGCCAGGCTTCGGGACCAAAGACGGAGACCTGGAGATTCTTCTGGTTGACCGAGGCGATTTCGACGGAAAGGCGGACCCCAGGGAGATCTAACTCCGCTCGGCCGAAGCCCGTCATCGAGGAAGCGGCCATGCTCAGAGCTTGATCTCGGTGCCCATCGCGCGGGCGGCGCTCCATACATCCTTATCGCCACGCCCGGAAAGATTGATGATCACGACCTGCTCTTTGGGCAAGGATGCCGCGAGCTTCACGCCGTGCGCAACGGCGTGGCTGGTCTCGAGCGCCGGGATAATACCCTCGGTGCGGGAAAGGAGTTGGAAGGCCTCGAGGCATTCGCTGTCGGTCGCGTGAGCGTAGTCCACGCGGCCCTTTTCGCGGTAATAAGAATGTTCCGGACCCACGGCGGCATAATCCAACCCGGCGGAAACAGAATGCGTTCCTTCGATCTGCCCTTCTCCGTCCATCAAGATGTTGGTCATGCAACCTTGCAGCACGCCGAGTCGGCCACCGGCGAAACGTGCGGCGTGCTCGCCTTTGGTGATGCTGCGACCGCCGGCTTCGACCCCGATGAGACGGACGCCGGGTTCATCAAGGAATTCAAAGAAAGCACCGATGGCATTGGAACCGCCGCCGACGCAAGCGACGATGGCGTCCGGCAGGCGGCCTTCAGCGCGCAGAATCTGCTGCTTGGACTCGACGGAGATGATGCGATGGAAATCGCGGACCATCATGGGGTACGGGTGCGAACCGTAGGCCGTACCTAAGATATAGTGGGTCTCACGGACATTGGTGACCCAGTCGCGCATGGCCTCATTGACAGCCTCTTTGAGTGTGCGTTGACCAGCTTCGACGCCGCGAACTTCGGCACCCATGAGGCGCATGCGGTAGACGTTGAGGGCCTGGCGTTCCATGTCGGTCGCGCCCATGTAGATGACGCACTTAAGGCCAAAGCGGGCGCAGACGGCGGCGGTAGCAGTGCCATGCTGGCCAGCGCCAGTTTCGGCGATGATGCGCTTCTTGCCCATGCGGATGGCGAGCAAAGCTTGGCCGATGACATTATTGATTTTATGGGCTCCAGTGTGGAGCATGTCCTCGCGCTTCAGGTAGATGCGGGCACCGCCGGCGTGCTTGGTCAGGGATTCGGCAAAGTAGAGCCCGGTCGGGCGGCCGGCGTAATCGCGGAGCATGACCGCAAAGGCCTGCTGGAAGGCGGGATCACGACGGGCTTCGTCATAGGCCTTAGTCAGGTCCAGCAAGGGCGTCATCAGGGTCTCCGGGACGTACATCCCGCCGAACTGACCGAAACGGCCGCGGGCGTCCGGGACGCGGAAGCGAGGTTCGGTGGTCGGGATAAGGCTGGAGGCCGACATGGTAGTGATGTCCTGCATAAAGCGGGAACCTTACTTAAGGGCAAGCGACAAGGGCTTTTGACGGCTTTCCTTGCCCCAGCACGGCCTGAGGCCTAATCCTCGCCCATGCTTCGTTTCGCCTTCGGTCTGTGGCTGCTCTCCTCCCTGCCCTGCTTTGCCGGGTATGGAACGACGGTGTCACCCGAAGAAGTCCGTCGCGAATTCACCTACACACGCGCTATCGTCACCGGCACGGTCGAAGGCGTCACGGAATACCTGCCAGTCAGTTCGACCGGCCACATGATCCTTAGTGACAGACATCTCCTCCGCCTCGTCGTCATCCCGGATGTCAACGTGGAAGGAGTCACCGACCGAAAGGGCCGGCCAGTCAATTGGGGCCGAGTCAACGACGACTATATCGTCATCATCCAGCTGGGCGCGATCCTCGCCGTCTTCGTCGCGTTCTTCGGCCGCATCCGCGGCCTGCTCTCTGGTCTTTGCCGCGGAGAACCTCGCTCTCTCGACCTCGCTAAGTCCATCATCGTAGCGTTCATCCCTGCAGCTTTGCTTGGATTCCTGTTTAAGGATGTGATTTCGGCTTACCTCTTCTCGGTCGAAGTCGTTGCCGCCGCCCTGCTGGTCGGTGGAGTTGTGATCCTGGCTTTCGAACACTTGCTTCCAAGGAAATCAGCCGAGTCCGCCGACGAAGTCGCCGCGATTGGGTGGCGCGCCGCCTTGACGGTCGGCCTCTGCCAATGCTTCGCTCTCATTCCTGGAACGAGCCGTTCGCTCGCGACCATTCTCGGCGGTCGTTTGGCCGGACTTTCGCACGCCGCCGCCACGGAGTTCTCGTTTCTCGTCGGGCTGCTCACGCTTTCCGCCGCCTCCATCTATAAGATGTGGGCGCTCGGCCCTGCCCTCTCCCAGGTCTATCCCGCCGGCCCGGCAAGCGTTGGCCTCGTCGTCGCCGCCGTCACGGCCTTCGTCTCCGTGAAGTGGCTCGTCGGATACGTCTCGCGCAATGGCTTGGGCGTGTTCGCCTGGTACCGCATCGCCTTAGGCGGTGTGATACTGGCGTCCCTGGCCTTAAAGTGAGCCGGGCTTACGTGCCGAGCTCGAAACCCTTTCGGTACTCGCGACGGACGTAGGCGTTGGCGGCCTTATCGTTCGTCACTTCCATCTTCGCGCCGTCCCAGAGCAGTTTACGGTCGGGGAAGCGGGAAGCGAGATTGCCCATGAGTACCATCTCGGAGAGCGGGCCGGAGTAATCGAAGTTCGACGAAGCTGCGACGCCGCCCTTACAGGCACGAATCCAATCCTTCTCGTGGCCGGAGGAGTTACCCGGGATGCGTGGGATGGTCTTTTCGAGCTTCTTTGCCGCTTCGCGGAGGTCGGCATTGAGCAGACGTGGTTTGCTACCGTAGCAGCCGCACACGAGCTTACCCTTGTCGCCGATGAAGTAGCACCCACCATCAGAGTCGCCGAACGGCATATCGTCTTCCAGCTCTTCGGGGCGCTGCGGCATCAGCCCACCGTCCCACCAGGTGAGGGTGACGGGCGGCATTTCGCCGCGGGCCGGGAATTTGAAGCGAACGATCGACGAGCGAGGGAAGGATTCGTTCTTGCTCGCGGTCTTTTTGCCAAAGGTCTCATAAACGGTAGAGATATTCCCTTCGACGCTGGTGGGGTACTGAAGGTTGAGGGCCATGAAGGCCGGATCGATGATATGGCAGCCCATGTCACCAAGCGAGCCGGTGCCGAAATCGCACCAGGCGCGCCACTTTCCAGGGTGATAGGCCGCGTGGAAAGGACGAAGCGGAGCCGGACCACACCAAGCATTCCAATCCATACCTTGGGGGGCATTCTGCACATCGGTCGGTCGGTCCATCTCGAGGCTCTGTGGCCAGATGGGACGGTTGGTCCAGGTGTGGACTTCACGCACCTTGCCGATGAGACCGGCGGCAATCCACTCCGTGACCTGTCGGATGCCTTCACCGGAGTGACCCTGATTGCCCATTTGGGTCACGACCTTATATTTATGGGCCGACTCGGTGAGGATGCGGGCCTCGAAGACGGAATGGGAGATTGGCTTCTGGACGTAGACGTGCTTGCCGCGGCGCATGCACTCCATGGCGATGTAAGCGTGCGAATGGTCAGGCGTGGCGATGATGACAGCGTCGATGTCTTTCTGCTCATCGAGCATCTTGCGGAAGTCGGTGAAGAGGGCCGCTTTCGGAAACTGTTTGATCGTGCCACCGCAGCGGCTGAGGTCTAGGTCGCAGAGCGCAACGATGTTCTCATCAGAGGAGGCCCGGACGTTGCTTGAGCCGACTCCGCCGAAGCCGATGGCGGCGACGTTGAGCTTTTCGTTCGGCGAAACCGTGCGCGCGGCGGAATTCAGCCAAGGGCGGGAGACTGCGAAAGCCGCGGCGGCCAGGCCGGTATTACGGAGAAAGGACCGACGATTGAGCTGGGGTGTCATGGGAGGGGTGAGTTTTTCTTATGACCCTTTGGGCGAGTCGCAAGTTCCATGCTCCCTGAGTCATTGAGCTCAAACGACGGAAATACCCGCAAAAGCGTCATCCGTCTTCAACGTGGGGCGACAGGGCTGTCTGACCAGGATGGTGAATGTGAATAGGTTCTGAGGTCAGGTGCGAGACACCGCCTATCTCACTGTCTGGTTGAATCTTATGACGTCCCTGCCCTCTCCTTGGCGGGCGAAGTTTCATTTGACTATGCTGTGAATAAACTGTTCATAAAGGAAACCACTACGACCCTGATGTTTAAGCGCTTCCCCGGGCTATTCACCCAAGCCATTGGTATCGACCTTGGTACGGCTAACACGCTGGTCTTCCTGAAGGATCGCGGCGTTGTCCTCCGCGAGCCGAGCGTCGTCGCTATCCGGACCAGCACCCGCAAGCCGATTGCTGTCGGTAATGAAGCGCGTATGATGCTTGGCCGCACCCCGGGAGACATTCAGGCCCTACGTCCGATGAAGGATGGTGTCATCGCCGACTTCGAGATCAGCGAGCACATGCTGCGCTATTTCATCGGCAAGGTCGCCCGCAAATCCCTCTTCACCAATCTCACTGTCGTCGTCGCCGTCCCTTACGGCATCACCGCCGTTGAACGTCGTGCCGTCATGGATTCAGCCTATCGCGCAGGGGCCGACGATGTGATTACGATTCCTGAGCCGGTTGCTTCGGCTATCGGCGTCGGCCTGCCCGTCGAAGAGCCCACGGGCTCGATGATTGTCGATATCGGCGGCGGTACCACGGAAGTGGCCGTACTTTCCCTTGGCGGTATCGTCCATGCCCGCTCTATCCGCGTCGGCGGTGACGAGTTCGACATGTCGATTATCAAGTATATCCGTAATTCCTACAATCTGATCATCGGCGAACGCACAGCTGAAGAGATTAAAATTAAGATTGGTTCGGCTTACGCATTGGAGCAGGAGCTCACCTTCGAAGTCAAGGGGCGCGACAACGTCACGGGTCTGCCCCGTCAACTGCACCTCACCTCCCAGGAGGTCCGTGAAGCGATGGCGGACAATATTAACCAGATTATCGAGGCCGTGAAGGGCTCGCTGGAGCGCATCCCACCCGAACTTTCCTCCGACTTGGTCGACCGCGGCATCGTGCTCGCCGGTGGCGGTTCCCTTATCCGCAAGATCGACCGTGCTATTTCGGAGGCCACCGGCTTGCCAGTCTTCGTCGCCGAGGACCCTCTTTGCGCCGTCGTCAACGGTACTGGTAAGATTCTCGCCAACTCCTCCCGCTGGAGCGGCCGAGACTAAGCCCGCCTGCGGGCCGCCCCGCCATGGACCAGAATCGCCAAGGTGCCCGTGCTTCCTATATCGCCCTTGCGATCTTCGTCGCGCTGTGGGTGTTGATGCCGTCTGCCGTCCGCCGCTTGAACCGTGAGGCGTTCGCCGAATTCCAAGCGCCGGCGCTGCACTTGCTAGGTAAGTCGCGCGACATGGCGACCTTCTGGGAAAAGAAGAGCCGTTCCACCGAAGAGATGGCCGCCGCCGGCCGCGATCTCGCCCGCATTAATGCCGCCTTGGAGATTAAACTGAACGCGATGGACGATGTCCGGCGCGAGAATATCCGTTTGCGTGAGATAACTCGTTACGTCGTTCCCGCTGAATATATGTCCGTGGTCGCCCGCGTCGCGACCCGCGACAGTTCGTCCTGGTGGCAGCGCATCGTGATCCGCAAAGGTCGTAATGATGGCATTCGTCCGGGGGCTCCGGTAGTCTTCGGTAACAACGTCGTCGGGCGGGTCACCGCCGTTCACCTCACGACCAGTGAAGTCGATCTGGTGACCAGCCCCGGCTTCCGTTGCACAGCCTACTTGGAAGGCGACGATCAGAACCGCATCGCCCTCGTCAATGGTGTCGCCTCGAATTCTCTCGGGACCGCGAAGGCTCGCGTTAGCGTGATTCCCCATGACTACACGCCGCCAGCGGGCCAGCCCGCCCGTGTCTTTACGACCGGCATGGGGGGCGTCTTCCCAAGCCGACTGCTGCTCGGTTATCTCGACGGGGGTACTTACTCGACGCAGGTTGGTAATTTCAAGGAAAGCCTCCTGATTCCGTCCCGCGATCTTTATAATCTCCAGGAGGTCTCGGTGCTCGTTCCACTGCATCCTAACCCTGGCGAAGCCTTGATGCAGGGAGATCAATTCCAGTGACGGCGGGGTGGGCATGGCTGATTCTTGCGCTCGCAACCTACCCATGGTTGATCGGCGCTGATCTCGCCTCCGATGTCTTCGCCTCTTCGTCGCTGACGATTTTCATCTCGGGAGTGTGCCTGATCGCCCCTAGTCGCCGTTTGCGTCGATGGCAGTCTGTCCTCTTCGCAGCTTGTTTAGGCTTCTTATTTGAAGCCCGCCGACCCGTGCCCGACGGTATTGTCGCCCTCGCCTTGGTCGCCGCCGCAATCTTCCTTTCCTCTAATCGCCCGCTACTCCGGAATACCCCTGGGATGCTCCGAGCTGCCGCCGTCGTAAACATCCTCGCCTGTCTTTGCTGGTATCTTGGTGCCGCTTTCGTCGCGCCCGTCGCCGCCGTCGAGCCCGCTAGCCAAGTTACCCTGCAGCTGCTGGTTGCAGGACTCGCCGGGGTTATTATCCTTCTGCCTATCGCACTAACCCAGAATGCCGTGATGGACCGTCTTGGGGTCCCTCCCGCGCCTGAAACACCATGAAGGATTCAAATGAAATGCGAGTGCTCCCCTCCACTCCAGTTGAACGTTTACGCCTCCACATAGTCTTCGCAGTCTTCTTCGCAGGTTTCCTCTACATCGGCGGCGGCCTAGCTTATCGCCAATTGGTGCAGTCTGGTGACCTGAAAGAACAGTCAAATTCCCAAAGCCAGCGGGTGGTCTTGCGCCCCCCCGCCCGCGGACGCATCTACGACCGCAACGGCTTTGCCTTGGTCGACAGCCGCGCCCGCTGGAGCGTCAAGGCCGACCTCGCAGCGTTGCAAAAGGAATTTCGCGCGGAGTATCTCCGCCTCGTCGCGGCAGAGAAGGCCCGCGAGGTCGGCAAGATTGACCGCGAGCGACTAATGGAGGTCGCTAGGCTCCGCGTACTACAGGGCTGGTTAAACAAGGTGTGGTTCGTCATCGACGAGACCAATCGTAACGACAAGTTGCGTCGCCCGACGGCTAAGATTGTGCCCGTCACGGCACCCGGCGAGCGACACGTCAGCGAGGAGGATCTCCGCAAGCATCTCCTCGAACGCCGCGCCCTCCCCTTCACGCTCGTTTCAGATCTCGCATTCCCTGGGGCCAGCCAGGCGCAGAGCCCCGAAGAGGGTTCCAAGTCCGTTGCACGTTTCATCGAGCAGTTTCCGGTCGAAGGCCCTATCCGTCTCGAGTCGGACAATATCCGCACCTACCCCTTCGGGGCATTGGCCTCGCATGTGCTAGGCTATGTCAAGGACACGGACCAACTGCCTGAAAATGTGAACGATATCTCCGACGTGCGGATTGAGACGCTGCAGAAGTTACACTATACTGGTAAAACTGGTGCCGCCGGCGTGGAGCTTACTTATAACCATGTGCTGAGCGGCTTCACCGGCTGGGAGCTTTGGACCAAGACTTCGCTGGGTTATAATCAGACAAGGCTCAAGCACAGTGAGCCAGCCCAGGGCAGTCACGTCTTTCTCTCTCTCGACTATCGTATCCAAGCGGCCACGGAGGCAGCGCTTGCGAAGATCAAAGATTCGCAAAGCAAACTCCTGCCCGCCGCTGCCGTGATGCTAGACGTTCACACCGGGGAGATTCTTGCGTTGGCGAGCCAGCCGACCTTCGACCCCAACCGCTTAGCGGATCGGGTCTCCAAGGCTTATTACATGGAAGTCGAGAAGTCCGGCGCTTGGCTGAATCGTGCCACCCAAGGTCTCTATGCGCCCGGGTCGACGTTTAAGGTGGTCACGGCAATTGCCGGGATGCGCAAGAAGGTCGTCGACTGGGATGATGTTCTTGAGTGCGGTGCATTTTACAGGGTCGGCAACCGTGATTTCCCGGAACACGAGCCGGTCGGCTACGGTGACGTGAATGTGGACAAGATGCTGGCAATCTCCTGTAACGTCTGGAACTACCAAGTCGGGCTACGTACCGGCATCGATGCGCTTTCCGCCGAGGCGCGTCGGTTCGGGCTGGATCGTCCCCTGCTCAATACCGTCAGCGACGTCGAGAGCGGCGGCCAGCCGATGACGGAGCTCCCCTTCGCAGCTTCCCGCGGCCTGGTCGTGCCGGATCGGGAGTATAAGCTCCGCATCAAAGCGGGCCCTTGGAATGATGGCGACACCGCGAACCTTTCCATTGGCCAAGGCTACCTGCTGACGACTCCGCTGCACATGGCGAGTTTCGCTGCCTCGCTGGCCCGAGGGGAGACCCGGACAACGCCTTCAATCATCCACGACGTGCGTCGCGACGGTCGTCATCAAGGCGCCGAGCCTATCGGGCTAAGCAAAGCCCAGCTCGATGCGATTCATGGCGGTATGGTCCGTTGCGTTGAAGAAGGTACGGCGCGGATCGCGCGCATTCCTGGACTTCCTTACGCCGGCAAGACAGGTACCACCGAATATTTCCAGAAAGGTGAAAAGGCCCACCTCGCTTGGATGATTGGCTTTGCCCCGGCGGATAATCCCGTGGTGGCCTTTGCGGTGCTCGTTGAAGGCCAGCTGGACACAAGTACCTGGGGGGGCAAGACGGCTGGGCCCGTCGCTAAAGAGATGTTGGAAGCCTGGGCGGCCACGGCCGGCTCGAAATACTTGGTTACGCCCAAGCCCAAAGACGAGCCTGGGCGTTAATCTCGGATCAGCACCGGAGTGCCGACGGTCACGAGGTCAAATAGGCGGATGACGTCAGCATCTGCAAGCAATACGCAGCCGTGGCTGTTAGGTTGACCAAGCTTGTCCTGCTGATTCGTGCCATGGATGTAGACGAAGCGCCGGCGCGTATCGACGACCCGCCCCAGTGTGTCTACGCCTTGGTTCCGTCCAGCTTCCAGCCCATCGAGCCACAGGATGCGCGAAGTGATGAGGTTATCATCTGGGGTGGGCCACTCGGATGAGCATACGCCCATCGGTTGACGTGCCTTGAAAACCATCCCCGCGACGGCGCCGTCGCCAATCTTCTCGCAGACTTGGTGCAGCCCGTCCGGGGTCTGCAGCGAATCTTGGATGCACCCACGGCCAGCCCGGGCGGTACTGACGATGTAGGCTGCGCACACGTTACCTTGGAAATGCCATAGTTTTTGCTGGTCAACGGACACAACGATGCAATCTTCCGATAAAGGTAAGCCCAGCCCTTTAAGGCGTTCGGTCACCTCCTTCTTCAAACCTAACTCGAACTCAGAACATGGCATATCGTATCGGCATCGTGGGCGTGACAGGCGCGGTGGGTCAAGAACTGCTGGCACTCATGGCCAAGCGCAACTTTCCCGTGGCGGAAATCCGCCCCCTGGCTTCAGCCCGGTCGGCTGGTTCCAAGGTCACTTATGGCGGTAAGGAATGGACGGTCCAGGAAGCCAAGCCGGAGGCCTTCGAAGGCCTCGATTTCGCCGTCTTCAGCGCGGGAGGCTCGATCTCCCTCGCCCTTGCCCCCGAAGCCGTGAAGCGCGGCTGTATCGTCATCGATAATAGCTCGGCCTTCCGGATGTACCCGGACGTCCCGCTCGTCATTCCCGAGATCAACGCCCACCACTTGGCTAACCATAAGGGCATCATCGCCAACCCGAATTGCTCCACGGCGATCGCCTTGATGGGACTGTACCCCCTACATCAGGCCTTCGGGCTTAAGCGCTTCTTCGCTTCCACCTATCAGGCTGTCTCCGGCACCGGCGCCGAAGCGATGCGTGAACTCGACGCCCAAGCTCGTGCATGGGCCAAAGGCGAAACCCTAGCCCCGAAGGTCTATCCGCATACGATCAACTTCAATGTCATCCCCCAGGTCGATTCATTCCTTGAGGATGGCTACACGAAGGAAGAGATGAAGATGCTGAACGAAGGCCGTAAAATTATGGATCTCCCGGACCTCAAGGTGACGACCACTTGTGTGCGCGTCCCGGTCTTCCGCGCCCACTCGATCGCGATCAGCGCCGAGTTCGAGAAGCCGGTCGATCTGGCCATCGCCCGCAAGGCCATCAGTTCCTTCCCGGGCGCCGAACTCTGCGACGACCCGGCGAACAAGAAGTACCCGATGCCCCTCGACTACGCCGGCAAGGAGAAGTGTGGCGTCGGCCGCCTCCGTAAGGACACCCTCTTCGACAACGGCATCTCCCTCTGGGTCTCCGGTGATCAGCTCTGGAAAGGCGCTGCGCTCAATGCGATTCAGATCGCCGAAGCGCTGCACGCCCAGGGTCGCCTGGCTCGCAAATAAGCCGACTATGGCCCGGAGCAACGATCGCGCCCCTCGCCACGCCGACTTACATAAGCCGGTTCGTCTCTACGACGAAGGTGACATCCCCGCGCTCCTCAAGGACGTCCAGGACCCGCTCATCCTTGTCCTGGACGGCGTCCAGGACCCTCATAACCTCGGCGCCTGCCTTCGTAACGCCGAGTGTGCGGGCTGCACCTTCGTCGTCATTACCCGCAAGAACTCGGCACCGGTTACTGATACGGTCCGGAAGGTTGCCGTCGGGGCCGCGGAGACGATGCCCATCGTCCAAGCCAATAATCTCCGCAATGCCCTAGTCAAATTGAAGGACGCGGGCGTCTGGCTGGCCGGCACTTCCGACCATAAGACAAGCCAGTCCCTTTATAACGCTAAGCTAACCGGCCCTTTGGCGATCGTACTCGGTGCTGAAGGCGACGGCATCCGCCACCTGACCGCCGAGACGTGCGACTTCCTGCTGCGCATCCCGATGCTCGGCCAGGTCCCCTGCCTTAACGTGTCCGTCTCCGCTGGCGTCTGCCTTTTCGAGGCGGTTCGTCAGCGCGGGCATCGCTGAGGTTCAATTTTTCTTTACCCCTCCCTCTTGGCCTGTCGTAATCGACACGTTCGGCAGGCCAGATAGCTCAATGGTAGAGCAGTTGACTTTTAATCAATTGGTTCCGGGTTCGAGTCCCGGTCTGGCCACTCCGAACAGCCTCTTTGCCCCTTCGGGAAACTCTCTGTTGAATTAAGTGCGTTTGCTCTTGAAATCCCGTCCCCGTCTTGCACTCATTCCCGTCCCGCTGTCTGGCTGGATAGCTCAATGGTAGAGCAGTTGACTCTTAATCAATTGGTTCCGGGTTCAAGTCCCGGTCCAGCCACCAGCGGGAAACCTTTTCCAGAATGTCACCGTTCGCCCTGCAGGCGGCGGTACCGCTCAGCCATGTACGCGGCGTGGCACGGGCGGCAGTAACTGTGGTAGTTGCTTGAGGCTCGCAGCCAATGGAACATCTGCACGGGGAGTTCCTGGTCACACTGGGCACAAGCCCGAGTGGTATTCGTCCGACGAGCGCCCCTTAGAGCAGAACGACGGCGGGCGGCCGCGCCCAGGCACGGGCGGCAGAACGGATGAATCGCCGCCGTGCCCTCCAGTCGGTGGAATAGGTCCAAAGTTTTAGTCTTCTGACAGCAACGGCATTTCTTCTTGGTACGTTCGATCATGGCACTCTGAGCAAGCCCCCCGTCTTCGACCCAAGCAACGGCAAGGGTCTGGGGTCTATCGCTGAGGCGATTCCCTTACTCTACCGTGACGGACTTAGCCAAGTTGCGCGGTTGGTCGATTGGGCAGCCCCTCAGGCGTGCCACATGGTACGATAGCAGCTGCAAGGCCACGGCGGCGGGTATCGTCGCGACCAAGGGGTCGCAGTCCGGAATCCGGATGACCTCGTCAGCAATGGCCGCCTCTGGGCCACCCTCGGTGACGATGGCGATGATGTGCGCGCCACGGGCCTTACATTCCTCGGCATTACCCAAGGTCTTGTCTACGACCGGGGAACGATTCGCCAAGACGACGACAGGCATGCCGGGCGTCAGCAAGGCGATGGGGCCATGCTTGAGCTCGGCGGCATGATATCCCTCGGCGTGGATATAGGAAATCTCCTTAAGTTTGAGCGCACCCTCCAAGGCTACGGGGTACATTGGGCCACGGCCTAAGAAGAAAGCATGCTCATGCTTGGCCATGGATTCGGCGACCTTCGCGATCGCGGCATCTTGCTTGAGAACGGCTTCGATGAGTTCCGGTAGACGTTCAATCTCGGCAGCCAAGGCGAGGCCGCGTTCCCGCGAGAGACGACGTCCACGCCCCAATTTGAGCGCCATCAGCAGTAAGATGGCTACTTGGCTGGTGAAGGCCTTAGTGGAGGCGACGGAAATCTCTGGGCCGGCATGCAGATAGACGCCCCGACCGGCTTCCCTCGCGATCGTCGAGCCGACGACATTGACGAGTCCCATGACCATCGCGCCCTTATCTTTGGCTTCACGGACTGCGGCCAAGGTGTCGGCAGTCTCACCCGACTGGGAGATGGCGACGACAAGGTCGCGCCTGTCGACGAGCGGATTACGGTAGCGAAATTCAGCGGCTGGCTGGACTTCCGCCTGAATGGCGGCGAGGTCCTCAAAGGCGAAATCCCCTACCATCCCGGCATGCAACGACGTACCGCAGCCCACCATGACGATGCGCTGCAAATCGATGAGCTCTCGGGCAGTGGCGCCCATGCCTGAAAGCACGGCGGTTCCGTTTAGTAGATCTAGTCGACCACGCAGCGCGTTTCGAACCGACTCGGGCTGCTCGTGGATCTCCTTGAGCATGAAATGCTCGTAGCCACCCTTTTCGACGGCGCCTGCCTCGAACTCGAGCTCGGCAACATCGCGATCCATCGGGGCATGGTCGAGGTCGGTGATGTCGACGGAGTCTGCGGTCACCAGGGCGACATCGCCGTCGTCGAGGTAAATGACCCGGCGGGTATGGGAGATCAAGGCCGACGGATCAGAGGCGACGAGGCATTCGCCTTCGCCGACGCCAATGACGAGCGGGCTGCCTTTACGAGCTACAACGAGGCGACCGGGTTCGTCGGCGGAGATGACGGCGATACCGTAGGCGCCCTCGACCTGGCGAAGTGCACTGATGACGGCCTTGCGCAGGTCGCCTTTGTAATATTCACCGATCAGGCGGGATACGGCCTCGGTGTCAGTCTCTGACGTAAAGACGTGTCCCTTCGCCTCGAGCTTCGCACGGATAACGCGATAGTTCTCGATGATGCCGTTGTGGACGAGCCGGATGTGACCGCTGGCGTCCGCATGCGGATGGGCGTTGGCCTCGGTCGGCGCCCCGTGCGTCGCCCACCGGGTATGGGCGATGCCGACGGAGCACTTGCTCTGGCGTTCCTCGGACCATTCGGCACGTACCTTGTCGGCTAGGCGGGCGACCTTGCCGACGGCACGCAGGGTCAGGAGCGACTTCCCTTCCTGGACAGAGAGTCCAGCGGAGTCATAGCCGCGGTATTCGAGACGACGTAACCCGCCGAGGAGGACGGGGGTTGCCGAAGCATGACCGACATATCCGACGATGCCACACATGGTCAGGCGAGAAGGTCTTTGTCGACGATGGCACCGGGGAGCGTGGAGGTCTTAGGCCAAAGCTTACGTCCGGGATAAATGGAAGTATGGATGCCGGTATGCACGCCGTCTCCGACGATCGCACCTAGCTTGCGACGGCCAGTGTCGACCATGCGTCCTTCGACCGGACTACGGTGGGCTTCGCCGTCGTGACGAAGATTGGATGTGATCGTGCCGGCACCGAAATTCACCTTCTCCCCGAAGATTGAATCACCAAGGTAAGACAGATGCCCGACGTTGGTTCCCGGCAGGAGGATTGAATTCTTGATCTCGACGGCTTGACCGACGTGACACTTGTCGCCGATCGCCGTGGACCCACGGATGTAGCAGTTAGGGCCGACCTTGCAGTGGTCCCCAATGATCACGTC
>CAIKWA010000013.1 GCA_903831005.1 uncultured Opitutia bacterium
ACTCTTCGCCTCTGAGCCTGACATCATGAAGCCGATTGCGTTCGCCTGGGATGCCCGCGGTCGCCTCTGGGTCTGCGAGACCTCTGACTACCCGCACGGCGTGAAGGAAGATCAGCAGCAGGGCAACGACCGCATCAAGATTTGCGAAGACACCGATGGCGACGGTAAGGCCGACAAGTTCACGGTCTTCGCCGAAAAACTCAATATCCCGACGAGCCTGGTCTTCACCAACGGTGGCGTGATCGTCGCCCAGTCCCCGAACTTCGTGTTCCTCAAGGATACCGATGGCGATGACAAGGCCGACTTCCGCCAGGTGATCATGACCGGTTTCGGCATCCGTGATACCCATGCCCAGGCCAGCAGCCTTTCCTATGGCTATGACAACTGGCTGCGCGGCGCGGTCGGCTACAGCGGCTTCAACGGCGAGGTTGGTGGCGAGAAGAAGAACTTCGCCATGGGCAGCTACCGCTTCACCGCTGAAGGCGCCAAGCTTGAGTTCCTGCACCAGTTCTCCAACAACACCTGGGGTTACGGCGCCAACGCCGCCGGTGACGCCTTCGGGGGCACGGCCAACGGTGCGCCGATCTTCTTCGGCGGCATCCCGGCCACCGCTTGGGCTAAGGGCTCCCGCGGCATGTCGGCCAAGAAGATCAACGTCGTCGACAAGGCGCACACGATCACCCCGAACTTCCGTCAGGTCGACGTGATGGGCGGCTACACCGCCGCTGCGGGTTCCACTTTCATCTATTCCGCTCAGCTTCCGCCCCGCCTGCAGGGCATGGCGATGGTCTGCGAGCCGACGATGAAGCTGATCGGTCTCATGGACGTGCAGCCTGACGGAGCCGGCTACGTGGCCAAGGATGGCTACAGTCTCGTTGCCAGCTCCGACGAATGGATGTCGCCCGTCTTCGCCGAAGTCGGCCCGGATGGCGCCATCTGGTTCGCCGACTGGCAGAACTTCATTATCCAGCACAACCCGACCCCGAGCGTCGGTCGCGGCGGCTATGACGCCAAGACCGGCGTCGGTGGCGCGCACGAGAACGACCTGCGCGACCACTCTCGCGGGCGTATCTACCGCATCGTCTGGGACAATCCGGGCGCCGTCGCCAAAGCTGCCCAAGGAGAATCTTCCGCTGAACTCCTGGCTGGTCTTTCCGGTAGCACGCAATACGGCCGTCTCCGGGCCCAGCGCCTGATCGTCGAAGGCAAGAAGAAGGACCTGGCTCCGGCTCTCCGTGAACTCGTCGCGAAGTCCTCGGCCGACGTTGGCGCGATCCACGCGCTCTGGTCTCTGCAGGGCCTTGGCGAACTCGATTCCGCCACGCATCAGGCCGCGCTCCTTTCGAGCGTGGCACCGTTACGCCGCAACGCCATTCGTGCCCTTGGCTCCGACGACTCCGCCCAGAAGCTCTTCTTCGGTTCCGGTGTCGTGGCCGAGAAGGATCCATCGAACCGTTTGGCCGCTTTCGTGAAGCTCGCCGAATTCCCGACCTCGCCCGAGGTCCAGACGCTGGTCCGTCAGCTCTCGGCGGATGCCGCCGTGAAGTCTGACGAATGGCTCAACGAGGCTTCCCGCCTTCTCGCCAAGAAGCACAAGACGGCGACCTACGTCCAAGGGCCGAACCTCCTGCCTAACCCTGGATTCGAAGAGGTCGCCGACGACAAGAAGACACCGGTCGGCTGGAAACGCCGTGACTACGGCAACCGAGCTGGCAATAAGGACGCCCAGTGGGGCATCGTCATCGACCCGAAGAACGTGCGTTCCGGCAAACATGCGATGCGTGCCATCACCCGCGCCGACGCCGACTCGAGCTTCTTCGCCGACGTCGAACTCAAGCCGAACACCGAATATCGACTCAGCGCCTGGATTAAGACCCACGCCATGCGCGGCAAGGCCAGCCTAAATGACCATATTGGCCGCGCCGAAACGGAGAAGGTGACTGCGCGTGAGTCGGACTGGACCGAGGTCGAAGTCGTCTTCAACAGCGGCAAGCGCACCAAGGCTAGCATCAACCTCCTGCACGTCGCCGTCGGTGATTCGTTCTATGATGACGTAAAACTCTGTGAGCTATCCTTGGTGGGCGATGCGCCGGTGACCGCCGGCGTGCCGGCTCGCGGCGAGCAGATCTTCTGGAAGCATCCCGTTGCCGCGTGCGCCATCTGTCACATGGTGGGCGGGAAGGGTAGCGCCATTGGCCCTTCTCTCGACGGTATCGCCACTCGCGCTACCGCCGCTTACATCTACGAATCCCTGACCGAACCGAATAAGGTCCTCGCGAAAGGCTTTGAGAAGCTGGGCGTCTCGCCGATGCCGCCGATGGGCCTGATTTTGAAGCCGCAGGAACTCGAGGACGTGAAGGCCTTCCTGCAGACCCTCAAGTAAGCGGTCGGCCCCTGTTCCTATCTGTTTGATTTGGGGGCGGGGGCTACCTATGCCTTTCGCCCATGTGCTCCGTCGAACTCAAGAAACCGATGCATCCGGCCCTCGTTCTGCTGGCCTTGGCTGCGGTCACGGGCGTCTCCGGCGCGGTCCTCTATTTCGGTGTGCCGAACACGGAGTTCCGCGGGCTGCATACCGGCATCTTCTTCCCATTCGAAGTCGAGTTCTCCGATGCGCGCTTCATGGATAACAAGATCAAGTGTGACTCCAAGGAGGTCACGGCGGAGGTCCGCAAGGCGCTCCGTCAGGTCAGGCCCGACTATCCAGTAGACAAGGCTTACGTCACGCTCACCAACTATCCTTCCGGTTATAAGTTCCACGTCACTTACGTGACCTATTATGGTCAGCGTTTCTCCTTTTCGGCTGACCAGTGGTTCCGCCGCGGCGTTCAGGTGGGTGAGCCGACGCTCGACGCTGAGCTGAAGTCCAAGGACGATGCTTTCGAGAAGGCCATCCGCGACACCATCGAGGCCTACTTCAAGTCCAAGGGCGCGCAGGGCTGAGGATAGGGCTTGGTGTGCGCACGCAGAAAAGCCCCGGATTACTCCGGGGCTCCTGCAAAGTGGGGTGATTGAGGGGACTTGAACCCCCGACCCCTGGTACCACAAACCAGTGCTCTAACCAACTGAGCTACAACCACCGTGCGTTCCTCCTTTAGCGGAAGGAAGCCCTATGCAGGGAATCCATCGGGGATTGTCAAACCCGGACCCGAAAGCGCTCAAAAGCCCCGTCCAGCCTGAGGTTTGCCTTCTCGGCCGAGTTTTCCTCCCTTTATCCTTTCCCTTTGCCCCTGCGTATCGCTTTCTAACTCAACTTTATGTCTACGTTTTCCGACCTCGGTCTGCCCGAGCCAGTCCTGCGCTCCTTAGCCGAACACGGCTACGTGACCC
>CAIKWA010000014.1 GCA_903831005.1 uncultured Opitutia bacterium
CGAGCGCCGAGGGCCTGAGCGATTTCACCGACGGTCGCTGGAGTGACGAAAGCTCCGGCCCAATGGACCACTACGAGATCCCATTTCTCAGCACGGGCGCGGGCGTCGCGGATGATCGGCTCCGCCGGGAAATTCGCCTCGGCATCGAAGTCGTAGACCCCGATGGGCTTGAGGTGCAATCGGCTCAGCTTCGCCCAGATACGACCCAGACCCCATGCCAGTTTCTGAAATGGGCCGAGTAGCCGCCGGGCGTCGACCATCGCCGGGACGTCCTGACGCTTCTGCTTGATGACGTAGGCGACCGAATCATGGCCTTGGCCGAGCAGGGCACGATGAATCCGGACGAAGCCATCGGCGGCCCCGCCGCCACTGTCCATCTTGGAGAGGTGCAGAATCTTCATCCCTGATGGTGAGATATGGGGCGGACAGCGGACTGACGAACCTAAAGCGAGGTCCTCCTATCGGATTGAAAGATGACCGGGATAGGCAAGCATCTCGACCGCCGATGACCCCACTCATCTATGTCATCAACCTCGACCGCGATGCTGAACGCCTCTCGTCGATTCGGGCCAACCTAGGCGGCCTTGGGCTTGGCTTCGAACGCCTGCCCGCCGTCATGGGGAAGGATGTGCCTGAGTGGGAGAAGTTGGTCGACCTGCCTGCCTACGGCTGGCGTAACCGACTAGACATGCCGCGGGCCGGCGAAGTTGGCTGCTACCTCAGCCACCTACTAGCGATGGAGACGTTCTTACGAACCGACGCTCCCTGGTGCGTGATCCTCGAGGACGACGTCGAAGTCCTGCCCGCCTGCACCGAGGTGCTCCGCTCACTGGCTGAAAAAGACGACTGGGACTTCGTCAAGCTATTCAACTTCCACTCCGGACTGCCGGTGCAAAAGCGGGCCCTCGGGTCCGGCCATCACCTTGTAGCGCACCTGACCCGGACGACCTCCTCCGCCGCCTACGTCGTCAATCGCCGAGCGGCTGAGACGCTGCTCAAGTCGATGCGTCCCATCTCCGAGCAGGTCGACCATGCCCTCGATCGCCCGTGGGAGACTGGCCTGCGCACCCGCGGTATCCGCCCGATGCCCGTCATCCTCGCACCATTCGCCACCACGACCAGTTCCATCGGCTACCAAGATAAGGCTAAGGCCGGACGCACGCTTGGTAAGTCGCTGAAACTCTTCCTCTCCCGCGCCAAGAAAGAGATGTGTCGTTTCGGGTATGGGTTGTGGGATGCGGTGAGGTGAGCGAGCAGCGAGCGAACAGTGCAAAGGTGAGATTAGGGGTAGGGACAGGGGTCGGGGCAGGGATAGTAAAACATTCCGAACTTCGGGCCTCAGGTTTAGGCGACTGGTCCCTAGGTGTGTATGATCAGACTCGGGTACTAAAGTTGCATACCTACCCCGACCCCTACCCCCACCCCTGGAAATATATTTGCACCTTTGCACAGGCCGCAGGCCGATTTGCACTTTTGCACCTTAGCCTCTGGCCAACATGCCAACCGGCCAACTGTTCAATGGATCAACTCCGTATGCCGCTCAATCAAACAACACCGCGTCGGCTGGGCGTTGGCGTCGCGCCCAGAGGATGCGCCACTTGAGCACCTGGCGCATAAGCTTCGAAGAGCCGCGATGTCCGGAAGTTAGGTAATGTCGGTCGTAACGTTCATCGGCTTCAACCGGCGGAGTGCCCGCCCAATCGCTGGCCGGGTCACAAG
The DNA here is from genome assembly GCA_903831005.1 of uncultured Opitutia bacterium. Taxonomy (GTDB): domain Bacteria; phylum Verrucomicrobiota; class Verrucomicrobiia; order Opitutales; family UBA953; genus UBA953. The sequence continues at coordinate 1,720 of CAIKWA010000014.1, forward strand.
CGAACGCCGGCGCGGCCCAAGGGCGACCACCTTTACCGAAGTGCGTGCCCGTGCCGTCGAAGCCAATATTCAGGATCAGATTTCGGCCGGGAACGACCGTCAGCTGGCCTGAGCGCAAGGCCTGGACCATGAACTGGTAATCCCAGACAGTGCGGACCTTGCCAGCCGCAATCGCGTCGAACTTACGTCGAAGAAAGTCGACGGCGTTCGGGTGCAGCGTGCGGACCCACGGCTCTTCGGGCCGAATCGGCTCGGGGATGAAGCTGAACCGATCCCAAGTGCGCTTCCAGGTCGCCCAGCCCCAGCAGGAAGTGACACGGCTGAAGCCATACGAGGCAGGCAGATGTACCAAGGGCGCCATGTTAGAACCTGCGACCAAGGCGATGCGCTCGTCATGGCGATACCGCTCAAGCATCGTGGCGCAGAAACGAAAGAAAGCCGGCGTCGGCAGGCAGTCGTCCTCCAGGATGATGCCTTCGCCCGCTTCGCCAAGGAACCAGGTGATCGCGGAGCTCACGCCGGGGCCGCAGCCCAGGTTGGACTCAGGGAAGCGCGTGCTCACCTCGCAAGGCCAGTCTACGCCGCGGAGGATGTCGCGCACTTCCGCGACACGCTCGGCTTCGCCAGGTCGGTCAAGGCGCGGGGCATCGCAGGCGAAGAATAGCTTGGCCGGGCGGGCGGCCCGCACGGCATCGAAGACCCGCCGGGTAGTCTCCGGCCGATTGAAGGCGACGATGAGGACCGCGGGGCAAGTCATGCACCTAGAGGCTGGCGATGACGTGGGCCACCTGGGCGTCCGTCATTACCGGGCTGATCGGGATCGAGACCACTTCACGATGGATGGCTTCCGTGAGCGGGAACTTCAGATGGCCGAGCTCCTTGACGTAGGCCTGCTGATGGTGCGGCGCGATCGGGTAGTGGATGGCCGTGTGTACGCCTTTATCCAAAAGGCGCTGCTGGAAGGCGGCGCGGTCGGGGACGCGGACGACGAAGAGGTGCCAGACGTGCGAGTCTTCGCCGGCACGGACGGAAGGTAGGCGCACGGCCGAGTTCTTGATCTCGCGGCGGTACCGCGCGGCGATCTCCCGGCGGCGGGCGTTATCGGTGTCGATATGCTTCAGCTTCACGCGCAGAAGGGCGGCCTGCAGTTCGTCGAGGCGGTCGTTCGGCCCTTGGACCAGGTTCTGATACTTCACGTGCGAGCCGTAGTTACGGAGCGCACGGACCATCTCCGCGAGTTTCGTGTCCTTGCAGGTCAGCGCGCCGGCATCACCGAGGGCGCCGAGGTTCTTGCCGGGATAGAAGCTGAAAGCCGCGGCGTCGCCCCAGGCACCGGCCTTCACGCCGCCGATATGGGCGCCATGCGCCTGAGCGGCGTCTTCGAGCAGGAGCAGCCCGCGTTCACGGCAGAGCTGCGCGATCGCCGGCATGTCAGCCAGTTGGCCGTAAAGATGAACCGCCAGGACCGCCTTCACGTCCGGCGTGAGCGCGGCGGCGAGTTTCGCAGCCCCGAGATTGAAAGTATCTTCGTCCGGCTCGACGAGCACCGGGCGAAGATGGTTCTCCGTGATGGCGAGGATTGAAGCGATGTACGTGTTGGCCGGGACCGCGACGCCGTCGCCGTCCTTAAGCAGACCGAGTTCCTTCCAGCCTCGCAGGGCGAGGATGAGGGCCGAGAGGCCGTCGGAGGTGCCGACGCAATGCGGCGAGCCAACCCAAGAGGCGAATTCCGACTCGAATGCCTTCACCTCTTCGCCGAGGACATACCAGCCCGAGTCGATGACGCGGGACGCGGCGGCCTTCAGCTCAGCGGCGTGCCGGGCGTTGATGGCCTTGAGATCGAGGAACGGGACGTGCATGGAATCAGAGAGGGCGAATGACTTTGGCCGGATTGCCGGCGGCGATGACGCCGGGAGGAATGGACCGGATGACGACCGAGCCGGCGCCGATGACGCTATCTTTGCCGATGGTCACGCCTTTGAGGATGATTACGCGGCTGCCGATGAAGACGTTGTCTTCGATGTAAACCGGGGAGATCAAAGGTGCCTGATCATGCCGGCCACCGGGAGATAGGTTGTGGGCGTCCGAATCCATGATCAGCACGCCGTCACCGATTAGGCATCTCGCGCCGATCGAAACCCTACTTTCGGCTATTACCTGGACATTGTTCGAAATGGAGGTTCCTGCGCCGACCTCGATTACAGCGTCTTTAGCTCTGGCCTGAAGCCTCACCATGCCGTCACCCGCGATTGGTGCTGGCAGAAAGCCGATGCTCACTCCGCGCCCGACAGAAACCAAGCCAAGGCCGTCGCACTTAAACGGCACATTAATCCAAAACTTTCCTTCGACTTTGACGTGGCCTGCTCGGCTGTTGAAGCGGAAGGCGACGTACCTGCATCGTTTGCAGATACTATCGTACAACTTGGAGCAGAGCCTAATCATGCGATGATTCGAGCAGGGTTACCCACCACGGTGACGCCGGGAGGAACGTCCTTGGTCACCACGGAACCAGCGCCGACCATTGCGCCTTCGCCGATGGTGAGGCCGGGTAGGATGGTGGCGTTGGCGCCGATGGAAGCGCCCTTCTTGACGAGCGTCGGGAGTAGCTTAGCCGCCGCATTGCGGGAGCGGGGCTGGAGATCGTTGGTGAAGGTTACGTTTGGTCCGACGAAGACATCGTCCTCGAGCGTCACGCCGTCCCAGAGCTGGACGCCGCACTTCACCGTGACGCGGTCGCCGACGACGACCTGGTTCTCGATGAAGCAGTGAGAGCAGATGTTGCCATCCCGGCCGATCACGGCGCCCGGCAGAATCACCACGAACTGCCAGATGCGGGTGCCCTCTCCGATCTGCTTCGTCTGCACGTCGGAATTAGGATGAATGAACATGGCGGATGAATTGGTCGCGGTCGCGAATATAGTCTGCCTCATCGTATTCGGCGTCAGCAAAAACGGCGAGGATGCAGTCGGGTGAAAATTCGTGCATCTCATGCCATATCATGGGTGGTACGTCGAGAGCGCCAGACGACGGAGTAAGCATCACCCAGTCGGCATGCTGGCCGTCGAACATGAGGATACGCACGCTGCCGGCTAAGCAGACACAAAGCTGCCTAAGACGATGATGGGCATGGAAGCCACGGGCGACATCCGGCTTAGTGCCGTGAATCCAGTAGACACGGCGGACACGAAAAGGGAGCGCCTCGGCTTTTTCGATGACGGACAGCCCACCCCTGTGGTCGGTCAGGTCCTTGACGGGCCGCAGGAGAATTAAGGGTCGGCTATCCATGGCACTTGGCGATGACGAATTCGTCGAAATTTCGGATGTAGTCAGCCTCGTCGTACTCTCGGTCGGCCAGGACCATCAAGATGCAGTCCGCGCTGAAATCGGACATGACGCGCCACAGGCCAGGCCCGATTACGACCGCCTTGCCGAAGGCTGACATCGGAAAGGTCTCGCTCCTCTCGCCGTCGGAAACGGCGAGGGTGACTCCTCCTCGCAGGCAGATGAACATCTGTCGGAGGTTCCGATGGGCATGGAATCCGCGAGAGACCCCATGGTTGGTTCCGTGAATCCAGTAAGCGCGTCTGACGACGAACGGCAGGACTTTCCCGTACTCCGCTATCGACAGGTGTCCGCGCGCGTCGCCTCGCTGGGGGATATCGACGAGCTCGAGCAGGGGCGAACTCATGCGACGGGCTTGGAGGCGAGCCAGCGACTGACGAGCGGGCGCATCGGACGCTCGATCGCGACGTGCACCAGGCAGGCGAGGGCGAGTGTGACGACGAAGCATAGGGCGATCGCCGGACGTAAGCCGAGGCCCATGGCGTTGGCCTTGAACCAAGGGATGGTCACGAGTTGGACGAGATAGAGGGCGAAACTCGCCTCGCCGAGGAAAACGAACGCCGGGTGCGCGAAGATGCGAACCACGCGCCCCTCCGAAGTAAGGGCGAAATAAGTGAATGCCATCAAGAGGAAAGGAATGGCGAACAGGCCATGCGCCACGAAGGGCAGGCTCTTCGCGAAGATCGCGAAGTAAGCCACGATGCCGAGAAAGCCCCAACCCAACTGGCGTCCTGTTGGTGGCGTTATCGTCGTCCTCATAGCGAGTACGCCGGCGAAGACTCCGGCGACGAATTCCGGAAGCCTGAAAATCGGGATCGAATAGAAGACGGCGAACCCTGCGACGGGGTCAGGCTGGATATACTTCCCAAGCAAGGAGAAGAAGACCGTCAGGCCGATCGCCCAACGAATCCCGAGCGTAAGGGCGCGATCTGACAATTCACGGGCGTGGTAAAGGATCAGCGGGAACAGCGCATAGAAGAACATCTCAGCGGAAAGCGACCAAGTCCCGTCCCGGCCATGCCCCCCGTGGAACAACTGCGGGAACCAAGCGTTCGTCAGCGTCAGGTCGGCGATGCCATGGGCGGCCGCAGAACGCAAGGGCTTCTCTCCCAAATCATCTCCGGCAAATCCGTTAAGGAGCCAACCGGAGACGAGAATGAAAAGATAGATGGGGTAGATCCGGGCGAAACGACGGACGGCATATCCGCGGAAATCGGTGAGCGGGTTCGTTCCTTCTGAAGCTAGCGCCAAAATGAACCCCGAGAGAACGAAGAAGAACGTCATGCCGACCGGGCCGGAATGAATCATTTTATCCAGCGTGCCGAATGCGATCGGCCCGTGCCAGAGATACAGGTGGAAGACGAATACCCACATGGCCGCGAGAAAGCGCAGCGAGGTGAGCGGAGGAATGTGTTTACGCATCGTTCAGCGTACCTGGCCGATGAGAGACTTCAGGTATTCACCGTAGCCGGACTTGGCGATGGGCTCGGCCAGCTTGAGCAACTGGGCGTCGTCGATGTAGCCGCGGCGCCAGGCGATCTCCTCGATGCAGCCGATCTTGAAGCCCTGGCGGGCTTCGACGATCTGCACGAACTGCGAAGCCTGGAGGAGCGAGTCGAAGGTGCCGGTGTCGAGCCACGCCGTGCCGCGCGGGAGGACCTTCACGCTGAGCTTACCCTGACGGAGATACTCACGATTGACATCAGTGATCTCGTACTCGCCGCGCGCCGAGGGCTTGAGGGCCTTGGCGATGCCGACGACGGAGTTATCGTAGAAGTAGAGGCCGGGGACGGCGAA
>CAIKWA010000015.1 GCA_903831005.1 uncultured Opitutia bacterium
CCGTAGTAGTGGCCAGTCTCGCTGGCCTGCAGCCACATGTGGTTCTTGCGGCCGGGCATGAGGTCGACCTTACCAGCGAGCTTGGGCACCCAGAAAGAGTGGATGACATCCTCGGAACGGAGGTTGATGCGGACCGCGACGCCCTTGGGAATCACCATCTCATTCGGCACGGAATGCTTAGCATCATTGGTGAGGCCGAGCTGCGGGTATTCGAAACGGAACCACCACTGCTTGCCGATGACGTCGACCTCCAGCACCTGTTCCTCGACAGTCTTGGCGTAGTTCTCGCGACCACCTTCAACCCGCGGATACCAAACCGAAAGCTTCGACGTCGGCACGGACTCGGCCGGAACGTCGTCGGTGTACCAAATCGCGCTGAGGGTCGGGATGGCGATGATGACGAGCGCGCCGATGGAGGCGGTGATCAGACCGATCTCGATGAGCGGATTGCCATGGCCGTCTTCGACGATGGCGGGCTTATTCTCGTCGCCCGGACGGGAGCGGAACTTGATGACGGCGTAGACGAGCAGGCCGCCGACGAGCACGAAGAGGACGACGACCAGCCAGACGGTGGCCATGAAGACATCATACTGCACCTGGGCAACCGGGCCCTTGGGGTCCAGGGTCGACTGGCGGACGGTCATATCGGCCTTGGAACATCCGACCATGATCATGGCCAAGAAGGGGGCGGACAGCAGACCTACCCGACTAAAGAAGCGAGAAAACATAAAGGATGAGTTTCGGACGTCGAAAAGTTCGTAAAAAGGATGTAATTTGCAAGCCCCGGCAGGGGTAAACGCCCACAAACTCTTCTCCATTAAGCCTAAGGGACGACAGTTTTTTGTAAGTCGTTTAATTACAATGGTTTAATAACAATTAGGCCTCATCATTTCGTCTAATAAGTCTAAGGTCGCCCGCCATCTACCCCGCCCCTGCCTTGGGGGTTGCACCGCCGAGCCACCTCTTTAACCCCCATCCTATGTCTTGGACTAGCCCACATGGCACCCTTCTGCCCGACTGGCGGAAGCGCACCCTGATCATGGGCATCATGAACTTGGCTCCAGACTCTTTCTCCGATGGCGGACAACTCAACGATGAGGCCGACGCCCTCGCCCGCGCCGAACAGCTCCTCTCGGAAGGGGCTGACGTCCTCGACCTTGGCGCCGAATCGACCCGGCCCGGCGCCACACCGGTCGACGCCGCCACCGAACTCACCCGCCTGCTACCAATCGTGAAAGCGCTTCGCCTTCGCTTCCCCCAGGCCGCACTTTCCATCGATACCTATAAGCCCGCGGTCGCCCGTGCGTGCGTCGAAGCTGGCGCCGATCTGATTAACGACGTGGAAGGCGGTCGCTTCCAAGCCCGTTCCGACGAGTCGCCGATGGGGTCGGCCTGCGCTCGCTTGCGTTGCCCGCTCATCCTGATGCATCGCCGCGCCCAAGCGAGTTACGAAGACTTCTGGTCGGAGGTGCTGACGGATCTCCGTGACTCGTTGCGCCGCGCGCAGGCGGCCGGGATGCCACCGCAACAACTCTGGACCGATCCAGGCTTCGGCTTTGGCAAGACGCCCGCGCAGAATCTCGCACTGGTGCGCGATCTCTCCAAAGTCGCCGCCCTCGGCTTTCCGGTCCTGCTCGGCACGAGCCGCAAATCCACCCTCGGCCTTATACTCGGCGAAGCCGATCCACTTCGCCGCCAGGTCGGAAATGACGCCACCGCCGTCTGGGGCGTCGCCCAAGGGGCGTCGATGATCCGGGTCCATGAGGTCGCCTCGGTGCGTCCAGTCCTCCTCATGGCGGATGCCTTACGGAGGGGTGAAGGGTGGGAACCGGAAACTTCAGGGCGCCCCTAAAGCCCGATTTCAGGCCCTAATAAGGCGGGGATGGAGCCAGCAGTCGGACTTGAACCGACGACCTGCCGCTTACAAGGCGGCTGCTCTACCAACTGAGCTATGCTGGCCAACTCCCTGTTCACAGGGTTGTTCACAGCTCGACGGTGTCAACCCCTCAGGAAATACGGCGTTTAGGGGTTGAAACGGATTTGATTTTGGACGGAATTCAACCACCCCAAGCCCGTATTATGCGTATCTCCGCCTCTCTCCTCGTCCTTTGCGCCGCGCTCACCGGCTGCAACTCCTCGGTCGACTCGGCCAACGTCGATCAAATCATCGTCTCTTCCAATCCGCCCGCCGCAGCGGTCCGCGTCAATGGTGAGCCCGTCGGCCGCACGCCGACCACGATCAAGCTCGACCGCACCAAGAACTATGAGCTGCAAGTCGGCAAGGGCGGCTTCGTCACCGAGACGACCGAGCTCAAGCCCCGTCTGATTACGACGAGCGAAGGCATCGAATACGGCTTCCCCGCCACGGTGCGCGTCAACCTTACCAAGATTCCCGCCGCCGGCGAAGCGGGCGTGCCGCCCTCCGATACGCCGGAATTCAAAAAGCTTTCGAAGAAGGCCCTCGGCGAACAGTCCGAAGCCGCCCGCGAAGGACTCCGCGCCGACATCGCCGCGACGAAGGAAGCCGCCACCAAGATCCAGGCTGCCCTCGCCGTCCGCGAAGCCGGCATCAATGCTCGCCTAGCCGAAATCAAGAAGCACATCGCCGACGCCAAGGCCAGCAAGGCCCAGGACGCCGAAGCGAAAGCCAAGCTCGCCGAAGCCGAACTGGCCCTCCAGCAGGCGAACACCGAGGCCGAGGCTGCTCGCGCCCACGCCACGAAGAACCTGAAGTCCGTCGAGGCCCGCGGCGCCGCTCTGGCTGGCAGCGAAACCAAGGTCGTCGCCGCCAAGGCTAACGTCGCCCAGGCCGCCGCCGCCGTGAAGAACGATGAAGACCGCCTCGCCCGCCTCGAGCAGGCCTACGCCACCGAGATCAAGGCCCTCAACGTATCTCAGGCTAATTCCAACGAAGCCATCAAGGCGCTCAACGCCCGTGCCGATGAACTGAACCGCGTCGCATCGCTCGGCGTCACGGACGCCAAGGCCGAAGCCGCCAAGGGTCTCGCCGATCTCCAGAAAGCGCTCGAAGAACAGAAGGCCGAAGCCGCCAAGGCCAACGAAGCCCTCGCCAAGGCCCAGGCCGAAGCCGCCAAGAATTCCTCGGCCGCCGCCGAACAGGCCGTCGCCAAGGCCAATGGTGACTTGAAGTCGCTCCAGTCCAAGGTTGCCGCTTCTGAAAAAGCCATCGCCGATGAGCGCCTCGCCGGCGATGCCAAGGTCGCCGAAGCAATCAAGGCCTCCGAAAAAGCCGTTGCCGAAGCTAAGGCCGAAGCCGCCAAGGCGATTGCTGCCGCCAATCAGAACGCGGAGAAGAGCCTGGCTGATGAACGCCTCGCCGCCGAAGCCAAGCTGGCCGACGCCAACGCCAAGGTCGTCGAAGCCAATAAGGTCGCCGAAGCCGCCAAGGCCAAGACTGAAGCCCTCAAGTACTCCGAGTTCAGCTCCCGCTACGCGCTCCTCGAAAGCCGTCGCCGCGCGAAAGCCATCACGGAGGAAGAATATAAGGCCTCCCTCTCCGGGCTCCGCAAGGAACTCGGCCTCTGAGCCGGACTCCAATCGCCTCACCAAGCCCGGCCGTCATGCCGGGCTTTTTTGTTGGAAGAAAAAGCCGGGAGTCGCACCTTTACCTGCCTATGTCGGATCTACTCTCCCGCACGCCTCTCTTCGCCCTGCACGTCGAACTCGGTGGCCGTATCGTTCCCTTCGCTGGCTGGGAGATGCCGGTACAATACACGGGCATCATCGAGGAACACATGGCGGTCCGCCAGGCGGCCGGACTCTTCGACGTCTCCCACATGGGCGAAGCCCGGGTGCGCGGCCGCGACGCCGCAAAGTTCCTCGACGGCATCATGACGAACGAGATGTCCACGATCAAGGTGGGCATGGCCCGCTACACGGTGATGTGCCAGCCTGACGGCGGCTGCGTCGACGACCTGATCGTCTACCGTCTCGCGGAAGAAGAGTTCCTGATTTGCCTCAACGCCTCGAACGCACCGAAGGACATCGCCTGGATGCGCGCCCACATCGGCTCTCATCAAGTTGAAGTGCTCGACGAGTGCACCGCCTGGGCCCAGCTCGCCCTCCAAGGCCCGCGTGCCGAACAGATCCTCGCACTGGTCACGTCCACCCCGCTCGCCGCGATCAAGCGCTTCGGGTTCGTGCTCGGCGAAGTCGCCGGCGCCGCCGGCTGCATCATCTCCCGCACGGGCTACACAGGTTCGCCGGGCTTTGAGATCTATCTGCCCGCCGCCTCCGCCGAAAAGGTCGCCCGCGCGCTCCTCGCCGTCGGCAAGCCCCACGGGCTCGTCCCCGCCGGCCTCGGCGCCCGCGACTCGCTCCGCCTCGAAGCCAACTACCCGCTCTACGGCCACGAGATCTCGGAACGCATCTCGCCCATCCAGGCTGGCCTCGGCTGGACGGTGAAGTTCGCGAAGGCCGACTTCATCGGTCGCGAAGCGCTCCATCGCCAAGCCCAAGGCGGCCCGACCTCCTCGGTGGTGCTGTTCTCGCTCGATGACCGCCGCATCGCCCGCCAGGGCGCGGTGGTGTTCTCTGGCGAGACGCCCGTCGGTGAAGTGCTCTCGGGCACGCAATCACCCATCCTGGGCAAGCCAATCGGCACGGCCCTCGTCGCCGCCGGCCACGCTTCCTCCGCCTCGCTGACCGTCGACATCCGTGGCAATCGCATCCCGCTCCGGCTCGCGACCGAGCCTTTCGTGAAGTGAAGGGTTGAAATAATCTCCGCCCACTTTACCCAGAAGCCATGAGCAACGTCC
>CAIKWA010000016.1 GCA_903831005.1 uncultured Opitutia bacterium
CGAGCTTCACGCGGAGGGTCTTGCCGGCCTCGAGGCGCTTGAGGATCTCCGCCTCACCGATGAATTTCTCGGTGCGGGATTTCATGACCTTCAACTGTTCCGCGGGGGACATGCCATCACTGTTCCCAGAGAGAGGGAAGGGGGAAGACAAAATGATAGGGGTAGGGGTGGGTTGTCGTTTCAGGTGGCAGGTGGCAGCCCCGGGTCCCGGGTGGCAGGAAGGTTTTGCCCGCCACCCGCCACCTGGGGCCGCCACCCGCCACCCGAAGTTTTCTATCCCTCCGGCCAACTGGCCAACCGATCAACGGGTCAACTTTGTGTCGGTCTGGTCAACTGGGCCTCTGAGCCTCCGTGCCTCTAGTGATTGCCCTCCGCTCTCTTCCTTGCCTAATGAAGGCATGGATCTCGTCCGCGAATTAATCGATTACGTGAAGCACCCGAGCGTGTCCACCGACCCGTCCTTCAAGGCGGGCATGGACGGTGCACGTGAACATATCTGCGGACTGCTCAAGCAGGCGGGGCTCGAGGTCGAAGTCGTCCCAACGCCTCTCCACCCGATCGTGCTTGGCCGTCGCCGCGGTCCGAAGGAATGGCCGCATATCGTCCTCTATGGCCACTACGACGTGCAGCCAGCCGATCCGCTGAATCTTTGGACTTCCCCGGCTTTCGAACCGGTCGTGCGTGACGGCAAGATCTGGGGCCGCGGTACCGCCGATAACAAGGGCCCGCACCTGGTGGCCGTCGTCGCACTCGCCCGCTTGCTCAAGCGCTGCCCGAACCTGCCGCTGCGCATCACCTTCCTGATTGAAGGTGAAGAAGAGATTGGCTCTCCGAGCTTCCCGGAATTCCTCCATAACCATAAGGCCGAGCTCACCGAAGCTGATTGCGTCATCCTTTCCGACACCGCTTCGCCGTCGTCCGACCAGATCGTCATCACGACGGCTCTGCGCGGTATCGTCGGCCTCGAAGTCGGCCTGACTGGCCCGAAGTCCGACCTGCACTCCGGCCTCCATGGCGGCGCAGTCTATAATCCCATCCAGGCGCTGGCCGAACTCTGTGCCTCGCTGCACGACGCCGATAACGCCGTGACGGTCGAAGGCTTCTACGACGGCGTCGAACAGCCGACCCGCTGGGAGCGCGAAGAACTCCGCAAGCTACCGCTCAGCGAAGATGGCTATCGTCGCGCCCTCGGCGTCGACGAACTGCATCCCGCCCCGGGCCTCGATGGACTCGAAGCCGTGCGCTTCGCCCCGACGCTCGAGTTTAACGGCATCGGCGGCGGTTACCAGGGCAAGGGCTCCAAGACTGTCATCCCGTCGAAGGTCTTCGCCAAGATCACCTGCCGCCTCGTCCCTGGCCAAGATCCCGCCGACGTGCACCGCAAGGTCGCCGCGGCCATCCATGCTCGTGCTCCGAAAGGCGTACGCGTCGACCTCATCGAGATGCAGGGCAATGCGGCTTACTTTGTCTGCCCGCCTGATCGCCCGAACACTCCGGCTGGCCAGAACCCCGTCCTCGCCAAGGCCTTCCGTGAGGCCGACAAGGCCATCGGCGAAGCCTTTGGCAAACGCCCGCTCTATCTCCGCGAAGGCGGCAGCGTGCCCATCATTGGCGACATCCGTCGCGAGACGGGTCTCGAGTCCGTGATGATCGGCTGGTTCACGCCCGAGTCGCACCTGCACGCCCCGAACGAGAATTTCGAACTCGTGATGGCCGAGCGCGCCGTGAACGCCTACGAGAAACTCCTCGAGCGTCTCGCCGGCACCGAACGCGGCCCGCGCTGA
>CAIKWA010000017.1 GCA_903831005.1 uncultured Opitutia bacterium
CCGCGGAGGAGTCCATAAGGATTGAGCATGTCCAGCCAGCGTGAGCGCGCCATGAAGCCGACCGACCTCCGGGGAATCCTCCGGTATGTCCCGATGTTCCGCGACCACGTGTTCGTCATCGCGGTCGACGGCTCGATCGTTTCTCACGAGAATTTCGCGAACATCGTCACCGACATCGCGGTCCTCCGCAGCCTGTCCATCAAGGTCGTGTTGGTCCACGGCATCGGCCAGCAGCTCGTCGGCCTCGCCGGCGAACACAATATCGTGCTCTCCGACGTCCAGGGCGAAGGACCCATCGACGCCACGACGATGTCGCTCGCGCGCGAAGCCTCTGCGCTCGTCTCGCAGTCCGTCCTCGAGAACCTCTCTCAGGCCGGCCTGCGCTGCGCGATCACCAACGCCGTCCGCTCCACCAAGATTGGCCGCATCAAGGGCGTGGACCATCTCTACGCCGGCAAGGTCGAGAAGGTCGACGCCGCGATCCTCAAGTCAATGCTCTCGCAGGATATCCTGCCGCTCGTCACCCCGATTGTGTGCGACCGCGAAGGCCAGTCGCTGCGCGTGAACAGCGATCACCTCGCGATGGAACTCGCCTCGGCCCTCGGGGCTTCAAAACTCATCTACCTCACGCCGTTCAGCGGCCTGCAGGTCAACGGCGTCGTGCAACTCAATCTGCCCGAGGACGACCTCAAACGCCTGCTCGCGGACAAGTCTGCGAAACTCGACCCACGCATCCGGAGTAAGGCCGTCCAGGCTGCCAAGGCCCTCGATAACGACGTACCCCGCGCCCACATCCTCGACGGCCGCGTCTTCGGCTGTCTCCTCACCGAGATTTTCGACAAGGTCGGCCTCGGCACGATGGTGCACGCCAACGACTACGACCGCATCCGCCAGGCCAAGAAGAAGGACGCCCAAGCCCTTTACAACCTCGCCAAGCACGGCGCCAAGACCGATGCCCTCGTCGCCCGCACGCGCCAGCAGATCGAGCAGTCCTTCGCCGACTTCTACGTCTACGAGATTGATGACAGCATCATCGGCTGTGCGACCCTCCGCCCCTACCCCGGCAGCAAGTCGATGGAGCTCGGCGCCGTCTACGTCCAGCCATTCTACCATGGCCGCGGCGTCGGCAGCAAACTCGTCGAATTCGCCAAGCGTCGCGCGAAGCAACTCGGCGCCAAGAAGCTCATCGCCCTCACCACGCAGACGCAGGGCTTCTTCCAGTCGGCGTGCGGTTTCGTCCCGGGCGCGCTCACGGACCTGCCCGCCGAGCGCCGCAAGGCCCTCAAGGCCAGCGGCCGGAATTCACAGGTACTCGCGTTTCCGCTCAGCCGCCTGAGCGATTCCGTCCGCTAAGCTTTAGTTCGTCGCGAAGAAACCGCGCTGCTTCTCGCTGATTGGGAGGCCAAGCTTTGCCATTACCAACAGGAAGTCTTCCCAGACGGCCCGTTTGGCGGAGGCGCTCGGATTATGCAGCAAGTAGTTCGGGTGATACGTCGGCATCAACGGCACACCAGAGAGGTCGAACCATTGACCGCGAGCCTGGGTGATGCTCGGCGTGCGACCGTGCAGCGCCTCGAACGCCTGGGCGCCGAGCGCCACCACGATGCGGGGCGCGATGACGTCGATCTGCGCGCGCAGATAAGGGAGATTGAAGGCGAGCTCGCGGGCGGTGGGCGGGCGCTTGCCGTATTGGGTCGGGGGCTCCGGACGCCAGACCATGACGGGCGCGAGATAGTAATCGGCCGGGCTGATCGCAGCGGCGCCGAGGATTTTCTGGAGGAGTTCGCCGGAGGCGCCGGCGAAGGCCTGACCAGCGTCCATCTCCTCGAGCGACGGCGCTTCACCGACGAACACGACCTTGGCTTCGAGCGAACCATAGCCAAGCAGCGGACGATGCGAAGCAGTCAGGTGTTTCTTTGTCTCCGCACACGCATCGACGAGCTGACGCAGGGCCTGCATGCGAGCGGCCTTGGGGCCAGCCGGTAAGGTGAAAATCGGCGCATCGGCGATGACCGGGGCGGTCGCGACCACGGCCGGCTTAGCGGCGAGCGGAGCTGGCTTGGCCGGAGCGGCGGGCGCCGGCGAGGCCACCGGGCTACCGGTCAAGGCCTTCAAGGCCGCCACCGAATCGTCGGAAACGCTGATACGGCGGACCCCGGCCGCCTTCTGGCGCTTGAGCTCTTCAAGGAGGATATCCAAAGCCTCTGCAGGGTCGTCGATCACGGGAGGGAGATGGATTGGATAGCGCGGGCGAGGGTCAAATCTTTCTCCGTAATCTGACCGCCAGCGTCATGGGTACAAAGCCGGAGGGTTACCTTATTCCAACTATTATGGATTTCGGGATGGTGGTTAAGGCGCTCCGCCTCGGCTCCAATCAGATTAATGAAGGCCAGGGCCGCCTTAAAGTCCTTTAACTTATAGACCTTCAACAACTTAGACTGTTCAATGCCCCACCCATCAAGTTTCAGCAAGCCCTCCTGGATCTGGCTTGGGGTCAAAGCAGCGCTCATGAAAAAAGCCTCTTTTACCCCGCTACCGGAGTCAACGCAGGGCTGAGGGAACCCCCCTATTGTGAATAAACTTGCCGAAGCCCTGCATAACTGACTTAAAAGCGGTCAGGTTTGTCTCGGAAAATAACCAAAGTAAGAGACAACCCCGCAATAATCCGGTGAGTTGACGGTCGTTAAGACGGCAAATCGAAATCCGAAAGTCGGAAACGGGCAATGCGGTGAAGGTAAAACAAGCAAAACAA
>CAIKWA010000018.1 GCA_903831005.1 uncultured Opitutia bacterium
CCGCTCCTCGACCGCACGATGATCCTCTACGGCAGCAACCTTGGTAACGCCAGCGCCCACACGACGATTAATCTGCCGACGCTCTTCATGGGCGGAGGTTTTAATCATGGTCAGCACCATGTCTTCGACACCGAGCACAATTACCCGTTGCCGAATCTTTTCGTCTCGATGCTCCAACGTATGGGCATCGATGCGGACAAGTTCGCGTCGTCGACTGGATCGATGCGCGGCATGAACTTGGTCGGCTAATCGGAGGTTTCCTGCCGAATAGGGTCGGGATAGGCACTTGCCCGAGGCTGCGCTTCGGGCAAGTGTCGACTGACCCCTTTCCCATGAAAATCCAGAAACTCACTGATGCCGCCGCCATGGGGCAGGCCGCTTCCGCGCAAGGTGCCAAGGTGCTGCGCGATGTCTTGGCTAAGAAAGGCCGAGCGAATGTCATCGTCGCCACTGGTGCCAGCCAGTTCGAGACGCTGAAGTACTTAATCAAGGAGCCAGGCATCGATTGGTCCAAGGTCACTGTCTTCCATCTCGACGAATACGTCGGCCTCCCGGAATCGCACGGTGCGAGCTTTCGCAAATACCTGCGCGAACGTTTCATCAGCCAGCTTCCGGCCCAGCCCGAGTTCGTCCCAGTCGATGGCGACGCCAAGGACTTGAACGCCGAACTCAAGCGCCTGAACGACCGCATCACCGCCTGTCCGATCGACCTCTGTTTCGCTGGCATCGGCGAGAATTCTCACCTCGCCTTCAATGACCCGCCCGCCGACTTCGCCACTGAAATCCCTTACATCGTGGTGAACCTCGACCATGCCTGCCGTCAGCAGCAGTTCGGCGAAGGGTGGTTCCCGACCTTTGACGATGTGCCCAAGCAAGCCGTGTCGATGTCCATCCGCCAGATCATGAAGAGCGCCTGCCTCATTCTTTCCGTGCCGGATAAGCGTAAGGCCGCCGCCGTCAAAGGCTCGGTCGAAGGTCCGGTGACGCCGACCTGTCCGGCTTCGATTATCCAGCAGCACGCCGACTGCACGCTGTATCTCGACGCGGCCGCAGCTTCGGAACTTTCCCGCTGACCCGTGTCCGCCGCCTTGTCCCAGCGTATCCTCGGCCGCGACCCTTCGACGGGCAGGGGCATCGTGGTCACGACTGAGGGCGAGCTGATTAAGGCCATTGAATTCGTGGAACACGGCGAGAAGCAGTGGCTTAGCGCGGGCTTCGTCGACCTGCAGGTTAATGGCTATGCCGGCCAAGACCTCAACGGGCTCACCCTTGACGTCGCGACCGTACAAGCCCTTTGCCAGGCGATGCTCAAGGTAGGCGT
The DNA here is from genome assembly GCA_903831005.1 of uncultured Opitutia bacterium. GTDB lineage: Bacteria > Verrucomicrobiota > Verrucomicrobiia > Opitutales > UBA953 > UBA953. The sequence continues at coordinate 1,322 of CAIKWA010000018.1, forward strand.
CACGACTTTCCTGCCGACGCTCATCACCGCGCCGGAAGCCCGACTTATCGCTGCCTTACGGTCGATTCGCGAGGCATGCGTTCTGTATCCAGAAGTCGCCGCAATGGTCGCCGGCGTCCATGTCGAAGGACCCCATATCGGTCCCGAAGATGGGCCGCGCGGCGCGCACCCCGCCGCCGACGTCCGTGCGCCTTCCGTCGCCGAGTTCGAGCGATGGCAGGTGGCCGCCGGCGGGTTGGTAAAACTCGTAACGCTTTCGCCGCACTGGCCAGAGGCGCCTGCTTATATCCGCCATCTCGTGAAGGCAGGTGTCACCGTCTCGCTGGGCCATACTTCCGCCGACGCCGTCCAGATCGAGGCGGCGGTTGACGCTGGCGCGACCCTTTCCACGCACCTCGGCAACGGTTCGCACGCGATGTTGAATCGCCGTCATAACCACCTTTGGCCGCAACTGGCCGACGATCGCCTCACGGCCATGTTCATCGCCGATGGGCATCACCTGACGCCCGCCCAACTCAAGACCATGCTTCGGGCCAAAGGTCTCGAGCGATCGCTGGTCGTCTCTGATACGGTCACCCTGGGCGGCCTGCCCGCGGGCAAGTATGAGACGCCCATCGGTGGTAAGGTCGAACTTCGAGCCGACGGCTTCCTCTCCATCGACGATGGTACGGGCAATTACCTCGCCGGGGCGGCTTTGCCCATGACCGCGGCGATTCCCGTGCTTGTGAATCAGGTCGGGCTGACCTTGGGCGAAGCTATCGCCTTGCTAACCGTCGCGCCTGGTCGACAGGTCGGGGGCAGGGGAGTCTTGGCGGTAGGTCAGCCGGCTGACCTTATGGCATTCCATTGGGACAGTTCCTCGGTCCGGCCGGAAGTGGCTAGCGTCTGGCTGCGGGGCCGATCCGTCGTCTGAGCCCCGAAAGGGGTTATTGAAAAATTCGATATAGGGCTGGGCA
>CAIKWA010000019.1 GCA_903831005.1 uncultured Opitutia bacterium
ATGTCGATCTTGTCGCCGCGCTTGTTCTCAAGGATCTTGGCGGTGACCTTCGCACCGGGGACGGTCGGGGTGCCGATCTTGGCGTCAGCGCCGGAGCCCACGAGGAGGACCTGGTCAAAGGTGAGGATGTCCCCTTCGTTTTTACCAGGGTACTGGTTAACGATGAGGATGTCGCCTTGAGTGACGGTGAATTGGCGACCGGAGGTGATAAATGTGGCCTTCATGGCTGTCGGAAGGTCGGAGCAAACGGAGTGAAGAGGCGTTGGCAAGGGGAATTGTCGGGGGATTAGGGGTGGGGGTAGGGATATGATAAAGGGGGAGGGGTGGGGGTCGGGGTAGGGGTAGGGATTTTGGGGGTTAAAACGGGCTAAAAGAGGGAGGTCGGGCTGGTTCGGCCTTCCCTGTCGGGGAGAGGTGCTTAATTCTCCAGCTATGAACCCATTTTACCAAGGAGGTCAGTTCGAGGAGCCGGCTGATGCCGACGAGGCCCTCTCGAAGGAGCTGGCCCGCAATCTGTCCAAAGGACCCAGCGTGCACGCCACGGCCTTCGTTCACTCCAAGGCGGTCGTCATCGGTAACGTAACCGTCGCCCCTAAGGCCAGCGTCTGGCCCTGCGCTGTTCTCCGCGGTGACATCGCCCCGATCGAGGTCGGTGAAGGAACCAATATCCAGGATGGGGCGGTCGTGCATGTCGCCGATGGCCTCCCGGCCAAAATCGGGGCCCGCGTCACGGTCGGTCACCTCGCGATGATTCACGCCTGCACCATCGGTGACGAGTGCCTCATCGGTATGCACGCCACCATCCTCGACGGTGCCGTTATCGGTGCGCGTTCGATCGTCGGCGCCAACTCGCTCGTCACCAAGGGCACGCAGGTGCCGCCCGGTTCGCTCGTCATGGGCTCGCCGGCCAAGGTCGTGCGCGCGTTGACCCTCGAGGAGCAGGCGAAGCTGCCTGGCTGGGCGGAGAAGTATGTGAAGGTCGCCGCCCATCATCGTCGCTTCGATTGAGCGTCGAGCCTGCCAGTCAGGTCGTGCTCGGTCCCGCGGAATGGCGGGCCCGTCGCGCGGCGCATGAGGCCCGTGCGGATCGACTCGTCGAGGCCCGTCGGTCGCGGGCGCAAAAGGGCGAGCGCGACCCCGTCGAAGATTTTCTCTTCACCTATTATCCGTTTCGCTTCGCGGCCGTCCGGCGTTGGACGCCGGGCGCCGGCATCGCGTTGGCCGAGGCGGACGAACTCGTCGCTGACCGCCGTTTCCTGCGAGGTTCCGACGGACATGTCAGGGTGGGCTTGCCGGACGAAGCACAGGCGGGCCGCCTCGCCTTCAGTCTGAAACTCTGCCGGGCGGTCGCGACGCGCGCAGCCTTTCACGGCTGTTTTGGTCTGCATGAATGGGCAATGGTCTTCGGCCAAGCCGAACAACGTCGTCATGGCGCCTGGCCTTTGCGTCTCGGCGCGGAGGGCACGGATGCCGTCGTGCGCTCGATGCCCGTACGCTGCACGCATTACGACGCCTTCCGTTTTTTCACGCCCGGCGCTCGTCCCTTGAATAAGCTCGCGCCCACGCTTGAGGCGCGGGTCGACAACGAGCAGCCTGGGTGTGTGCATGTGACCATGGATCTCTTCAAGTGGGCGATGAAGGCGCAGCCTTGGGTCTCGGCGGAGCTCGCCGCGGACGCCTTCGAGCTCGCGCACGTCGCGCGGACGGTCGACATGCGCGCCAGCCCTTATGATTTCTCCGCCATCGGCCTGCAGCCCATCGCGATTGAGACCCCTGAGGGCCGCAACGAATACGAAACCGAGCAGCGCCGGCTATCGGCATTGGCCGAACCTGTCCGTGCTCGGCTCATCGCCGAGCTCGAGCGCGCGCTCGCCTGATTCGCAGGCGCAAAAAAGGCGGACCGTGCGGTCCGCCTTTTGGTTTCATCGTCCGACTGCTCAGGGCAGGCGTTCGACGACGAGATCCTTATAGTCGACCTTGCAGCCCGGGTCATGGGCCTGGATGGCGAAGGTGCCGTTGCCGAGCTTACGTCCGGGCATATTCTTCGGAGGGGTCCAGCCTTCTGGCTCGGTGAAGTCGACGGTCTGCTTACCGTCGATCCAGATCTGGATGCGCTTACCTTCGACGCGGATATGGTATTCGAACCAGACATTGTCCGGGGCGGCCGGCGTGTTCAGGACGTCGCGGATGGCGTAGAGTCCGCCAGTGCGCTTGATGTCCTTATGGCTACCGTTGACTTGGCATTCGTAGCCCTGGGAGGGCCAGCCCTTGTCTTCGTAGGCCGTGTGGAAGTAGAGGCCGGAGTTGGCGCCCGGGTAGGTCTTCACCTTCGCCTTGAAGTCGAAGTTCGTGAAGGAGGCCTTGCCGTCGGCGCCGACGAAGAAGAGGTGGCCCTGGCCGCCGCGGATTTGGAGGACGCCGTCCTCGACCTTGTAGGTGCCTTCGGGGGAATTCTTCGAGGCTTTCCAGCCGGCGAGAGACTTGCCGTCGAACATCTGGACGGTTTCACCGGCGAACGCAGCGTACGAGCTCAGGAAGAGCGCGGCCGTGGCCAGCAGGGTGGTGCGGAGGGGTGCGGAGGAGCTCATGGGGAAGCACTTAACCAAACGCATTCTCGGCCCGAGGCAAAGGTTAAGTGAAGACCTTGATGCCGGCCTCGCGCATCTCGAGTAGGCGCTTCTTAAGCGTCGAGCGGTTGATGCCGAGAATCATTGCGGACCGGAGCTGGTTGCCGCGGGTTTCTTCCATCGCACGGCGAATCATTTCCATCTCGATGACCGTGAGGATGGATTTGCCGTCATTCACGCGGCACTGCTTGTAGATTGTATCGTAGGCTGGGATGAGGCCAGCCACCGGTGCGGCGGCTTCCGTCGTAGTCGTGACGGCCGCCACGGCGGGCGTGGCGACGATAGGGGTCTTCCGCGGGTTAAGCACGTCCTGCGGAAGATCCTTCGGCAGGATTGTCTCGCCCTTGGCGAGTACGTTGGCGCGTTGCACGACGTTCTCGAGTTCGCGGACGTTGCCGGGCCAGTCGTAGGCGAGCAGGGCATCGAGGGCTTCGTTGGACAGGCGCTTCGGCCTGATCTTCTTTGCGGCCGCCTGACGCTGCAGCATATAGTCGACGAGCATCGGGACGTCGCCCTTGCGATGGCGGAGGGCGGGCAGCCTGATGCGGAAGACATTGAGGCGGTAGTAGAGGTCCTCGCGGAACTGGCGGGTGGCCACCATCGCCTCGAGATCTTTGTTCGTTGCGGCGACGAGCCGCACACTGATTTTGACGGTGACGGTACCGCCGACGCGCTGGATTTCACCTTCCTGGATGGCGCGCAGGACCTTGGTTTGCGTCGGCAGCGACATGTCACCGATCTCGTCGAGGAAGATCGTGCCGCCGTCGCAGAGCTCGAACTTGCCGAGTTTCAGATTAGCCGCGCCGGTGAAGGCACCTTTCTCGTGACCAAAGAGTTCGGACTCGATGAGGTTCTCCGGGATGGCCGCGCAATTGACCGCCATGAAAGTACCCTTGGCGCGCAAGGAGTGCTGGTGAATGCAGCGTGCGACGAGCTCTTTGCCCGTACCGCTTTCGCCGGTGATGAGTACGGTGGCGTCGCTCGCGGCGACCTGGCCGATCGACTTCAGGACTTCCTGCATCGGTTCGGAACTGCCGACGATGCCTTCTTTGTAGTCGGCGGGATTGACGAGCGTGCGCGTGGACTTCGTGGCGGCGGCGAGGTCGCGGCGCGCCGAGAGGGCTTTATCGACGAGGGTGATGAGTTTAGCCTGGTCGAAAGGCTTCATCACGTAGTCGTAAGCGCCGAACTTCATCGCTTCGATTGCGGTCTGCGTGGTGCCGAACGCGGTCATCAGGATTACCATCGCCTGGGGCTGTGCGCCCCGGAGCATCTGCAAAGTCTCGATACCGGTCATGCCGCCCATGCGGTTATCGAGCAGGATGACGTCGGGCTGGTCGCGTTTCGCGGCGACAACGCCGGTCTCGCCACTATCGGCTTCGATCACGGTATGTCCGAGGCCAGCCAGCGCGCGACGGAGCGAGTAGCGGAGGTCCTTGTCATCGTCGATGACTAGGACTTTGGCGGACGCGGTAGAAGGTGTGGCGCTCATGTTGAGTAAAAGTAGGCAGAATCCGTGCCATTGGTCCCAGTAGTCTCAAAATGAACTAATACCATCTTTCGGCAACCCATAGGTGCTTAAATTTAGGCAAATCTATATAGATCACCCCCCTTGCCAAAGGTTTTTTGGGCGTAATTGTCATTTTCATGTCTCGCTGGCTCAAAAGAGGGGTGGGTGCGGTCTTAGCCCTGCTGGGGCTTTTCTTACTGGGATCGAATCTCTGGGTCTGGTCCGCCGGCTGGGGGCGATTGGCCGCCAAGTCTTCCGACATACCTGCTGGCTCCGTGATGGTCCTCCTCGGGACTGATGAATTTGTGCGCACAACGGGTGAGCGGACGGGCACCTTCCGTCCGCGCATCGAAGCGGCCATCACGCTTGCACGTTCGGGCCGCGTGAAGTGCGTCGTCACTTCTGGCACCGCCGTCCACGCCCGGACCATGGCGACGCAGCTACGCGCTGCCGGCGTGACCTGTCCGATTATCGAAGATCCCTATGGCTGGCGGACGCTCGATTCGGTGCTGAGGGCGAAGGCATCTTATCCGCGAGAGCATTTGGTCTTTGTTTCCCAAGGGTGGCATTGCGTGCGGGCTCTATGGATCGCCGACCGGGAAGGAATGAAAACTTCCGCCTATCCGGCGGCTTCCGGCGACGGCTGGAGACCTGTGCTCAGCATCGTGCGCGATTGTTTTGCCAAGCCGAAGGCCCTGCTGGATCGTTATCTCCTCGGTAATCCGCTCGCGGCTTCAGTACCCGTGGGGGAGGGCAACGTACCGCACCTTTAAGTCAGGCGCGTTCATGGCGACCGTCCGGCCGGCGCACGAGCACGCCGCGGATCTCCATCATCGTGAGGCTCACCGCCGCATCCGCGACCGAGCAGTCCGCCAGCGCGGCGAGGCTTTCGGCGTCCTGCGCGGCGCCGCCGCCGAAGTGCGGCAGCCAGCGGGCGAACTCAGGTGAGGCTTCGACCAGCGCGAGCGCGGGGCTGCCACGGCTTTCACCGAGTTCGGTGAGGATGTCATCGACCGAAGCGACGAGCGTCGCGCCATCGCGGATAAGCGCGTGACAGCCTCGACTCGAAGGGCTATCGGCCCGGCCAGGCACGGCGCAGAGCGTCTTGCCGAGGTCTCCGGCGAAGCGGGCCGTGATCATGCTCCCGCCGTCGACGTCGGTCTCCACGACCACCATCACGCGGACGAGTCCAGCCACAATCCGGTTACGCTGGGGGAAGGTTTGGCGATCCGCCGGCCGGCCGAGGGGGAATTCAGCGAGTACGCAGCCGTCGGCCTTCATGCGCGCCCGTAGGCGGACCGCCTCAGGCGGGAAGGTGAGGTCGAGTCCGTGGCCGACCACGGCCGCCGTGCGTCCGCTGGCGTCGAGCGCGCCTTCGTGCGCCGCGGTATCGATACCGCGGGCGAGCCCGCTGACGATCCACCAGCCTTCCTTCGCCAGGTCGCGCGCGAAGCTGCGGGCGAGCGAGGCGCCATACGTCGTGCAATGGCGCGAGCCGATAATCCCGACGGAACGCTCTGCGGGGAAGTGCGTGCCTTCCGCGTAAAGCACCAACGGCGGATCCCATAGCTTAGCGAGAGGGGCGGGCCACTCGGTGTTTTCTTCGCTGAGCAGCCGGAAGCCTAGGTCACGGACGCGTCCCATTTCCGCCGCCCAGTCGAAGGCGCGGGCGGCGATCGCGGCCGCGACGGGTCGACTGACACCTTCGACCTTCGCGAGCTGTTCGGCTGGTGCGCCGAGCGCGACGGAGAGGTCGCCGCCAAACGCATCGCGCAGCCGCCGTACCGTGACCGGACCAACACCTTTGAGTCCGTTGAGCAGGACGCGTTGCGCGAGCGGGTCGGTCGGGATCGGGAGCATCCCGCCAGCCAGCCAGGCGATTTCAGCCTCGCAACGCCGGGGACAACCCAGCGAGGAGGTCGGTGGTTCTCACCGCTTCCTCCCCTTGGGTTTCCTTCAGCCAGTCGGCGGCGCGCGCGTGCCAGGTGGACGCAAGGACGGCGGCATCGAAAGGCGTCAGGCCAAGTTCTTGGCGCCGGGACAGCACCGAGGCCACGATACCGGCGAGCAGGTCGCCTGAGCCGCCGCGCGCCAGCACCGGGCCACCGAAAGGAATATGAATCAGCCGGAGTCCGTCGGTGATACAGGTCAACGGACCTTTGAGCACGACAATGGTCTTCGTCTTGCGCGCGTAGGCGCGGGCCGCGGCCGCGGAGGCAGTCCGGCCACTGAGACGTTTGAACTCGCCAGCGTGGGGAAGCAGGACGCGAATCTTACATTGCTTTGATGCGGCGATTACCGGCGGGCGGAGCGCATCAGCGTCGAGGACAAGGGTGGTGGAGCAACGGGTAGTGACCGCGCCGATTAGCTTCGCAGCTTTCTCGCCCATGCCAGAACCGATCAGGAGCGTATCTTTATCGGCGAGCAAGGAGCGAAGTTCTTTGAGGTTGGTCGCTGCGACCGACCCATCGCGGGCGGTATGCAGGCCGCGCCACATCGCTTCGGGATATGCGACGGCCGCCTTCGCGCGAATGGAGTCCGGTAGGCACGTGGTCACGAGAGCCGCACCTGAGCGCAAGGCGGCAGCGGTATTCATGAGAACCGCGCCCGGCATTCGATCGGCGCCGCCGATAATGAGGAGTCGGCCTTGGTGACGCTTGTCGCTGCGCGCGCGGCGTGGACGGCGGAGCGGGGCGAGGCTGGCTGCGGTAACGCAGGCTTCTTCGGTCTCACCCAGGGGTAGGCCGATGTCGAGGACGCGGAGGCGGCCGACGAAGCGGGCTGCTTTCGGCGAGAGTAGCGGGCGCTTCAGGCAGCCGATTGAAACCGTGAGATCAGCTCGGAAAGCGGGGCCGGTCGAGTCGTCGCCGAGGCCGCTGGGGAGGTCGACCGCGACGCGCAGCCCGCGGAGGGCCTCGGTCGCACGGAGGAAGGTGCGGAGTTCGGTCGAGAGTGGCGCGTGGAAACCTTGGCCCAGGATACCATCGAAGATCAGGCAGAATTCATGTTCGGCGAGGCGGCCGAGATTCGCCGCGGCGGCGATGCCGATGCGGACGCCTTTCTTCCGGACGGACCAAGCGCGCTGCGCCTGAGCGCGGGCTGGACCGCCCTCGGCGAAGATCGCGACGATCTCTGTGCCGCGACGTGCGCAATGCAGTGCGGCCAGGAAGGCATCGGCGCCATTGTTACCTTTACCGGCCAACACCAGGATGCGTTCCGGCTTACGGCCGAGTAGCGCGACGGCTTCGTCGGCGACCCCGCGCGCGGCGAGGTTCATCAGCTTCCAAGAAAGGGCCGAGTCGCCGCCGATGAACGCCGCTTCGGCGGCCGCGGCTTCCGCACAGGAAAGGACCGGCAGGCGTTCGGAGTTGCTCATGGTCTCAGCGGACCAGCACCACGAAGGCTTGGGCCAACGTATCGGTGTGCGTGAGTGAGACCAGGAGGCGGGAGGCGCCACGGGCGGCGAGAAGGGCGCGCGCCTTGTCATCAAGCTCGACGACCGGTTCGCCTTCGACGCCGTTAAGGATGCCGACGCTGGTTAGCACGAGCTCTGCGCCGATGCCGGTGCCGAAGGCCTTGCTCGCGGCCTCCTTGGCGGCGAAGCGGGCGGCGAGGGAAGGGTACGGGTCGGCTTTTGCGAGGCAGAGTTTCTGCTCGGCCGGCGTGAAGACCTTATCGAGGAACGCGGCGCCGTGCTTCACGTGGGCGGAACGGATGCGGTCGACCTCCGTGAGATCCACGCCGACGCCGAGTACGTTGCCGCCTTCGAGGTTCATGCCTTCTTTGTCAGATGGGTCTTCATCTCGGTGACGGCGCCGCGGATACCAGTGAAGAGCGCACGGGCGACGATCGAGTGACCGATGTTGAGTTCGTGAAGGTGCGGGAGCGTCAGGATCGCCCGAATGTTGTCGTAGTTGATGCCGTGGCCGGCGTTGACGACCAGCCCTAGACGATGGGCTTGCTCGCAAGCGACGCGCAGGCGAGCGAGCTCGATTTCCGCGGCTGGGGATTTCCAAGCGTTGGCGAAGGCGCCCGTGTGGAGTTCGATGACTGGCGCGCCGACGGCAACCGCGGCTTCGATCTGCGGCGCATCGGGTCCGATGAAGAGAGAGACCTCAATGCCAGCGGCCTTCAGGGCTTGGGTCGTCTCGCGCACGCGGGCGAGCTGGCCGACGACGTCGAGTCCGCCTTCGGTCGTGACCTCTTCGCGTGATTCCGGGACGAGGCAGACGGCAGCGGGGCGGAGCTTCAGGGCGAAGGCGGTCATCGCGGACGTGCAGGCCATCTCGAGGTTGAGCCGTACGCCGGGGATGGCGGCGATAGCATGGACATCGGCATCCTGAATGTGGCGACGGTCTTCGCGTAGGTGGAGGGTGATGCCATCTGCGCCGCCGGCGAGGGCTTCGCGGGTAAAGGCGAGGACGTCTGGCTCCGCATGCGGAGACTGGTGCGCACCACGGTAACGTGCCTGGCGGAGCGTCGCGGCGTGGTCGATGTTGACGCCAAGGAGGAGAGGACGGGAGGACATCGTGCTTCGTCCTGAATCAATACCTCTCCGCGGGCCCGGGTCAAAGGGAACCGCAGGGTGCTCACGTCCTAAACAGCGGACTTTTTGATTAGCCCGCGTTCCAGTGTAAGTCGGAGCGATGGGGCGGTCGGCGACTTCTTCTGCTTGGCGAGTGATTCGGGGTCCCCTGCGTGCACCAGCTCGCCGCCAGCGTTGCCGCCTTCGGGGCCGATCTCGAGGACCCAGTCCGCTTCGGCGATCACGTCAGGGTGATGTTCGATGACGACGACCGTGTGGCCTTGGTCGACGAGTGCATGGAGGAGCTCGATGAGGCGGCGGCAATCCGACTGGTGCAGGCCGATGGTCGGCTCTTCCAGAATGTAGAGGTTCGGCCGGATCTCGCCGCGCGAGCGTTCGCGGAAGGTCGGGAGGCCTTGGGCGAGTTCGCTGACGAGTTTGAGTCTCTGCGCTTCGCCGCCCGAGAGCGTCGGGCTGCTCTGGCCGAGCGTGAGGTAGCCCAGACCGGTCTTCACCATTAGTCCGCAGAGGTCGCCCAACTTGGCGTCGAAGGAAAGGAAAGCCGCCGCTTCCTCAAACGTCATCGCGAGGAGATCGGCAGCGGATTTACCGTTCCAACGGATGGCCTTGGCCGCTGATCCGTAGCGTGTACCCGCGCATTCTTCGCAAGGCACGTAGGTATCCGGCAGGAAGCTCATCTCTAACTTGATACGTCCGGCTCCCGAGCAGGCTTCGCAGCGTCCGCCGGAAGTGTTGAAGGAGAAAAAGCCGGCGCTATGTCCGCGGATGGCCGCTTCAGGCAGCGAGGCGAGGCGTTCGCGGATGAGATCCCAGGCGCCGATATAGGTCGCCGGAGTGGAGCGTGGCGTCTTGCCGATGGGTTCTTGATCGACGACGACCAACTGGCGGAAGCCTTTGAGTCCCGAGAGCGTCGTGAAGGCCGGCTTACCCTGATGGGACACGGCGGCGAGGGCTTCCTTGCCCGAGAGGCCGTCCTTCTTCTTGGTGATGGCCGCGCGGATTGCCGGAGCAAGAAGATCGGTAATAAGCGTGGATTTTCCAGCGCCCGAGACGCCGCAGACGACGGTGAGTCGGCCGAGGGGAATCTGGACGTCGAAGCCTTTGAGGTTTCTTAGTCCGGCATTCTTCAGTCGAACCCATTCGGCGGGTGCGCCCTTGCCGGCGATCGGGCGGCGGGCGCCGCGGAGCGGATGAGGGATGGCTTCCTTGAGGAAGCGGCCGGTGACGGAGTCGGTGCGCTTCTCGAGTGCCGCCGCCGTGCCTTGCGCGACGATTGTGCCACCGTGGACGCCGGCGCCCGGGCCGATGTCGACCACGAGGTCAGCGGCGCGCATGGTGTCTTCGTCGTGTTCGACGACAAGGACCGTGTTGCCGCGATCGCGAAGGTCCTTGAGGGAGCCAATGAGGCGGTCGTTGTCGCGTGGGTGCAGGCCGATGCTCGGTTCATCGAGCACATAGAGAGCGCCAGAGAGCGTTGAGCCCAGTTGTGCCGCGAGGCGGATGCGCTGTGCTTCACCGCCCGAGAGCGTGTCGGCACCGCGGTCGAGTGCGAGGTAACCGAGGCCCACAGAATCGAGGAAGCGAAGGCGGGCGCCAATCTCGGGTAGCAGCGCGCCCACGATGGCTTTCTCGCGGGCTTCGAGCTTGAGCCCTGAAAGGAAGGCGAGGGACTCATCGGGCTGCAGTCGGAGCAATCCGGGCAGCGAGAGTGAGCGGCCTTTCGGCCCGGCAAGCTTCACTGAGCGGCCGATTGGACCGAGGCGTTCGCCATGGCACGTCGGGCAGACTTCTTCACCGACGCGATCCGCGATGGCATTCTCGTTGATGGATTCTTCTTCGTCGGACGAGAAGGTCTTCACTTCCAGCCCATGGCCGCGGCAATCGGGACACCATCCACGTGGCGAATTCCAAGAGAGGTGCTTCGGGTCGACCTCAGGGAAGGACTCGCCCGTGGCGGGGTCGCTGCGCGAGGTTGAAAGATAGGCGACCTGATGGCCGTCGGCACCCAGAAGCACGCAGGCATTCTTACCAGAGGCTAGCGCCTGGCGGACGAGTGTGCGGAGGGCCTTCTCGCCAGACTCCTCGGTCTCGTCGGGTAGGAGGATTAGTCCGTCAGCGCGGATCTCGCCGAAGACGGCGTCGACGTCGTGTTCGGAGTACCGGTCGAGCCCCTCGAAGCCATCGACCTTGAGCATCTTGCCATCGCAACGGAGGAGCCGTAGGCCCTTGGTCTCAGCCCATTCAGCGAGCGGACGGTGATGACCCTTGCGGGAGCGAACGAGCGGGGCCGCGACGAGGAGCGAACCTTTCTTCAGCGACTTCGCCTTCTTGGCGACGAGGCGGACGACCGCATCTTCAGTCATCTCCTCGAGCGGTTCACCGGTGGTCGGGCTGTGCAGTACGCCGGCGCGGGCGAAGAGTACGCGGAGGTACTGCGCGACTTCAGTGACTGTCGCGACGGTCGACTTCGCCGAGCCGCGCGTTACGCGTTGTTCGATGGCGACAGTAGGGGGCAGGCCCGTGAGCGAATCGATGTCAGGCTTCGGTAGTTGTTCGACAAACTGGCGCGCGTAGGCTGAGACGCATTCCAGGAAGCGGCGTTGGCCTTCGGCAAAAAGGATATCGAACGCCAGGGACGATTTACCCGAGCCCGAGACGCCAGTCATCACCGTGAGCGATCCGTGCGGGATCTCGAGTGAGACGTCCTTTAGGTTATGTTCGCGGGCGCCGCGGAGGGAGATGGAAGTCGGACGAGGCTTGCTCGCCGTGGTCGACGCAGAGGCGAAAGCGGCGTCGCCCTGCGCGAGGAAGCGGCCTGTGACCGTACCGGCCTTGGCGACTTCGGCGGGCGTGCCTTCGGCAACAAGGTGGCCGCCAGCGGGTCCGGCTTCGGGACCCATTTCGAGAATCCAGTCGCAGGACTTCAGGACATCGAGGTGGTGTTCCACGACAATGAGCGAGTGGCCGGCTTCCGTGAGGCGATGCAAAAGCCCAATCAGGCGGGCAACGTCTTCGCGGTGTAGGCCCGTAGTTGGTTCGTCGAGGAGGAGGAGCGCACCGGGTTTGCGCGTATCGATCTTGGAAAGATAGCGAACCAGTTTGAGGCGCTGGGCTTCGCCGCCGGAAAGCGTTGTGAGCGGCTGGCCCATCGAGAGATAGCCGAGGCCGACTTCCTCCAGGCAGGCAAGCTGGGCGGAGGCCGGCGTGCGTTCGCCCAGGAACTGTCGCGCCTCGGTTACCGACATCGCAAGCAGATCGCCGACGGACTTGCCGTCATAGTGGAAGCTCAGCACCTCGTCGCGGAAGCGTTTGCCGTTACAGGACGGGCAGGGGAGGGCGACGTCGGAGACGAACTGCATCTCCACCGTCTCCCAGCCCGCGCCGCCACAGCGTTCGCAGCGGCCTTCGCCGGCGTTGAAGGAGAAGTGCGAGGGCGTGAGGCCAGCGGCTTTTGCCTCGGCCGAATTGCCGAGCAATGTGCGAATCGCGTCCCAGGCGCCGACATAGAGGGCAGGGTTGGAGCGCGGCGTGCGGGTGGCGGGCGACTGGTCGACAAGCGCGACCTCGGCCGGCTCCTTGTCGAACTTCACCCATTTTAATTCTTTGGCTTCGTCGCCTGATTCTGGGTCGCGCCGGCCGATGACCTGATGCAGCAGCGTCGACTTGCCAGAGCCGGAGACACCGCAAAGTCCGACCAGGCGGCCGAGCGGAATCGAGCAGGAGAAGTCGCGGAGGTTGTTCACCGTCGCGTCGCTGACGCGGAGGCGTGGCGTCGTGTCGCCGACCGGGCGTGGGGCGCGCGGCTCGGAGACGCGGCGGCCAGATAACCAGTTTCCCGTAGCGGAATCCTTGACCTTCAAGATGCCCTTCGGGACGCCTTGGTAGAGGAGATGGCCCCCTTCGGCGCCGGGGCGCGGGCCGATCTCGATGAGCCAGTCGGCGGCGCGCATCACCGATTCATCGTGTTCGACGACCACCACCGTATTGCCCTGTTCGACGAGGCTACGAAGGATGCCGACCATACGAGAAAGATCGCGGGCGTGCATGCCCACGCTTGGCTCGTCGAGGACAAAGACCGTGTCCGCCAAGCAGGCGCCGAGACAGGAGGTCAGGTTGACGCGCTGGACTTCGCCGCCCGAGAGCGTGCGCGACAGACGGTCGAGGGCGAGGTAGCCGAGGCCGACCGCCTCCAGGTAGCCGAGGCGGGCGAGGATGGCTTCGAGCGCGTGGTCGGCCGGATGGCGGGAATCTTTAGGCGCGAGGGGTGCGAGCAGCACGCGGAGGTCTGAGACCGGCGAAGCGTAGAGTTCCGGCAGGGACTTGCCCTGCCAACGCCAGAAGAGCGACTCCTCGCGGAAGCGTCGGCCGTGGCATTTCGGACAGGACTCGTAGGCACGCCAGCGGGAGAGGAAGACGCGCACGTGCATCTTGTAGGTCGTTCCTTCCAGCCAGCGGAAGAAACCGCGGACGCCGTACCACTTTGAGTCGAACTCGCCTTGGACGTAGTCGGGTTCACCGTTCTCGACGAACTTACGGTGGGCGGCGGAAAGTTTCTTCCACGGTACGTCGAGCGGGATGGCTGCCTTACGGCAGGCGCGCACGAGATCTTTTTGCGACTCGCCGTAGACGTTACCTTGGAACGGCGCGATCGCACCTTCGGCGAGCGTCAGGGCCGGGTTCGGGATGATCTTGTTCCAGTCGAGGCCAATGACGCGGCCGAAGCCGCGGCATTCCGGGCAGGCACCCACGGGTGAATTAAACGAGAAGAGTGCGGGCGAGGCTGGGCGGAACTTGCGGCCATCGATAGGAGATTCCAGTGCTTCGCTGTAGCGAGAAAGCTCGTGGCCTTGGTCGTCGAGTAGGCGCAGGCGGGCGCCGCCGAGGCGGAAGGCCGCGAGGGCCGCTTCATGGAAGCGCGAGGCTTGGTCGGCCGCGATTGTGACGCGGTCTTGGATGACGAGTAGTTCGGTCGCGTTAGCCGGGATTTCGTCTTCCGTCAGACGGATACGCTGGCCGGCAGCGAATGCACGACTGAAGCCCGCTTTCGCGAATTCTTCCGCAATCGTCTTCCAGCCAAGTGTCTCCGGTTTTGAGACCGCGAAGGCGAGCGAGAGGGATTGGCCGAGGAAGCGGGCGAGGGAATCCTGCCAGGCGGCATCAGGTCCGCGCGGAACGATAACCCGGCCGCTCGCAGGGTCGATGAGGTCAGCGCGGTGGGCGAACCAGACTTTGAACCAGTCGCAGAGCTCTGTCATCGTGCCGACCGTCGAGCGGGAGGTGCGAACTGCGTTGCCTTGCTTGATCGCGACGGAGGGGCGGACGTTCTCCGCGGAGTCGAGGGCTGGCGACGGGAGCAATTCGAGGAACTGGCGGACGTAGGGGCTGAACGTCTCGACGTAGCGGCGTTGTCCTTCGGCGTGCAGCGTGTCGAAGACCAGCGAGGACTTGCCGGCGCCACTGAGACCCGTGACAACGACCAGCTTGCCGACGGGGATGTCCACGTCGAAGCCCTTCAGGTTATTCTGGCGGACGCCGCGGAGGCGGATGGCGTCTGGTCGGGGGGCGGACATCGGACCCTCCATCGGACACGAAACCGCCTGCTTGGCAAACCTGCTAACGCACTCGGCAGCGAATCACACCCTGCGGGGTGGCGACCGCCTTAACTTTAATATCATGTGGCTCGTCAGGAAGGCGCGAAGTCAGCTGGAAGGCATGGGCGAGGCCGAGCAGGAAGGTCTTGCGGGGCGGCTTGGCTAAAAGGCGGTCGTAGAAGCCGCCGCCGAAGCCGAGGCGTCGGCCGGCGCCGTCGAAGCCCAGACCGGGCACGAGGACGAGGCCGGCGTCGGCCAGCGCAGCGACTGGGGAGGTCGGCTTCGGTTCCCGGATCCCGAGGCGTGAAGGCTGGAGTGTGGCGAGGTCGGTGACTTCGTGGAGAATAAGCGTCGTCTTGTTCGTCACGCGCGGCAGGAGCAGGCGCTTGCCTTCGAGCAGGGCGAGTAGCATCAGTGCGTCGGTCGGCAGTTCGCTGCCGAAGGACGCGTAAAGGCAGACCGTCTTCGCCTGCTTCCATTCGGGTAGTTGTGTGACCAGGCGGGCGGCCGCGTCGCCGGCGACTTGCAGTTCGCGGGGCGTCAGGGCCGTGCGGCGGGCCTTGAGTTCCGCCCGCAGGCGGTCCTTGTCGGCGCGCACATCCATGGCCTCAGAAAATCCGGTTCAGCGTCAGAGTCAACAGGACGACGGGCAGGTAGAGGATTGAGGCGAGGAAGAGGGGCTTGGCGACTTCCGCTCGGCGGCTGGGTAACCCGAAATCCAGGCAAAGCTTAAAGAACCAGGCGCCGGCGATGAACGAAATCCAGACATAGGGACTGGTCCACCCCGGAAAGAAAATCGTGGCGATAGCCCCAGCGACAAAAAGCATCGGGATGATGAATAGCAGCGCCCAGATTGCGGCGGAGTCGCCTGATGGGTCATTGACGGTCGCCACTTTGAAACCGCCACGTTTGTAGTCTTCTCGGCACATCACCGCGAGGGACATGAAGTGGGGGACTTGCCAGAAGAATAGGAGAGCGAAAAGAAGCCAGCCCATCGTGTCGATGTGGCCGAGCTTGGCGGCGGTGCCGATGATCGGCGGAATCGCGCCGGGCAGCGAGCCGACCAACGTGCACCAAGATGTCATCGTCTTCAGGGGCGTGTACAGGAGGAGGTAGGAGACCGCCGTGGCGGCCGTCAGGGCGCCCGCGAGAGCGTTCGCTCCGTTCCAGACCAGCAACACGCCAAGCGTCAACAGCAGTAGGCCGAAGAGGAGAACGGCGCCGGGCTTCAGGATGCCCGCCGGGATGGGGCGGTTGCGCGTACGCTCCATCTTGGCATCGGCGGCGCTTTCCCACCACATATTGATAGCCCCGCAGCCGCCAGCGGCGAGGGCTGTGCCAATCGCCAGGGAGACGAGGACTTTGGCGTCAGTCGGTTGCTGTTCTGGTGCGCTGCAGAAGTAGCCGGCGAGAGCGGTGAGGACGGAAAGGAACGATAGCCGGGGCTTGGTTAGCTCCCAGTAGGCGGCAGGCATCGATCCGGCGCGTTCGCTCATCGGTCTTGTCGTGGCGGTTTTGCGCGACGGGTTAAAGGTAAATCAGTCGCCATCGCTCAGGCCGCGGGCTGAGCCGTGGAACGACGGGCCAGCATCACGGCTGCGCAGAGAGAGGAGAATAGCGCCGCACCAACGACGAGGTGCACTGTGCGGACGTGCGGGTTGAGTGGGAGTTGAATGCTGAGGATGCCGAGCAAGACTTGTACGAAGACGAGTGCGACCAAGGTTGCCCAGCGGAGGAGTGGGAAGCCGAAGCGGGCCAGCTGGATAGCGAAGAAGAGCACTGCCGCGCCAGCGAGGAGGGCGCCGCCGCGGTGCAGGAGGTTGACCCACCAAACGAGGCCCGTGCCAATCGTGGGGATGAAGAGCCCTTCGCTCGACGAGGTGACCCAGAGGGTGAAGTGCCCTTGCCGCATCACCGCCCCAATTACGATGACGGAGAGCGTTAGGGTGGCGGCGGCGACACCGGTGCGGAAGAGTAAGCGCGGGGCCGAGCGGCGGGCCTGATGCCAGGCGACCGTGTGGGCGAGAGCGATGAAGGCGAGGAGCGCAAGTGTGAGCTGAGCATTGACTGCGTGGCCGACCGCGAAGGCCGCCGCCTTGAAGTTCCCATCGCCGCCGACGTTGAGCTGGTCAAGGAGCACGCGGAGTCCACCGAGTAAGCCTTGAAAGACCACCAGTCCGACGAGGGCGTAGGCCGCGAGCCGGATCGAGCGGCGACTTTCACGGAAACCGTGGGCGATCGCGATTGCAATGCAGAGTAGGCCGAGTCCGGTGGCGGCGAGGCGGTGGGAGTGCTCGGCGAACTTATCAATCTCCGTGAGCCAGCCTGGAGGATTGACCGAGCCGTTAGAGAGCGGCCAGTCGAGGAAGGCCATGCCCGCACGGATGCTCGTGGTGAAGCCGCCGGCCTGGAGCACCAAGACGGACCAGCCGAGCGTAAACAGGCACAGACCGAATAGGCGTCGGTCAGGTGCGGCGGATTCCGGCTGGCTCATGCCCCCTATTTCAAGCGACAACGGCGTCGGCGCAAATCCCAAGCGTGCTTATCGCAGGAGTTAAGCCCCGCCAATGGGGCTTATCAGCATCGGGTCGCCGCTTGGCCGAAGGCACGAATCTTCCCGACCAGGTTCGTTAGTCCGTTGCGCCGGTTGGGCGAAAGGTGCTGCGTGATGCCGACCGCGGAAAGGAAGTCCGCGTCGGTGGCGGCGACTTCCTGTGGTGAGGCACCGTCGTAGAATTCGCAGACCAGGCTCGCAACTCCTTTGGTGATGAGGGAATCCGCATCGCAACGGAAGCGGCAGACGCCCGCTTCAAGGGATGGCACCAGCCAGAGATTGGAGGTGCAGCCTTCGATCAAGAACGCGTCAAGTTTCAGGTCGGCCGGCAGGGCTGGCGCGGCCTTGGCGCGGTCGATCACGTATTGGAAGCGTTCGTGGTGGTCCGCGAAAGGTTCGAGCTCCGCGATGAGCTCGTCGCGTCGGCGTAGCAGTGTCATCGGACAATCAGCGACCGGAAAGAGCCTCGGGGTCGAGGTTGCTCCGAATGAGCGGCGTGAGCGTTGCCTCGAGCTTACGTTGCCGTTCGAGGGGCAGCTTTGATTCGGTGCGTAACCAGGAGACGGCTTCCTGCCAGATGGCGGGCGACGGACGGCGCATGGCGAGAAGTTGCTCGAGTTCGTCGGCGACCGATTTGCGCGTGCCATAGGTGTCGGTCTGTCCCGCCAGGATCCGGGCCGAGATATAATCGGCGCGCAGCTGCGAATAGCGCGGATAGAGGGCAATCCCGGCTTCAAGTACGCGCACTGCCGACTCACCGGCGCGGATGGCGCGCAGGTGGCGGCCGACGGAGCGATAGGCTTCCGGACCGAGGTTCTTGGACTTAAGGAATTCAGTGAGGTAGCGGTCGCCAATGTCGCGGTCACGCTTGGCGATCACGGCATCTGGCTTTTGGCGTGCGTGGTAAGCGATGGCGATGAGTGCCTGCACAATCGGCTCGTTCGATTTGAAGAAGGCCCGGTCGGCGGCGACAATCTGTTGGTGTTGCACGATTACCTGGCCGGGCTCGGGGCCGTTGAGGATCGCTTCAAGGTGAAGGGCGGCAAAGGTCGCGCGTTCCAGTCCGTGTTGCGCCGCGGAGTTAGCCAGTGCTCCGGTGAGTTCGGCGTAGCCTTTTTCGGCAGCGAAATTAGCCAGTGCGATCATTGGGGCCGAGTTGCCTGCGTAGTTCGTGACGATTAGGCGAAGCTCCCTATCGAATTCTTCCTTTAAGCCCAGTCGGTCGAGGAGTTGCAGTTTCTGGATGTGAGGGAAGGGGGCTTTTTCGTCCGCCGAAATCCGTTCCTGGGTTACGGCGAGGGCCAGCTTGTGCTTACCGAGTAAGATATGGAAGCGAGCCAGTTGGGAGAGTACCGCATCGCGGCCGGCTCCCTTAAAAGAAGAAGTCTTGGCCTCGAGGAGGCCGATTGATTCCTGCGTTTTGCCTCCTTCGAAGAGGGCACGAGCCTTGAGTAAAAGCCCATTAGGCTTTGAGTCTAAGTTATTGGATGTAATAATGTTAACAGCATCCGGGTATTTACCTACCCAGTAGAGAGAGGTCGCCGCCGAAAGGGCGAGTGACTCGCGCATGTAGGTCGGAATATTCTTCGTTTCGCGGATGAGTTGTAGGCTTTGATCGATGACCTCTTGGTCGCGCTCCCGAGCTTGGAGGAGTTGAAAGTATCGCTCTAAATAGTCCTTCGTCAGCGGGTCGTCGACGGGCAGGAACTCCAACCCGTGCTTAAGGGTCTGAATCGCATCATCAGTACGGCCAGAAATTGAGTGTAAGAAGTTGGCGTAGAATAACTTAGACTTAGCATTGCCCGGGTTACAGCGAACCGCTACCTGGATGAGGCGAGAGGCATCAGCCATTTGTCCGGCATCTTGGGCTGCCATGGCCTGGGTCGTGAAGAAATCCGCCAATTGATTGAGGTGTTCTTGGCGGATTTGCACCGCTTTTTCAGGCTGATCTTCGAGCTTGGCCAAGGTCAGCCGGATCAGTTGCAATAAAGCCTTATCTTTGATGAGATCGGCCTTGATGTAGGTTTGGCGCGCGTAGCTCAGAATGGCCTCTTTTTCCTTAAGTTGGGGCAACCCAGCTAAAATGATGATTTCGGCATCGGCCTCGGCGGCCGGATTGGCGGTCTCGGCGGTCTTGGGAGCGGCCAAGGAGGGGGTAGGGGCTTGGGCTGAGCCCGAAAGGCAGGTCATCCCAAGGAGGAAGGCGAGGGTCAGGCGGTTGGGCAGCATGGGAGGGGTTTTGAGTAATGGCAGGGGCGTTGGAATTGTCCCGACAAAAAAGCCAGAGGGGGGTCCGGCCGGGGAGGGGAGTAAAGAAACCTTAAAACCTAAGCACTTTCCTCTTGCGTGAGGGGCTCCCACCCCTATGCCCAAACACTCTTTTCCCAATTTACCGAGGTCCATGCCTACCATCAACCAGCTCGTCCGTAAACCGCGTGTCCAACCCAAGGCCAAGTCGAAGTCGCCTGCCTTGAATAACTCGCCCTTCCGCCGCGGCGTC
>CAIKWA010000020.1 GCA_903831005.1 uncultured Opitutia bacterium
CTGAGCGAGATCCGCGTCCAGACGCGCGTCGACGGCCCCAACACCGTCGGCGTCAGTCAGGAGTTCGGCCTGATCGTCAGCGTCGTGCACACCGAGGCTATGGGCCGGGTGGCCCGCTTTGGCCAGTATCTCAGCAACGACGCCATTGCCATCGCGGCCGCCTCGAAGCGCCGGGGTCCACAGGCGGCCAAAGGAGCCGAGCCGCTGGGTCCGCGTGACGAATTCGAGAAGAAGCTCACCGACGGACTCGCGCCGTTCTTCGAAATCCGCTCGATCACCTTCGCCGCACCTGACGTAAAGCCGCGTCCGACTTCCCGCCCGGGCTGGGAAGAGACGCCCCTGGCCTACGTGCTTGTCCGCGCCAAGGATGCCAGTGTCGATAAGATCCCGCCGGTGCAGATGGAGCTTCGCTTCATCGACCTCAGTGGCCCGGTGACGATTCCGGCGACCTCTGCCGAGACCTTGCTCAAGGTCGCTGGCGGTAAGGCCGCGGTGCGTCCTGCCGATAAGGTCGAGGTCACGCAGACCCTCGACACGCGCCAGTTTGCCATCAACGGGTCGCTTAGCCTCGAAGTCGCCGCGACCGCTTCTGGCCTTGTACCGGAGCTCGACGACCTCCTCGACCTCGCGCCGCTCGCTGCCATGGCGAAAGTCCGTCAGGTGACGGTAATCGACCCCCTGATGGTGAAGGAGCTCAATACTTGGGGCGAGAAGGTGGCCCCGCGCACCGAACGGCGTTGGTCGATCACGCTGGATGGTGACGCCATCCGGGCCGCCGATAAGGCCACCGACGTTCCGTTTCCGACAATCAAGGCCGCGAACACGACCACCGTCTGGCGCACTTACCAGGACATCGACCCCATCGTGCTTTCCAAGGCGTCCGTCCTCCTAGACCGCGTCAAGGTCGCCCAAGGCGCGGGCTATGTCCCGCCCGTCGCCGAAGATTATTCCGTCACCCTTTACATTGGCCTCGCCGTCGTGGCGGCGTGCGTCGTCTGGCTGACCCTCCGTAGGCGTGACACTGGACCGCGTCCGCCGCGGGCCCGTGATGTCTTCAAGCTGCCCGCCGCAATCGACGGGTTCTCCGTGGTGGCCTTGCTGCGTAAGCTCGGCTCCAGTCCGCTGGTGAAGTTCACTGCCGCGCAAAAGGCCGAGCTGGAGCAAGACATCGAGCGCGTGCAGACGGGCTGCTTCGGCGGCACGGCCACGTTATCGTCAGTCGACCTGAAGACCCTCGCGGAAAAATGGCTCCGTCAACTCCGCTGAACCTTGCCTGATGTTCCTACCCCCACCCCTATCCCTACCCCTTAAAAAATGAACAACCCTCCCAATCCCGCGGCCGTGCAGGCCGCCCACCAGTTCGTCGCCGACGTCCGCACGCGCGTCGGTAAGGTCGTCGTCGGTCAGGACGTCGTCGTCGAGCGCGTCATGATCGCGCTCCTCACCGGCGGCCACCTGCTCTTGCAGGGGATGCCCGGCCTAGCGAAGACGCTCCTCGTGAACACGGTCGCGAAGGCTATCGCCCTAGATTTCCGTCGCATTCAGTTCACGGTCGATATGCTGCCGTCCGACATCGTCGGCTCCGAGGTCGTCGACCAGAAGACCAGCGACTTCCGCATCCATCGCGGTCCCGTGTTCACGAACCTGCTCCTCGCCGACGAAATTAACCGCGCCGCGCCGAAGGTGCAGGGTGCGATGCTTGAAGCCATGCAGGAGCGCAAGGTCACCCTCGGTGGCCAGACCATGCGCCTGCCGACCCCGTTCCTCGTCATCGCAACACAGAACCCCGTCGAGCAATCGGGTACCTTCGAACTACCCGAAGCGCAGCTTGACCGTTTCATGCTCCTCCATCGCCTCGGCTACCCTGATCGCGACGAGGAGCAGGATATTCTCCAGCGCCAGCTCGGCATGGGCCTGCGCAAGGAAGAGGGCGGGGCGGTCCCGAAGACGGCCTTCGACATGATTGACGACTCTCCGGTCGGCA
>CAIKWA010000021.1 GCA_903831005.1 uncultured Opitutia bacterium
CTCTATTTGCCTTTCCCGACGCCATTTTTCGATTTCGGCGTGATTTCCTCCTAGGAGGACGGGGGGCACCTCGAGACCATCGTAAACAGCGGGTCGGGTGAACTGCGGAAAGGCGAGCAACTTGCCGTTGTAACTATCCCCAGTCAAGGAGTTTTCCTCCCCGAGCACGCCGGGGAGCTGCCGGCCGAGGCAATCGACCAGGACGCAGGCGGGTAAAGTGCCATTAGTAAGCACATAATCACCGATCGAGACCTCCCGGGTGACCTTCCGGTCCCGGAAGCGCTGGTCGATGCCCTCATAATGACCAGAAATGAGGATGAGGTGGCTTTTTTGGGCTAGTTCCTTCGCTAGCTTGTTGGTCAATTGTTCACCATCGGGGCAAAGGTAGACCACTTCGCAGTCCGGGGTCGCCAGGGCGTCGACCGCGTCGAAGAGGGGCTGGCAGCTCATGAGCATGCCCGGACCGCCGCCATAAGGCATATCGTCCACCTTACGGTGCTTGTCCTTGGAATAGGTGCGGAGGTCGTGGGCCTTGAATTGGATCAAGCCCTTGTCGATAGCCTTGCCGATGACGGATTCTTGGAGAAAGCCGTCGGCCATGGCCGGGAAGAGGGTGACTAGGTCGATGCGGATGGCCACGGTGATCGCGACCATCCAACAGCCGAAAGCCCTCCGAGGGCAAGCCGTCCCTGCGTCCGCTTACTTCTTCTTCGACTTGGGCTTGGCGTCGGAGCGCTGGTCCATCTTCACGCCGGCTTCGGCGGGGACGGCGACGCCGACTTTCTCGACGTCGGAAGTATAGAGGTAGCGCCAGACGTCATCCTGGATGAACTTGCCATTCGCATCCTTGGGCGAGCCCTTGCTCGGCGTCACGTAGCCGTGGCCGCGGGCGGCCTGTTCCTTCGCGTCGCCCTTCAGCGCCGCGTCGCTGATCAGCCGGCGGGAATGGCCGTACGGAGCCTTCTCAATCTCGGCGTTCACGATGGGGCCGAATTTATTCAGGCCAAGGAGCAGCCAGGAGCGCTGGTAGTGGTCCGCCGTCCAGCCGCCGTCCAGCACGTGGCTGTAGCCGAAGAAGCGGTTCTTGGGCGTGGCCGAAGGGCCGGCCTGCCAGTCGTCGAGGTTATCGCGCGGGCCGCAGTGCATGACGACCCGCGCCACCTTCTGGTGCTGGCCGAACCGGGCGGAGGAAGTGGCTCCGTGCGAGGCGCCGGAGACGATGACTTTCTCCCATTCGAGGGATTTGCCGTCCTTGCTCAGGAAGGTCTCCCACTTGCCCTGCGGATTATTCTTAGCGAGGTGCTTCACGAACTGGAAGGCCCGTTCCTGCATACTGTCCGGCATGGGAATCTCGATGGACTTGCTCGCATCGACGCCGGCCGTGGCCTCGAGGCGGATATTCCCGAGATGCTGGGAGTCGTCCGTGGGCTCGGTGTTGAGTTTGCCGAACCAGCCGTTGGCGTAACTGACCTGCAAGTAGTGGAGTCCGTAGCTATTAAGGAGGTCGGCCTGCGCCTGATTGAAGCCCATCAGCCAGATGACGAGCTGGCCGCGCGGCGCTACGCGGGTGTCGACCGTGGCGACCTCGGTGTCGACCGGCTTACCGCCCTTCTCGAAGACGAAGTCGATCTCTGGGTGCGGCTTGCAACGCGGGTCGATCTCGCTCGCGCGGGCCTTGAGCAGGTAGGCCTGCGGCTTGGGGTCGTTGAACTTGAGCGGGGCTTCAGCCGCGAAGGCGGCGACGAGGCCGAGGAAGAGGCAGGCGAGAACGGAGCGCATGGGGTTGCGTCCTTGATGTCTTCGCTGGCGGCGATGGCAAGACCGACCGATTACTTCGGCAGCTTGGCGGCGACGTAATCGAGGGCTCGCTCAATGGTCTCCTTCGGGGCCCACTGATGGCCGCCTTCAAACTCGAAGACTTGGAGGCGGTCGTCCTGCGACGCACGGACCATGCCGGCAATCTCGGCGCGGTTGGGGTCCTTTTTGCCGATGGTCACCGCGATAGCCGCGATTTGCACTCCGTGGAGGCCGCGGATACCATTATCAAGTGTGCCGACGCCGGCCCCTTGCAGGATCACGCCGCCGAAATTGTCGCCGATGCTCACAAAAATCGAGCTCGCCCGGGCACCGCCCGAGAAGCCGGTGCAGACTTTACGCCCTTCGCCGATCCGGAAGCGCTTCGAGGCGTCTTGGTTGGCGGCAAGGAAGTTGCCGACGCTCGGATCCCAGGGGCCGTTACGCGATTCATCGAGCATGATGGCGATGAAGCCATGTTTCTTGATCCAGTCGGCCATGTTGCCCATCGCGGCGTTGCCGCCCGGCGAGGCGATGAAGATCGCCGGCCAGGTCTTCGTCGCGTCTCCGTGATACCCCTTCGGCAGCATGACGCGATAATGGTAGATGCCGGAATACTTCGAGTAGCCGCCGTTATGGTCGCAGGCGATCCGCGTCTCGACGCCTTCTTTGATGACGAGGTCGGCGGCGGTTGTCTTGGCGGCAGCGGGTTCGGCGGCGGCGACGACGGCGGACACCAAGAGGAGGAGCAGGGCGGGGCACCGGCGCATGTCCAAGGGGTAGGCTTGAATCTTACCGAGGGCAAGCGTGGTTGCGTCTTGGAAGCGTGGTCGGGATGCTCCATAGCCTTACGCCGTGCCTCGTCCCTCCGCCCAAGTCCCGGTGCTCGAAGTCTCCCGCCTCCGCATCGCGCGTGAAGATAAGGTCATCTTGCGCGGTCTTAACTGGCGCGTGGAGCCCGGGCAGCACTGGGTGATCCTCGGGCCGAACGGCTCCGGAAAATCCTCGCTGCTCGCTGCGCTCACGGGTTACTTCGCGCCGACGTCCGGTTCGCTCGCCGTCCTCGGCGAGACGTTCGGACGGAGCGACTGGCGCGAACTCCGCCGTCGTATCGGCCTCGTGGGTCCATCCGTCGCCGCAATGATTCAGCCTGCGGAGCCGGCCGTGTCGGTCGTGGCCGGCGGCGTCGACGGGCTCATCAATCTTTGGCGCCAACCGAAGCCCGCGACGCGCACGCTCGCGCGGCGGCTGCTGCGTCTACTCAAGATTGGTAGTCTCGCCGCGCGTCCTTGGGGTCATCTTTCGCAAGGCGAACGCCAGCGCGTGCTGATTGCCCGGGCCCTGGCCTCGGATCCGGCGTTGCTGATCCTCGATGAATCCTGTGCGGGTCTCGACCCTGTCGCCCGTGCCGAGTTCCTTTCTTTGGTGAAGCGCCTCCCGAAGATGAAGCCGGGCTTGGCTATCGTGTTCGTCACGCACCACGTGGAAGAGATTCTGCCGACCTTCACGCATGCCCTGCTCCTGCGGGAAGGCGTCGCGCTCGCTGCGGGCAGGACGGCTGATGTCATGAAGCCCGCCGCGCTGTCGAAGCTCTTCGGACGCAAGGTTCGGCTGACTAAAGGGCGGGCCGGCTGGTCGCTGGGCGTCGCCAGGAAATAGGCGTCGGGGCGGTTTGACCGCTTTCGACTTCCCCTTAACCCCTGCTTAGTCCTACTTCATCCTCTTTCGCAATGCCTTCGCCGTTCGACAACCTCCTCCCTCGCTATGACGCCGTCGTCATCGGCGCCGGTCTCGGCGGAATGACCGCGGCGAACAATCTCGCGAAATTCGGCCGCAAGGTGCTCTTGCTCGAGCATCATTACCAGCTCGGCGGACTCGCCACCTTCTTCAAGCGCGCCGGCGGACACGTCTTCGATATCTCGCTGCACGGTTTCCCCCACGGGATGATCAAGTCGACGCGGCGCTACTGGACCAAGGAAATCTCAGACCGCATCCATCAGCTCAGCGACGTCCGCTTCATCAATCCAGACTTTGATGTTCGCACGACCTTCGACCGCGCTGACTTCACGCGCATCCTGATCGAGCAGTTCAAGCTTTCCGCCGAGACCGTCGAGGCCTTCTTCGCGCACCTGCGCGAGATGAACTACTACGACAACGACCCGCGCACTACGCGCCAGCTGTTCGAGCAGTTCTTCCCCGGTCGGCCTGACGTCCAGCGTCTCCTCCTCGAGCCGATTGCCTACGCCAACGGCTCCACCCTCGACGACCCGGCGATCACCTTTGGTATCGTCTTCTCGAACTTCATGTCGAAAGGCGTGTTCATCTTCCAGGGCGGCACGGATACGATGATCAACCTCATGACCGCGGAGATGAAGGCCAATGGCGTCGATATCCGCCGTAATGTGCTCGTCGAGAAGGTGCTGGTCGAGAAGGACGCTTCTGGCCGTCGTCGCGTCGTGGGGGTGAAGCTCCGTGGCACGCGCCTCGGCGAAGAGGTTGAAGTCGCTTGCGCCACTGTCGTCTCGAACGCCAATATCAAAGACACAGTGCTCAAGATGGGCGGCGAAGACGCCTTTGAAGCTCCGTTCCTCGAAGAAGCCCGCAAGGTCCGCGTGAACACCTCCTCCTGCCAGGTCTACATGGGCGTGCGTGAAGGCGAGACCATCCCGCACATCGGCGACCTCGTCTTTACTTCCGAGGCCAAGCCGTTCTCCAGCCACGAGCTCGTCGACTTCCACACCACGTCGCGCACCTACTCAGTCTATTACCCGGATACCCGTCCGCACACCAAGAAGCCGCGCTACGCAATCGTGACGTCGGTCAATCAGAAGTGGGACGACTGGGCTCATCTCTCCGAAGCCGACTACGCCGCGAACAAGGCGCGCGTCATCGAGGAATCCTTCAAGGGGCTTGAGAAGTTCATCCCGGACATCCGCTCCAAGGTCGACCACGCCGAAGCGGCCACGCCGCGTACGGTCAATCGCTATGTGCGCCACGTCTCCGGCACCTCGTTCGGTACGAAGTTCGAAGGCCTCAAGGTCTCGATGGCTCTGCCTGAGCAGGTCGGCGGCTTCTACCATGCCGGCAGCGTCGGTATCATCATGTCCGGCTGGCTGGGCACCATTAATTATGGCGTGATTGTTTCGGCCAAGGCCGACGCCTACCTGCGCGAGCCGAACGCCGATCCGCTCGGCGAGGCCGCCGCGAGCGCTGGGGTCTGAGGGCTGGTTCGTCGGCTTGACGGTCGACCTGAAATCGTAAATCTCCCGGCATGGCCAAAGACTCCCAGGACGAAGGTATCTTGAAGAAGCTCGAGCACGGGCTGGAATATTTCATCTTCGCGAGCCGCTGGGTGCAGGCGCCGATTTACGTCGCCCTCATCTTCGCTGCCTTTGCCTACGCTTGGAAGAGCGTGCAGGAGTTGCTGCATCTTCTGCAGGGCTTCGCCACCGCCACCGAGAGCACCATCATGCTCGGTATCCTCTCGCTCGTGGACATCTCGATGGTGGCCAACCTCGTCAATATGGTCGTCGTCGGCGGCTACGTGACCTTCGTCTCCCGCATCGACTTCGGCGAGAACGGCGACCGCCCCGATTGGCTCGACCATATCAACGCTAACACCCTTAAGGTGAAACTCGCGGGTAGCCTCGCGAGTATCTCGGCTATCCACCTGCTCAAGAGCTTTATCGACATCACCGCCTCCGCCGCCGAAAAGCCCATGTCGGCGGGTCATGAGAAGGTCATCATGTGGCAGGCCATCATCCACGGCGTGTTTCTCGCCTCGATGATGCTTTTCGCCTGGGGTGAGAAGATGCAGCGACACGACAATCACTGAGCCTTCGGCGCGAGGTCGCTGACCCAGCCGACCACGTAGCGCTGTAGCTCCGAAGACCAGCCGTAGTGGATCCGCAGGCGCTTGCCGGCGGGGTCCGGCTTGGAATCAATCGTCGCGTTGAGGCGGACCTTGTGCCCCGCGTGCACGACGACCAGCGCCGCCTTGCCGGTCAGGCCTTGGCGCGTCGGGTGACGCAGGTGCGGCGGGATCTCGTCACCATCGCAGGCACTGCCGATGCCGCCTTCCATCCGCACCATGCGCATGAAGTCGAGCGCGCGCATGGCCGAGTGGATGTGCTCGAAGCAGTCGAACTCGCAGGCCATACCGGCGTCGACGGCCGATTCGAGGATGACGTGATCCTCCATGCTGGGCATACAGCACGCCCAGGCGAGGAAGTGGCCGACGTTCGGCTGGTGGCCGGGCACGCGGTGGCCTTGGATCTCCTGCTTCGGCCGGCGGACTTTTTCCTCGCGCACCTCCGGCCCAAGGCCGGCCACGATTGCCTGGATGACCGCTTTGTCGGCGGCGCGGAAGTCGAAGGTGACTTCGTTCGTCCGGCCATCGACGCCGGTTGGCCCCGAGTCGTCACCGGCGATGCGCACGCCGATATCGCCATGGAGCTCCGGTCCGCTCAGGCGGACGCAGTCGCCGTAAGCCGGCAGCACGAAGAACGTGGGCAGGCCTTCGCCCGCGCCGCCGAGGGACTCGAGGTGTTCGCGGAGTTTCATGGCGGGGAAGGGAGTGCGAAGGCGACGGCGGAGGAGTGGGCGAGGGCGGGTTGGAGGAGAAGAGCGACGTTTCATGGTTTGGTTTTAAGAAGAAGAGAGGGAATCCCTGCCGTGCAGTCCGTGGTGAAACGGCGCGCGGCTGGAACGTTGAGCAATGGAATGGAGGACGGACAGGGACGCCGGGGTGGGCGGAGAACTGGCCGAGGTTCCCACTATACCCGTCGGCCGAAGGTTGTCCAGCGGGTCGCCGGAGGTTTTTAAAAATAATATAACCCCCCGATTTACGGGCCAAAAAAGAAGGGCTCCCCAGTCGGGGAGCCCTCGGGGCCGTCGGCCCAGCCCAGGTCAACGGGCCTTGGCTGCGACCGGGATGCGCATGCCGTAGAAGCTTCGGTAGACGAAGAAGAGGGCGACCAAGAAAATCACCGCGCCCAGCAGCACCCTCGGACCAGCTTCCATCTTCACGGCAATCTCGACGGCGAGTAGGCCGAAGAGCGTCGTGAACTTGATGACCGGGTTGAGCGAGACGGATGACGTGTCCTTGAAGGGGTCTCCGACCGTGTCGCCGACGACCGTAGCGGCATGGAGAGGGGTGCCCTTAGCCTTCATGTCGACTTCGACAATCTTCTTGGCGTTATCCCAGGCGCCGCCGGCGTTAGCCATAAAGATTGCCTGGAAGAGACCGAAGAAGGCCATGCCCACCAAGTAGCCGATAAAGAAGAACGGGTCGAAGAGCGCGAGGGATAGGGAGAAGCAGAAGATGACGATGAAGATATTCGTCATGCCCATCTGCGCGTACTGCGTGCAGATGCGGACGACTTCCTTGGAGGACTCCGTCGTCGCCGTCGTCGCGTCGAGGTTCATGTTCTCCTTGATGTAGACCACGGCGCGGTAAGCGCCGGTCACGACGGCCTGCATGGAGGCGCCAGTGAACCAGTAGATCACCGCGCCGCCCATGAGTAGGCCCATGAGGGCCTCGGGGTGGACGAGCGAGAGTTTCTCCAAGACGTTGAACTTCGCGTCCAGCGTCTGATAGTGCTCCTGCAGCATCATGATGATGCCGAAGACCATCGTGGTCGCGCCCACGACCGCGGTGCCGATGAGCACGGGTTTGGCGGTGGCCTTGAAGGTGTTGCCAGCGCCGTCGCCTTTCTCGAGCTGGTGCTTGGCGCCTTCGAAGTCGGGTCGGAAGCCGAAGTCACGCTCGAGCTCGGCGGCGATCCCCGGCTGCTTCTCGATCTGCGAAAGCTCGTAGACCGACTGGGCGTTATCGGTCACCGGACCGAACGAGTCGACCGCGATGGTGACGGGCCCCATGCCCAGGAAACCAAAGGCAACGAGGCCGAAGGCGAAGATCGGGGCGGCGAATACGAAGCGCGCCGGCATCAGGCCGGCGACGGCCGGATGGGCCGAAAGCAGATACGCACCGAACATCAGGCCGAGGATACAGAGTCCCGTCCAAAAGGCGGAGTAATTGCCGGCGACGAGGCCGGAGAGGATGTTGAGCGAGGCGCCGCCTTGGTTGGACGACGTCACGACTTCCTTGACGTGGCGGCTCTCGGTCGAAGTGAACACCTTGGTGAACTCGGGAATGAGAGCCCCCGCGAGCGTGCCGAGGGAGATGATGGTCGACAGCACCCACCAGAGGCCAGCGCCCAGGTCGGCCAGGAGGAAGTAGCTAGCGAGGTAGGTGATGGCGATCGAGACCAGGGAGCTGATCCAGACGAGATTCGTCAGCGGCTGCTCGAGGTTAAAGTCCTTGGCCTGGCCCCAGATGGCCCGGCTCACGGCATCATTGATCCAATAGCTGAGTAGCGAGGTGATCACCATGAGGATGCGCATGGCGAAGAGCCAGATAATCAAGGTCGCGCACAGGGCGGGATTGGCGGCTAGGGCCAGCGCGAGGAAGGCAATCAGTGCCACGCCGGTGACGCCATAGGTCTCGAAGCCGTCCGCGGTCGGGCCGACGGAGTCGCCGGCGTTGTCGCCAGTGCAGTCGGCGATGACGCCAGGGTTGCGGGGATCGTCCTCCGGCAGCTTGAATTCAATCTTCATTAGGTCGGCGCCAATGTCCGCAATCTTGGTAAAGATGCCGCCGCAAATACGGAGGGCGGAGGCGCCCAAGGATTCACCGATAGCGAAGCCGATGAAGCAGGGCCCCGCGAGATCCTTGGGGAGGAACAGGAGGATCCCGATCATGAAGAAGAGCTCGATTGCGACGAGGAGCAGGCCGACGCTCATGCCGGACTTAAGTGGGATGAGGAGCGTGGCGAGCGGATTACCCTGCAGGGCGGAGAAGGCGGCCCGCGAATTGGCGACGGTGTTGATGCGGATGCCGAACCAGGCGACGCCATAGCTGCCCAGGATGCCGAGTACCGAAGCCGCGAGGATCACCGCGACGGAGGCGGCATCCTTATGTTCGAGACCGGCGAAGTAGTAGGTCATGCAGCCGGCGATGAGCACCCAGAGTCCGGCGAGGAACTTGCCCTGTTGCCAGAGGTAGGTCTTGCACGTCTCCCAGATGATGTCGGAGACCGCCGCCATGGAGCGGTGCAC
>CAIKWA010000022.1 GCA_903831005.1 uncultured Opitutia bacterium
CATGGCCGCGAGAAAGCGCAGCGAGGTGAGCGGAGGAATGTGTTTACGCATCGTTCAGCGTACCTGGCCGATGAGAGACTTCAGGTATTCACCGTAGCCGGACTTGGCGATGGGCTCGGCGAGTTTGAGCAGCTGGGCGTCGTCGATGTAGCCACGGCGCCAGGCAATCTCCTCGATGCAGCCGATTTTGAAGCCCTGGCGGGCTTCGACGATCTGCACGAACTGCGAGGCCTGCAGGAGCGAGTCGAAGGTGCCGGTGTCGAGCCAAGCAGTACCACGGGGCAGGACCTTCACGCTGAGTTTACCTTGGCGGAGATACTCGCGGTTGACGTCGGTGATCTCGTACTCGCCGCGCGCCGAGGGCTTGAGCGCCTTGGCGATGCCGACGACGGAGTTGTCGTAGAAATAGAGGCCGGGGACGGCGAAGGTCGACTTGGGCGCCTTGGGCTTCTCCTCGATGGAGACGGCCTTGCCGACGGCGTCGAACTCGACCACGCCGAAGCGCTCGGGGTCCTTCACGTGGTAGGCGAAGACGACGCCGCCCTGCGGCTGGCGGCAGGACTTGAGGAGTTCGCCGAAGCCGGCGGAGTAGAAGATGTTGTCACCGAGGACGAGACAGACGTCGTCGGAGCCGATGAACTTTTCGCCGAGTACGAAAGCTTGGGCGAGGCCGTTGGGGACGACCTGCTCGACATAATCGAAGCGGCAGCCGATACGCGAGCCGTCGCCGAGCACCTCACGGAAGCGCGGCAGGTCCTGGGGGGTGGAGATGATGAGGATCTCACGGATGCCCGCGAGCATGAGCACGGAGAGCGGGTAGTAGATCATCGGCTTGTCGTACACCGGCAGGAGCTGCTTGCTCATGACCTGGGTCAGGGGATGCAGACGAGTGCCGGAACCGCCGGCGAGGATGATGCCTTTCATGAGAGTCAGATTTTGCCGAGTCGCTCGAGTCGGTAGGAGCCGTCGAGGATGCCCTGGATCCACGCGGGGTTATCGAGGTACCAACGGACGGTCTTGCGGAAGCCGCTCTGGAAATCCTCCTGCGGAGCCCAGCCGAGCTCGGCGCGGGCGCGCCGGGCATCGATGGCGTAGCGGAGGTCGTGGCCGGGACGGTCGGTGACGTAGGTGATTGCAGAGTCGTGCGGCTTGCCGTCGGCGCGCGGACGGAACTCGTCGAGCAGTGAGCAGAGCAGCTTCACCAGGTCGATATTCCGACGCTCGTTATCACCCCCGATGCAATAGGTACGGCCGGGACGGCCCTTCTCGACCGCGGCGAGGAGCGCGCGGGCGTGATCGTCGACATAGAGCCAGTCGCGGATGTTCTCGCCTTTACCGTAGACCGGAATGGCTTCGCCACGCAGGCACTTCAGGATGACGACCGGGATGAGCTTCTCGGGGAACTGGTAAGGGCCGTAGTTATTGGAGCAATTGGTCACCACGACCGGCAGGCCGTAGGTATCCATCCAGGATCGGGCGAGGTGATCGCTCGAGGCCTTGCTGGCGCTATACGGGGAATGCGGGTCGTAAGGGGTCGACTCGTTAAAAGCTGCATCGGTCGGGCCGAGGGAGCCGAAGACCTCGTCGGTCGAAACGTGCAGGAAGCGAAACTTATCCTTAGCGGCACCTGAAAGGGAGCGCCAATGGCCGAGGGCGGCCTGCAGAAGCTGGAAGGTGCCGATGACGTTGGTGGCGATGAACTCGCCCGGGCCATCTATCGAGCGGTCGACGTGCGATTCGGCAGCGAGGTGCATGACCGCCTCCGGCTGGGCGTCGGCGAAGGCCTTGCGCATGGCCTCGGCGTCGCAGATGTCGGCCTGGACGAAGTTGAACCCGGACTTACCCTGCAGGTCAGCCAGGGAGGCCTGATTGCCAGCGTAAGTGAGCTTATCGACGACCGTGACGGCGTGTCCGCCCGCGACCAGAAGTCGGGTCAAATTAGACCCGATGAAGCCCGCGCCGCCGGTGACCAAAATTCGCATAAGCAGTAGAATATAAATACGGGGAGGGATGGGTTTTAAGCCAGAAAAAAGGCGGACCCTGAAGGTGCATAGGTGCAAATCGGAGCCAGGCTCCTGTGCAAAAGTGCAAAGGTGTAACCAACTCAGGGTGACGGGTGACGGCCAGGGGGGCCGGCGACTCGGGCGTCGGCATCTCGGCCATCTGCCGCGGGAGCCTGATGCCGGCTGCCGAAGGCCGAACGGCTGACACCCGAAGGGCTGATGCCCCGGTGGCCGGCACCCGTCACCAGAACAAGTCTTGGCCTTTTGCTTTCCCAACCGCCAACCGCTAACCGCCAACACCTTACTTTTGCACCTTCGCACAGACCGCAGGCCGATTTGCACTTTTGCACGAGCGCGAGGCGGCGAGCATCATTTACTCTTCCGCCCCAGCCGAGCGCTCCTAAGGTGAACGCATGTCCCAACGGCCCCTTGGTTTCGGTATCTGGGGAACCGGCATGATCGCCGAGTTCCATGCGAAGGCGCTCGCCGAGATCGCCGGCGTGAAGCTCGTCGCGGCGTATAACCGTTCGCCGGCCAAGGGACGGGACTTCGCCACCAAGCACGGTATCACGTTCGCCGAGACGCCCGAAGCCCTGCTGGCAAACCCGGACGTGGACATCGTCTGCCTCTGCACGCCGAGCGGCGACCACCTCGCCCCAGCCCTCGCCTGCGCTAAAGCCGGTAAGCATGTCGTGGTCGAGAAGCCCCTCGAGGTCACCCTCGCCCGCTGCGACGAACTCACCGCCGCCTGCGCGAAGGCCGGCGTGACGGTCGCCGGTATCCTGCCCCGTCGCTTCGGTTCCGGCGCGGTCACGCTCAAGGCCGCGCTCGAAGCGGGCCGCTTCGGCAAGCTCACCCTAGCTGGCGCGCTCATCCCGTGGTGGCGCACGCAGGCCTATTATGACTCCGCCGCTTGGCGCGGCACGTTCGCCCTCGATGGCGGCGGCGCGGTGATGAATCAAGGCATCCACACGATCGATCTCCTCCTCTGGTTCCTCGGCGCACCCAAGCGCGTCTCCGCTACCGCCGGCCTCGTCGCCCATGAAGGCATCGAAGTCGAAGACATCGCGGCGGGCTGGATCGAATTCGCCAACGGCTGCCGCGCGACACTCGCCAGTTCGACCGCGTGTTGGTCTGCGACGGGCTTCCCCGCCGAAATCCGCATCCACGGCACGACCGGCGCCGCCGTCCTCCGCGACGACAAGCTCACCGCCTTCGAATTCGAAAAGCCCCTGCCCTCCGATGCCGCGGTCATTGCTCCTGCCACCGAAGGCGGCGGTGCCGGCGCCAATGATCCGAAGGCAATCGGCCATGCCTGGCATCGCGCCAATCTCGAAGAAGCCATCGCAGCCATCCGCGCCGGCAAGCAACCCGCTGTCAACGGCGCCGAAGGCCGTAAGGCTGTGGAGTTGATTCTCGCGATGTATCAGTCCGCGCAGGCGGGTGGGATGCCGGTGGAGCTGCCGTTGGCAAAAGACCCCTCGCTTAAGAAGCTCGGAGTGAAGCGATAGAGGCTCGCGCCAAGTGCAAAGGTGTAACCAACTCAGGGTGACAGGTGACGGCCACGGGAGTCGGCGACTCGGGCGACGGCATCTCGGCCATCAGCCGCGGGAGCCCGGAGCCGGCTGCCGAAGGCTGAACGGCTGACACCCGAAGGGCTGATGCCCCGGTGGCTGGCACCCGTCACCTGTTATGCATCCCCACATTTGCACCTTTGCACAGGCCGCAGGCCGATTTGCACTTTTGCACCAAGCAGGCCTCTAATTTTTATTACTGCCCCAAAACTCTTCCATCGTCTTCCCTTCCCCGGAATTAATTCCGGTGCGCGCAAAAACTTTAAAGAAAGTCATGACCACAATCTTCATATCGAGCCAGAAGGTGCGATGGTCGACATACCAGACATCAAGGGCGAACTTCTCCTCCCAGTTGAGGGAGTTGCGGCCGTTGACCTGCGCCCAGCCGGTGACGCCGGGTTTCACTTCCATCCGGCGAGCCTGGAAGGCGTCGTAGCGAGGGACGTAGCGCATGAGCAACGGACGCGGGCCGACGACGCTCATGTCGCCAAGGAGGACGTTCCACATCTCGGGAAATTCGTCGAGGGTGGACGAGCGGAGGAATTTGCCGAAAGGGGTTAAGCGCTGCTCATCGGGCAGGAGTTCGCCGTCCGGCCCCCGCGCATCAGTCATGGTGCGGAACTTAACCATGCGGAACGGCTTAGCCCGCAGGCCCGGACGCTCCTGAATGAAGAGCACGGGGGAGCCGAGTTTGAGGCGCACGAGGATGGCGACGACGAGCAGGAGCGGGCTGAAGAAAATCAGCCAGCCCGCCGAGAAGCCGATGTCGAAAGCGCGCTTGAGCATCAGCGAGCCGAAGAAGCAGGAAGGTCGATCAGCTGCACGGTGGCCTCTTGGATGAAGGCGCCGCCGGTGAAGGCGATTTCATATTCCAGCGCAGTCGCCCAGACGGGCAGCACGGCGGGAACGACCGTCTGTCGAGGCTGACAGACGACCGTAGTCTCGGTGCGGTGACTTGGACCGACGAAGCGCAAGGTGACGCGCATCTGGGCTTCGGGTAGGCGCAATTCGTCCGACCAAGTCCAGAGCTGGAGACGCACGAGGCGTGCCTCGCCGGATTCGACTGGGACGACGACCGGGCCGATCTTACCCGTGGGCGCAAGTAGGCGGAGGCCCGCCGGTAGGCGGTCCGCCTTATTCTTGGAAGAAGGCGCCAGCTCGATCGGCAATTTGGAAGCAGGGTCGCTAAAATCATAATGGTCCAGCAACGGCTCTTCTTCCGCCTGCTGCGCGACACGGTAAGCGAGCCAACCCGCGGGAACTTCGGTCTTCGCCCAGGCCTCCAGACCGGCGCTGGGACCGGCCGCCAGCACCCGCTCCGACCATTGGGCGCGCGGGTTCTCCGCGGGGAACTTGCTCCAACGCACCGGCGCGCCGGTCGCGCCCCAGTTACGATTGAAGGCGGCTTCCTTCGTAAGGTAGGTCTTTTCAGCGGTCGTCAGGCGAGCGAGGGCGGCCAGGCGAGCGCTCTGGTCCGGCGTCACGCGACGGGCTTGGACGGCTTCGCGATAGGACAAAAACAGTTCCCAGGCTTCACCGAACTGTCGGAGTCGCGCAGACTGACGGGCCAGCCGAGCGGCGGCCGCGGCGGTGGACTTCGGCTCGACGAGCAAGGCGTCGTGCGCTTCGCGGAGGAGGGAGCTGATCGTGGCGATCTCCGTGGGCGAAAGCACCAGCGCGCCGCGCTGATCGTGGAAGTGGCGAAGGAAGGTGTCTTTGCCCCCGCGCTGCGCGTCACGGCGCCAGGCGGCTTCGATCTGTGCATAGGCCGCGATCATCGGATCGGCAGCGGGACCATAGGCAGCATCGAACCATCGACGCAGCAAGACGCGGGTGTCGGCGGCGTTGTTCTCGAGCAACTTAGCCGCGAGCCACAGCTTCGGGGCGTCGAAGGCCCATACGGGATAGGCCTCGGCATACCAGCCGGTGGCGCCCGCGGTGTGGGTCGTGCGGATGGACTGGATGAGCGCGGTCAGGTTGACGCGCGGAGAGGCTACCTCGGCGCCATAGAGGTAGTCGTAGACGCCGACGCGACGGGCGCCTGATTTCGCCCAGGCGGCGACGTTCGCACGATCTTGTTCGGCGAAGGCGGGGTCACCGTAGCCGATACGCTCGGCACAGACCCAAGGGAAGATTGCCCGGCGGACCGGGATCGTGGGCGCGCGCAGCGTCTGCATATACGCCAAGGTGCCGATCGCATGACGTTCACCGCGATGATCACCCTCCGGGGCCCAGATGGAATCAGCCACGCCATTGAGAAAGGCCACGACCTGATTGGTCCGGACCGGACGATCGCGAAACCAGCCTTCAATGGGCGCAGCGTCGTCGAACTCTAGCGTGTCGTTCACGCCCAGCGGGACGGCGAAGGCATCGGGGTGCTTCTGGAAATAGTCGCGGGCAAAACGCGCGCCGACTTCCGCGGCGCGTGGATGATCGAAGCGCGGGTTGGCCTCGTAGCCAGAACCCTTGGGCTCCGTGCGGACGCCATCGACCGAGGCGAACAGCGTCGGATCCTCCTCCCAGGCCTTGCGGTCGAAGGCGCGATAGAGCCCGTGGGAGATTGCGGGAGCACGGCCGAAGCCGACCGAGCAGGCCCAGTCGAGGGAAAGTTCGTTGAGCCCGCCAAGTTCGCGCCAGCGGAAGTCCGGACGGAACTCATCGGCCGAAGGGAAGCCGAGCTGATAACGCGGCGTCCACTCCGCACCCTGCGGGCCCGGCATCGTGAAGAAGATGCCAAGGTGCTGCTCGCAGAAACGACCCACCGCGATACGCGTAGCGGCGGGATTGTTGCCGACAAGATAGACGGAGCGGCCGACAACCGCGCGTAGGGCGGTGTCGCCCTCGGCGACAGGAGCGGAGATGCCAGCGAACTTTGCGCCGACGGTATTACCGACATAGATGGCCAACTCCGGGCCGCGGACGCCTTTGGTCTCATTCTGAATCGCCGGACGGACGCCGGTCACGCGTTCGCACCAATCGGCGAGCGTCCGGGCCGCGTGCGCCTCATCAACGGCGGGATTGGCGGGCAGGACGATCGGGGCCCAGCGGCCGGCGTCGAACAGGCCATCGGCCCGGAGCGACGGTCCGAGGAGAAGGAAGCAGAGGAGCGCCAGGAAGCGGGGCATGGCGGGAGTTAGGGGGGAAGTGGGCACGGGGGCAAGGGGACACGACTAACTAGAGGCTCGGAGGCTCAGAGGCTCAGTGGACCAGAGGCCTAAGGCTCAAAGGGAAACCGGAGCCATATATAGTTAGTTGCTCGGTTGACCAGTTGGCCCGTGGGCAAGAGATGCATCGAGGTAGGGGCAGCACCGCGTGCTGCCCTAGCTGCATTAGGTAGGGTCGGGACCGCGTCACGACATAGTGCTGCCTCTGCCTTGGGTAGGGCGGTGATTGCTATCACCGCCGTTCGAGGCCGAGGACGGGGGCGGGGAGTCGTTGGGCTCTTAGTAAGGGCCGATGGAGATGCGTATGTGCGGAGGCGAACGGACGTGATAGCAATCACGTCCCTACCTGTTGAACGAAAAGGGCAGCACGCGGTGCTGCCCCTACCTTCCCACGATACTCCATACCCTCGCTCACTTCCCCACCAACGCATCAAGCAGGTCTTGGCGCCACTGCTTGGCTTGGGGATCCCAGACGCCGAAGCCGGCTTGGTATTCCCAATAGGCCCAGGTGAAGCCGCTGGTCTCGGCGGTATCACGGACGAAACGCGTCCAGCGGACCCGTGCCGCGAAATTCGGGTTCGAACCAGAGGCGCCGAATTCGCCGAGAAAGATCGGCCGGCTCTCCTGCTTGGACCAGGCCTGCGCGATTTCGAAATCCTTGCGAATCGCGGCCTGCTCGGCGGGCGTACCGTCCCAGGTGTCTCCGTCCTTCCATTCCTTCGAGCCCTTGACCCAGGACGCGTTCTTATGGGTGAAGTGGAACGGCGAATAATAATGGATATGCGCGATGATATGCCGGTCTTCCTTGGGGAGCTGCAGGTCCTTGAGCTTGGCGATCTGGTTCCATTGCACGCTGCCGACATGCACAGCGCGGTCGGGATGAAGCGGGCGGATCTCGCGCAGGGCGACCAGCAGGTTCTGGTTCCACTCTTCGGCGGTGTGCTTGCCGTGCGGTTCGTTGCTGAGTTCGAACTGCAGGGCGTCCGGAGCGCTGGCGAAACGGGCAGCGAGCTGTTTCCAGATACCGGCGAAACGGGGTCGCTGCCCGACGGGGTCCAGGTCGAGCGCATCGAAGTGATGGACGTTGAGCACCACCTGCAGGTCGGCCTTGAGCGCGGACTTCACCAACCCTTCCACGCGGGCGAGGAACGCCGGCTCGATTGTATAAGGAGCGTCGACCGCGGCGTAATCACCCCAGCGGACCGGCAGTCGCACGGAAGCGAAGCCGGCAGCCTTGATGCGCGGAAAGTCTTCCTCCGCAATTGGGCGCCCCCAGCTGGCGCCCTTCGGCGCCTCCAACGAATTGCCCAGGTTGAGGCCGCGGCCCAATCGACGTTGCTGCTCAAAGACGTCTGCCGCCGGCAAACTCAGCGCAAGGAGCAGGATGAGGAAGACGGTGCGGGTCATGGGGTAAAGTTAGGGGGCCTACAGGCCCGGGGGCAAGGGCCTAGCCTAATCCATTCGGGCACAAAAAAGCCGCGCTAAGTGCGCGGCTTGTGATGACAACTAGGGAGAAGCTCAGGCCGGCTTCCGATTTCGGAACAGGACGTCCACCTGGATGAGCTTATCGCCCGAGTACATCAGATCGACGATGTCCACGACGCCGAAGCCCTCCCCGTACAAGAACGCGACAACCTCTTCGAGATGGGGTGCGCCCAGATTGTAGTTATGCGTCTGGAGCTCCAGTAGCAGAAAGCGTGAGTTGCGGATGATCGGCAAGCCGCCGCGGATGACGTCGAGCTCCGCGCCTTGGATGTCCATCTTGATAAGGTCATACCCTTCGTCGGAGCCGAGCAGGGTCGAAAGCGTGACGCAGCGGCGCTTTTCAGCCCCGAACGTGTAGCCCGTGTTCTCGCGATAGATGCCGTTGCCCGAGCCGGCGTCGCCATCCAGGCATTTGAAATAGTCCACCTCGCGACCATCGACGTCACCCAGCACCGCGATCTTGAAATCACCAATGGGGCGCAAGAATGGCTCCTTCTCGGTGTTGGCGTCGACCATGAGGATCTTTGCCTCGGGGTAGACCTTCTTCAGGAGCATCGTCCATTTGCCCTCAAAGGCACCGAGGTCGAGCACGCGACGCAGCTCGACGCCGGAGGCTCGGAGATAGGCCAGCCGTTTGGGGTGCGTCAGTCGGTGCTTCCGGGGCCGGAAGAAATTGATGAAACGCTTGAGTTGATTGAGCATCGGAGGCTGATGATGAAAAGTAGGTTAAGCAATCCAGCCGGGAGTCGGGCGGATTCCGTCGTCGAGAAAAGCATGGCGCAGCGCGGCGCTCAAGTATTCCCCTGCCCTGCTTGGCGATAACCGGGGGGCATACTCGCGGGCTTTCGTCTGCTCGTCTCTCAAGAGATCCGGTTGAACGATCCGTCGGCTCACGGCCGCCGCCAAGGCGGCGATATCCTCGCTAGGAACGATTGACCCGGCCATGGCACTGGCGACGAGTCCGGCGGCGCCGACCTTATCGGTCGCGATGACGGCGAGGCCGCACTGCAAGGCCTCGTTCACGAACACGCCCCAACCGTCGAAGCGGCTCGGTACGACGGCGAGGTCGAAGCGCGGAAGCTCGGCGACAAGAGCGGAGGAAGGCACGATGCCTCGGAACACGATCTGGTCGGCCAAGCCATCGCGGGCCGCCTCAGCCTCCAACTCTGGACGCAGCGGGCCGTCGCCGAAGATATCGAGCGTCCAGCCTTGGCGAGGCAAAGCGCGGCAAGCCGCGAGCAAGATATCAACTCCCTTACGTTCATTGAGCTGTCCGGCGTAGACCAGCCGCACGTCGCCGCGGTCAGGCGAGCGCGAACCCGGCAGCGGGACCGCTTCCTGATAGAGATACGGAAAGAGCTGTTCCTCTGCGAAGCCCAAGCCGCGGTAGAAATCCAGGCCGAGCTCGCCCATGGCGAAGACGGCCCGCATCTTGCCGAGGAACGGGCGATAGTGATACCGAGCCTTCCATCTGCGGGCGACCCCCGCCCATCCCAGCATGATCGGAGACTCGACGATGAGCCCCATCTTGGCGTCAGGCGTTCGCGCGAGACGTCGGGCGGCGCGTGTGACGGGGGCGTAGGCGCCAAGGCCGGAGAAGATATGGATGGCCGTGCGGTTGCCATCGATGAGGTCGTCGACCTGCTGCTCCCAGCCTGACGAAGGCAAAAAGTGGTCCCGCAGGCTAACGCGAGTAGCGGCGGCCCAGCCTTGGCTGCGCCGTGACGCGGAAACATCCTCACACCAGACGCCCGTGACCGGAGCAGACCAGCCGGAGGCCAAGGCATCCAACGCTCCGGTCTGATGATGCGCGGGCATGTTCTGCCAGAAGAACAGCGGAGGCTGACTAGGCTGGATGGATGGACGAACGGAAGTCATGGCGACTCAGGGCAGATGCCGGCGATAGAGCGGCTCGAGCTCCCCGGCGCGAATCCGGCCGAGATAAAGCAGGCCGAGGAAATGGGCATAGACAAGGTAAGCCCAAGGGCGGCGACGAATCATCCGGCTGATGACCTGATGGAACATCGACCAACCGATCGCCGGGAGCCTGAACCAGAAGGCTGCGCCGGCATAGAGCTGCGAGGCGATGAAGAGCCGGTTCCAGGCGAAAGCCAGATCGACGTGGCGGGCCGAGGTGCGCCACTCATCCGTCGCCAGATGGCGGACCGCGATATCCTCGCTAAGCACCGAGCGAAGGCCGGAACGCTGCGCGGCGCGGGCGCACTGGACCGAGAACAGGAGATCTTCCGCGTAGGCGTAGCGCGTCAGGCGTTCGTCGAAGCGCAAACCGTGGGCAGCAAGGTGATCGCGGCGAACCGCGAACCAATAGCCCATCGCCCACTCGGTCGGCACGTCGCCACGGATGGGCGACGGATAGCGACCTTGGATCGAAGGCAAGATCCGCCCCTCCGTCAGGGCCGCCCAAGTATTAACCAAGAAGAAAGCCCCGAACCAGCGCTGCGCCGTCGAGAGCGACGTCTCTACGCGACTTAAGTCGCGAGCGGCCAGCATCGCAATATCCGGCGCCGCCGAAAGCTTGGCGATCAGGCGGACGAGCAGCCCATCAGGCCAGATCACATCGTCGTCGCTGAAGATGATCCAATCGCCGGTTGCGGCCGTGATGCCCGCATTACGCGCGGCCGTCGAGGACGGGGCGGCCAGCCGGAGCAGGCGTAGCTGATTCGAGCCCAGCCCGAGCGCGGTCATCATCCGAACGACGGCTTCATGCGCCTCATCTTCCGATTGGCTGACGACGATCACCTCCCGGACAGCGTCCCCCTGTCGCAGGATGCTCTCGAGCGTCGCCTCAAGGGAGGCGGCGCGCCGATAGGTCGGGATGACGACGGAAAAGTTCATGTGGGCCGTTCGAACGCCCGAAGGTAGGCCGCGGCGAAAGTTTGCGGCGAAAAACACTCGCGCGCACGGAGGGCGGCGGCCTGACCAAGTCGGTCCGCTAGGGCGGGATCGGCGATGAGCGTGCTGATTTTTTCTGCCAAGGATTCTGGCGACCCGGGTTCGGCATAAAGCACGGTATCACCGCCAACTTCGCGCATGACCGGCAGATCCGTGAACACGCATGGGAGACCCATCGCCATGGCCTCGGCCGCCGCGATGCCGAAACCTTCGTGAGGGCCGGTCGAGAAGACCGCGCCGCCCCACCCTGACATCAATTCCCAAGGGCGAGCGATAGTGCCCGTAAGCGTCACCTTATCGCCGATACCTAGCTCGCAGATCAATCCCTCCAGCGCGGGGCGCAGCAGACCATCCCCAGCCAATGTCAGGCGGAACTCCGGATGACGGCCGGCGACCAACGGCACCGCCTTCAGCAACGTCACATGGTCCTTGAGAGCATCCAAACGGGCGACCATGCCCCAAGGCCCGCGTGCAGCCACTTGCCGAACGGCGGACGACAGGAGATACTCCGGCTGGATCGCGTTGGGAATGTGCGTGTTCGCGTAGGCCGACCAACAAACGTGAGCAGCCAGTCCCCGACGGACCGTCGCGGAGCAGGCCACGAAGACGGGACGGACTCGCTGGGGCAGCAGCAAGCAAGCCAACCGATGGGCGAGGCGAATCTTCCAGTCCGGCCGGCCGGCCGTGCCGATGTGCACCAAAGCTTTGGTATCCGCGGATAACGCTGACAGGACCAACGCCAAGCGGCTCGGCGTCCAGATGATGATTCGGGAAATCTGCCGCCGAAGGCACGTCATGCGCCAATGCTTCACCCAAGACAGCCCAAGGAAACCGTCCCAGCCGTCGACCGCGATAACCTCCGCCCCGGCTTCACGCCATCGGGCCACGGCGGCCCCCTGGTTATCAGCCGTGAACACGACGTGTCCGATCTCGGGAGCACCCCGAATGAAGGCCAGCAACGCCATCTCCACGCCGCCGAGCTGGGAGCATGGGCACCAATGATGAATCTTGGAAGGCAGGACGGCCGGCATGGTCATGGAGACTTGGGCGCCTCAATCCAGTCAGGAATGGCGACGACCATATGATAAAAGTCTGGAATCATCTCCTCCTCGACCACTACGCGCATTTCTTCGCCGACGACCGCACGCATAAGCGCGTCGACTACGATACGTAGCCGAACCGGCCAGCGCGGACCGAGACAAGGGTAACGACGAATCGTCGCGAAGCGCTGATAACCGAAACCCTTAAGGATACGAATCGAAGGAGGGACGCCTTGGCTGAATTCCTGCGGGCCGAGTTCAAACACAATAATCGGCTGATGCCGGCGGATCAAAGCTTCTGCACCGCGGAGTACTGCAGGCTCATGTCCCTCTACGTCGATTTTGATAAGCTTAATGTCGCCTTCCATTTCTTCGACGCCATCAAGCCGGCGCAATCGTACCCGCTCCGCCGCCCCTTCGGCCGTCAGCGATATCTGGTTGGCCCCGCGGTTTGAACCATGGATAGCGAAGTGGGCTTCGCCATCGATATCAGAAAGACCGAAGTTATGGCAACGGACATTACTGACCAGTGAAGCGTTGTACTCCAGCAGGCGAAAAGTCTGCGCCGATGGTTCAAAGCTGATAACCCTCGCAAAATAATCGGAGAAGAAAAGGCTGTGATTGCCGATATTTGCACCGATATCCAAAGCGATTGCCTGCTTGAATGCGACGGGGGAGCTCGCCTTAGTCCAGGCAAACAAAGCCTCCAGCTCGGCCAGCTCGTATACGCCATCGAGCTCAATCG
Source organism: uncultured Opitutia bacterium (assembly GCA_903831005.1). GTDB lineage: Bacteria > Verrucomicrobiota > Verrucomicrobiia > Opitutales > UBA953 > UBA953. The sequence continues at coordinate 12,925 of CAIKWA010000022.1, forward strand.
ACTGGCCGATGTGCTCGAAGGCGAAAATCGCCACCTGCCGGCGGCCGGCGCCGAGATGCTGGCCCGCACGAGACTGGAGGTAACGCACGGCCGGCTGCCGCCACAGCGCCCTCAGCCAACCAAGGCGACCATGCTTTATGGAAAATAGCTTCTTCATAGTGTTGTTGAATTGTCGGTTGCCCAAGCTCGTCGAAGCGCGGACCAAGAAACTGCGGCGGCGACCAAGGCCGTCGTAGCCGTGACGGCGACCATGGAGAGGGGTGCTAAAATCTGAGTTCCTCCCATAAGAAGGATTGCCCATGTCATGGCTTGTAAGGCGGGCCGCCCGATCCAGCCACCAGAGCGCCGACGCGAAATAGCCAGCAGGGCGACCGCATAGATAGCGTGGCCGAGGAAGAACGCGATGCCAGCGCCGGCCAGGCCGAAGGAAGGAACGGTGAACAAGGGCAAGACCACCGAACAGGTGCAGGAGAAACCTTCCGCTAGGATGACCGCCTTGGACGAGCCGCGGGCCATGAGCCAGTAGGTCATGGGCCATGAAAGCAGGCGGAAGAGGATTCCCCAGGTCATCCATGTTAGGACTGGTAAGGCCGCGTCAAAAGTCTGGGCGTAAAGCAGGTGCAGGCAGAAGCCCCCGGCGCCGACCAGGATGACCAAGGCCGGCAGGCCGAGCATCACGCCGACCTCGATCTGTCGGTCGACGAGTCGACGCGAAGCGGATTCATCGGCCGCCGCGGCGACCTGCGGGAAAAAGCCGGCACCCATGGCGGAGACGACCAAGCCCGGGAGGCTTCCGGCGATCGCAGCGGCCGCCTGATAATGTCCCGCCGCTTCGAGTCCGAGCTGTCGCACCAAGATCAGCCGGGTGCCATAGGCCGCCAGCTGCCCCATGAAAGCAACCGCCATGAAAGCTGCTCCCAACTTGGCGAGTTCACGCAGATCCTGATCCTGCGCCTGGACCGAGGCGTCGACCGGACAGTGTCTGGCCGCAGACCTCCAGGTGACGACAGCCAGTAGCAGGGCTGCCAGCAATAAACTGGGCGCGATACCTTTGACGCCGAGCATCCAGATAAGCGGGACGCCGAGTAAGAGACCCGAGAGCGCGGAGAGAACCTGGCCTTTGGCCAGCGTGCGGAGATGCCCATTAGCCTGCAGGCGAGCGGTCCAGATCCCGGTCGCCACAACTAGTGGGGCTGTCAGGCCCACGAGCAACATATCCGCAAGATATTGGCCGTCGGCGAAGGTGGCAAATGTCACGGGCCAACAGGCGATCACCGCGAGCGCGAGGCCCAGCCAGATTAAGCGGCGGCCGAAAATCCCAACGGCGGCGGACTTACGTGCCTTCTCCTCTTCAGGTGCGGCGGAGATGGTGCGCACGCCCGAGGTCCAGATACCCCAGGAGGAAACGGCGGAAAGGTTGCCGCCGAAATTGGTGAAGATGCCCACGAGCCCTACGCCAGCCGGGCCGAGCAGCATCGCCACGACCTTGGTACGAATGAGCCCGGCGACGAATGAGACGGCCGTGGCGCCGCCCATGTAGACGCTGCTGCGTATGACTTTGGAAGAGGACATCGAGGGGGACAAACTGACCGAGCTCAGGGCTTCAAGGCTTCGAAACCAAACCCGTCATCCCACCGCGACTTCGATTCGACTGCCTCGAAGCCGGCGAAGGTCGAATCTCCGAACGCAGCCCGCCGCACGCCGACGAAACCCGCCTGGCGGAGCTCCTGCTCCATGGAAGGGTAATCCCACATCCAAAGGTGCGCGTCCCGAGAAAACAGGCTGCGCGCCCAAGCAAGACCTCGAGGCGCCTGCGCGACGCCCATGTTGGAGGCCTCCACAAAACGGATGGCGGCATCGGGCCGCGTCGGGCTTTCCGCAAGGTAATGACGGCAGAGCTGACTGATGTCGGGCAGCACCGAGCGGAAACAGCCGCCTGGTTTGAGGACCCGGAACGTCTCGCGCAGCGCGAGGCGGCAGTCGGCCAGCGTCAGGTGCTCCAAGGTATGCGAACTGTAGACCAGCTCGACTGAGGCGGACGCCACGGGGAGTCCCTTTACGACATCGCCGAAGATCACCGTCTTGGGATAAGGCGCGCCGCGTCTCGCGATCGGTAAAAGATTGAGCACGGGAGTACGCTGCAACCGCAGCATCGGGCTGGAGTCGTAATTGACCCAGCCTTCCGGCCCGCAAAGACCGGCTCCGAATTGGACCTTGAGGCTCATCTGGAAAGAGACTTCAGCGCGATGGCGATGACCCGGTCGCGATCGGCTTCGGTCATGGCCGCGCCGGAAGGCAGGCAGAGGCCCTGATCGAAGAGGCGCTCGCTGACCGCGCCGCCATGCATCTCGGCGACTGCGAAGACGGGCTGAAGGTGCATGGGCTTCCAGACGGGGCGGGCTTCGATGTTCTCCGCTTCCAGCGCTAGACGTACCTGTTCGCGGGTGACGCCACCGATGGCCGAATCAATGGTGAGGCAAGTCAGCCAATGCGTAGACCGTCCCCAAGAGGCTTCCGGCTGCATGGTCACGCCGGGTAAGGATTTGAAGGCGTCGGCGTAAGCCTTGAAGTGCGCGCGACGGCGCGAGACCTTGCCGGAGAGGCGCGCCATCTGTCCCAGGCCGATGCTAGCGGCGATATTACTGAGGCGGTAGTTATAGCCGATGGTCGAATGCTGGTAATGCGGAGCTGGGTCGCGGGCTTGCGTGGCGAGAAAGCGCGCCTGCTTCGCCAACTCGGCATCATCGGTCACGAGCATACCCCCGCCCCCGGTGGTGATGATCTTATTGCCGTTGAAGGAATGGATGCCGAAAAGGCCGAAGGAGCCCGGCGCGGACTCGCCGTAAGTGGCGCCCAAGGCTTCAGCGGCGTCTTCGATGAGCTTCACTCCATGCTTTTCACAGCAGGCCTTGATCGGCGTGATATCAGCCGACTGGCCATAGAGATGCACGAGCACGAGCGCCTTGGGGGGCTTGCCGGCCTTGGCTTTCTGCTCGATGACGGCGCAGGCGAGCGCGGGATCCATGTTCCAGCTACGTTCTTCGGAATCGATGAAGACGGGACGGGCGCCGAGATAAGTAATCGGCGCAGCGGAAGCGACGAAGGTCAGCGACGAGCAGAGGACCTCGTCACCCGGACCGACACCCGCGAGACGCAAAGCGAGGTGCAGGGCCGCGGTGCCAGAAGAGACGGCGACGGCATGTTTCGAGCCGACGAGGGTCGCGAAATCGATTTCGAACGCGTCGAGATTGGGTCCAGCCGGCGCAATCCAATTGGATTCGAAGGCTTCGAGGACGTGTTCGATTTCGGCGGAGCCGAGATCGGGCGGCGATAAATAGAGTCTGTTGGGATTCATTATGAAAAGGGTGAATGTTGCTGGTGACGGGTGACGGCCATCGGGGCATCGGCATTTCGGGTTTCGGCTATTCGGCCTTCAGCAATCAGGGATCGGGCGCAGGCTGCTGATACCTGATTAGCTGTTACCCGAGAGGCTGATTCCCGAAAGGCTGACTTCCGGGGGCCGTCACCTGTCACCATGTTGCTAAGTATTAAAGGTGATGCGATTTGATTCAGGTGACGGGTGACGGCCACCAGGGCATCGGCATTTCAGGCTTCTGCTATTCGGCCTTCGGCAATCGGGGGTCAGCCACCAGCCAAGCGTTTGCCTGGGTGATGTTAAGTTATCAGGTGTTGAACCTTAGCCTTCTTGAATGGATTCGGTGGCGTGGTTCAAAAATGATTTGAGGATGAATAAGCCTTTCCAGCCTCTGCGCGTCCTTGAGCTAGCCAAACAGACTGCAGAGGATGTTTACCTGCTGACGGGCGATAGAAGATTCGAGCGCGAGGCCACATTGAAGAACCAATTGCGACGGGCGGTCTTGTCGGTGCCTAGCAACATAGCGGAAGGCGAAGGCCGACGCTATTCTCAAGAGGGTATTCGTTTCTTTAAAATATCCATCGCTTCGGCGGAAGAGGCGAAGATTCAACTATCCCTAGCCATACGCATTGGGATTGTTCCTCCAGACAAGGCCAACAAAGCAGTGGGAGACCTGTCATCGGTATGCCGTATGCTTAATAAGCTAATCTCAAGCCGTGCATCGCGCGGCAGCAAACTCGAGTAATGACTCCCGACTGCCGAATCCTGTTGGCTGGGTGCTGAATGGCTGGCTCCCGCTTGGCCGACTTCCCGGGGGCCGTCACCTGTCACCTTATTTGTCATACCCGTTGTCCGAGACCAGGGACCTGAAAATATCCCAGGTGGATTACTTCCAAGGACTATCCTGAAATATCCCAAGGCGACTGAGCTCGCCGAATAACGCCGCATTCGCGGGATCTGCCAGCAAATCCTCAATCCTCTGGCCGCTGGATAAACGCACGAACATCTGTTCGTTCTTCTGGTTTAGGCCATACGCCCGGATATCTTTCCAGGCGAGAGGCAGGCGCTCGAGCCGGCCGATAAGTCCGTCTCGCCAACCAGCTTGCTGGTCTTCGTAACGATTCGGCTCGCCGTTAACGAGATGCCAGAAGGCGACGTTCTGCTTGCCGCCGTTTGGTACGATATACTGGCCGTATTCATAAGGCAGCAGGGCCCGCTCTCCCACCCTGCCCGGCACCGCATACTGGCGATCGGTGCGGACGCAGCCATTGTTTACCCAACAGGAATCAGGATTATGCGAGCCGGCGTCGACGACCGAGACCTTGCCGGGCTCCCAATACGCGACGTAGACCAGCAGCTGGGCGCCGCCGCGCACATACAATACCTGACGGGCTTGGCTGAAGTTGAGGATGCCTTGCGCACTGGCCATCGCGGCGGAAGAACCGGCGATGGGAATCTCGCGCCGCGTCCAGCCCGGGACTTCCGGCAACGCCCGACCTAGGTCGCCGGAGAATCGGCGCGGACGAGCCGGCGCAAACTCGGACAGCAGTACGAGGGCCAGAAGGCCCGCGAGCATGACGCCGCCGAAGATAAGCAAGGCTTTACGCATCTCAGAGAATACGCGCAGGGACGCCGACCACGGTGACACCGGCGGGCACATCGGTCACCACGACCGCGCCGGCGCCCACGACCGAACGGCTGCCGACGGATTTTCCCGGAATCACGCTGGCCCGGCTGCCCATGAAGACACGATCGGCGAGCCGGACGTGACCGGTGACGTCGCACTGCGCGCTTAAAGTGGTCCAAGGTCCAAGGGTGGCATCATGGCCAATGGTACAGTTGAGGTTCACCATCACGAAGTCACCGAGATCGATATCGACGGAAACGACTGCACCAGGGCAAAGGACCACCCCCTTCCCCAGCTTCACCCGCGCTCCGACCAAGGCCTGCGGGTGCACGAACGTCAGGAACTCCGCGTCGGCAGCCAGTAACGGCGTGACGAGCTTCTCCTTGAGCGATGGCATACCCACGCCGCAGAGATAAACCGTATCAGCGGAAGGACGATGGCCAGCCAGTGGACGTATCGGAGCAAAGCTGCCGAATGAAGCGAGCGCGTTGGCATTGTCGTCGAGGAAGCCGGCGAGTTCCCACTCGCGGCCGCATGCGGGATGCTGGCCGGCCCAGGCATAAAGTTCCCGACCAAAGCCACCGGCACCGACGATAAGGAGTTTCTTCATGGTTTATGCGGAAGTAGGGCGAGCAGGTCAGCGACAGACCGGCAGGCGCGGATCTGCGCGCCGGTGACCGTCTGCTGATGGCCATGCTCGAAGTGAGAAACCACCAGCAGAATGGCCAAAGAATCCCAGTTGGGCAGGGAGCTGAGCACGGTCTCCGGCGTCGCGGCGGCGAGCACGTCGACGTCGGCACGCAAGGCGTCCAGTTTCTGTTCGGGCGTCATCGGGGGAAAGCAAGGGTCGGGGCGACGATCATCGGGCCGGCTTCGAGGGCAACCGCGCCCCAAGAGAACCCGACACCAAAGCCGCAGACGACCAGCCGGCGGCGGCTGCCCTGCAAGACTTCGGAGCAAGCATGGGCCATCGCGGCCGGAATAGAAGCGGAGCTCTGATTGCCGAACTGCTCAACGAGATTCATCGGGACCTTGTCTTCCGGGAAGCCGCATTTACGAGCGACGGAGGACACGACGAAGCGATTGGCCTGATGAAGGACGAGATGATTGACGGCTTCCGGCGTCCAGCCGGCGAGCTTGATCACGCTGGCAATGGCAGGGGGCGCTTCCCGGAGCGCGAACTCGTAGACCGCGGCGCCATCCATGTGCAGGCAATCGGCCACGGCGGCTCCCTTCGGCTGACGCGCACCGCCGGCGGGCACGATGATCGCCGACGCGCCAGTGCCGTCCGTGCCGAAGACGAAGTGCATCGAGGTGGCCTCGCCGGTCTTTTCCACGAGCATCGCCGAACCGGCGTCGCCGAAGAGCGGGGCGGTGGCCGGATCGTTTGGATCGACAAGGCGGCTCAGCGTATCCCCGGCGCAGACGAGCACCCGGGCGGCGCCAGCGCCGCAGAGCATCGCGGCCTGATGTAAGCCGTAGACCCAACCTGAGCACCCGAGCGAAAGGTCGTAAGCCGCCGCGGCCTTACTCAAACCGAGGCGAGCGTGCAGGAGCGAAGCGTTGTTCGGCTGCGGATGATCAGGGGTCTGCGTGACGAAGATGATGGCGTCGAGAGAGGTTACGTCGACCGCTGCTTCGTCGAGGAGCCGGGCGGCCGCATCAGCACAAAGGTCCAACGCGGTCACGCCGGGAGCGGCGACCCGGCGTTCGCGCAGGCCCACCGCCTTGGCGAGACGGGCGAGCTGCGCTGGATCCTGTCCGGCCGCAAGCCCCTCGGCCTGGAAATCCCGGACGACGGAGCCGACCGTGACGGCGAGGCCGGCGAGACGCACGTGGGTGAGTGAGGATTGCATCGGTCTACTTAGAGGTGAACTGCCTGAGCCATGATTCCATGCAAAGGACGCCCAGCAAGGGGTAAGCGGCGTCGACCTGTCCGCGGCGATCGGCTTCGAGCAGCCTGAGGACCCCTTGGCCGTCGAAGACGCCCGTGGCATCGAGCCGGCCGCTGCGGGCGAGCTCTTCGAGGCGGCGGCCATAGGCGCCTTGGATTAATCGACGCAAGGGGAAGCCGAAGCCGGATTTCGGACGATCTAACACGTTTTCGGGTAGCACGCCCCGCATGGCCTGACGCAGGATATACTTTCCTTCGAGTCCGCGTTGCTTGAGTCCGTCGGCGAGCCGTTCAGAGAAGGCGACCAGGTCTGGATCCAGAAAAGGCACGCGCACTTCGACGCCGCAAGCCATCGCCATCTTGTCGGTGTAGTTCAGGTTATGATCTGCGAGGAAGAAGCTACGGTCGAGGTGCAGCATCTGGTTGAGACGTGAAGTGCCTGCGGGCAAAGCGGCCAAGGCGGATACCAGCGGGTCAATCGCCCGATGGGCACCCAGTTGTTCGCGGAAGCCTGGGGCGAGCGCCGGCGCGAAGGCAGCTTCGTCGATCCAGAGAAAATAACTGGCCAGCCGTTCGGCCGGATTGGCGTCGGCGTAGCGGAAGAGCTTCGAGGCGCGGCGACCGAACGACGTGCCGGTACCCATCCGCGCGGAGATACCGCGGAGGCCAGCCCGAAGAGGCTTCGGTAACCAACCCCAAGCCCGCTCGCTGCGGAGCGCGAGATGCCGGCGGTAGCCGGTGAAGATATCGTCGCCGCCAGCGCCGGAGAGCAGGACCTTGACCCCTCGGGCCTGCGCGGCACGGCAGATGGCGTGGGCGGTGAAAGCGGCGAGATCGGGCGTCGGCTCATCGAGCTGCCAGACCATCCAGTCGAGCTGTTCGGTCGCTCGTTCGTCCATCTGCGCGACGTGAAGCGGCACGCCGAAATGGTCGCTGACCTGCCGGGCATACGGATGATCGTCGACGAAGCCTTCGGACTGCTCGGCAGCGGACTGCGGCGGCAACGTGAAGCACGGGTAGTCGGCCGGCGAGGCGACATGCCGCAACGCGAAGTGGGCGATGGTCGAGGAATCTAGTCCGCCGGAAAGAAAGCCGCCGAGCGGGACATCCGAGACGAGCTGGCGGCGGACTGCTTGATCGAGATAATGCCTGATCCCGTCGATCGCCTGCTTCTCCGAGAAGGGCTGGATTTCCTGCGCGTAACTGACGGGTCCGAAACGTCGCACCACCGGTGCCTGACCTTCGCGCCATTCGACACACGTGCCGGGCAGTACCTTGCGGATGCCTTTAACCGGCGTGCCCTCGCCGGGCGCATAAAGGAGCGTGAGGCAAGAGGCGATCGCGGCCGGATCCGGCGTGAGGTCGACGTCAGGTAAACAGCGCAGCGCTTTGATCTCGGAAGCGAAGCCATGGCCCGCGGGGGTCCGCGCCCAATAGAGCGGCTTCACGCCAGCGGCGTCACGGGCGAGCAGCATCCGCCGCTCCGCCGTAAACCAGGCCGCAAAGGCAAAGATACCATTGAGCCAAGGCAGGCATTTCTCGCCATGGCGGGCGAGCAAGTTGGCGAGCACCTCGGTGTCGCTGCCGCCGCGGAAGACATCCCCTTCCCGCTCGAGCCGACGACGGAGCTCACGGTAGTTATAGATTTCGCCGTTGAAGGTGACGATGACCCGGCCGTCCGCGGAACGCATCGGCTGACGGCCGGACTCCGAAAGATCGAGGATCGCCAGCCGGACGTGCGATAGGCCGACGCGTTCGCCGGACCAGTTATCGGCGCCATCCGGACCACGGTGGCCCTGGGCCTTGCCCATCTGGGCAAGAAGCGCGGAGTCGAAAGCTCCAAGGTATCCAGCGATGCCGCACATAGCTTAGCTGCGCGAAGCGCCCTCTGCGTAGATTTTCAGTGTTTCGGCGGCAATCGCCTCCCAGGCGTGGACACGATGCACGTAAGCCTGGCCGCGGGCACCCCTGTCAGCCGGAGCGTCGAGTACTTCCGCAATCGCGGCCGCCAAGGCCGACTCGCCTTGCTCACATTGCTTGAGCGCACCGGCTTCCGCGGCCGCCGACATGTGACACTGGCGCGTCACCACGACCGGGACGCCGGCTGCCATCGCTTCAAGGATCGCGATGGCCATGCCTTCGGATTCGGACGCATGGACGAACACCTGGGCGGCCGCATAGGCCGCCGGCTTCGCCTGCTCGTCGAGAAAGCCCACCCACCGGACGCGGTCCGCGATGCCCGAGGCCGTAAACTGCTCGCGCAACCGGGCCACATAAGCCGGCGCCGTTCCAAGGTCGCCAGCGATGACCAGATGCAGGTCTGGGTGGCTGAGTCGAAGCCGAGCCAGTACTTCGGCGATGTCCTCGATTCGCTTGAGCGCCACGATGCGACCGACGAAAAGCATGACGCGGGCGCCTTCGGGGATGGCGTGCTTCCCGCGGAATGCACGGGCGGCGGCATCATCTCCGACGATAAACGGCGCGACGCCATTCGGGACGACATGGGTAGGCGCGGCCACCCCGAGTTCGACCAAGTCTCTTTGTTCATCTTCGGTCAGGGCGAAGAGGCCGGCGGCGGCGTTGAGGTTAGGTCGCTCGAAGGCGGCGATGTAGAGACGTTTCTTCAGCGCTTTCCAACCCCAGCCGCGAAACCAGACCGGCGACAAGGCCCCATGCGGGTGATAGAAAGTCCGGTGGCCGCAGCGACGAGCGGCCCGGCCGACCTGAAGATTGAGCGGATGATACGTGGCATGCGCATGCAGGATCGAGGCTCGCGGCAGCTCCGCGATGGCCTGCTCGAGACGATAGGATTGCGCCAAACCTAATCCGGCACCCGGCATGAAATAGCGGATAGGCAGGCCTTCGGCATCTTCGGTCGATCCTGCGCGGATCGCGTCCGGAGCCCAGACCTCGACGTCGGCACCGAGCTGGCGCTGAGCCGAAGCGAGTTCGTACACCATCTTCTGCACGCCGCCGGCGTAGGCGCCGGGCACGCATTCGTAGACGATGTGACGGATCGCGGTCATCAGCTCAGCGGAGCACCGTGATGGCGCCGTCATCTTGGGCGCGCGGATCGGCCGGCGGCAGATCCAGGAGCTTGGGCGCTAGGCCCGGGATGAGATGCAGGAACCAAACCACGGCCATCGGGATGTTATGGACGATGGTGAAGACCAAGAGGGATAATAAGCCGTCACGATACAGCTGGATGAACGCGATGAAGAAGACGGTGTACAGGTAGCGGTCGAAACGCCGCAGGGGGCCGGAAGTCGCCCGCAGACACCACATGGTCAGCAGATATCCCAGCAGAGCCGGAATCGCCACCATGCCGAGGTAACCGAAGTTCAAGTAAGCCTCGCCGAGGTACGTCAGGATGCGGCCCTCGACGTTATATTGGCGCCGCGTGGTGGAGATATCATGCACGTGATCCGCCAGACCCGGCTTATCGGGCCAGATTGCCCGCGGCACCGGCAGGGTAACAATCGCTAAGTAGGTAGACCCGAAATAGAACTTCCCGGCCTCATCCGTCATGGTCAGTCCGCCGGCGTACTGGTCGAAGAAATCTTCGCCGTAACTGACCGCTTCGTAGGACTTCCGCTCCACGAAAGACTCGAACACTAGATTAATGGCCTCGGCTGTATCACCGTTCTGGTAAGCCTGTCCGATATATTTCAGGCGAGGGAAAATCATCGCCGTGACGAACCCTAGCAAGATGATTGGCAAAGTTGGCCAAAGGCGGCGGCGAGACTGCAGGAAATAGGCCGAGAAGAAGATGAGCGGGAAGAGCACCATGAAACGGTGGTAGCCTTGAAGGGCGACCACGGCCAAGTAGGCGCAGATTAGTATGACGGAATACCAGCGGAAGCCATAGGCGAAGACCAGCATCGCCAAGCAACCGAACGGCCACATCGTCAATGTCTGGAAGTAACCGCTCGTGGCGACGACGTCGCTGACATAGACATCGGATTTTGCCGCATATAAGGCCAAGATTCCTATAGGTAGAGCGACGCAACAGACCGCCACCACAAGTCTCGGCGAAAGCGTCCGGCGGACGATGGGACGATGACTCTGCGGCTCGAAACGAAGATGCGCCCAATAGGCGGCGATGCAGAAAGCGACTAGCCCAACATCCGCCCACAACAAGGCCCGCTCATACTCGGGGGCCATAATCATGTCTGCGGCCGGATTCTGGGCGTACATCGGCGGCGCGCCATTGACCAAGCCGATGGCCCTCCAAGTAAAACTGTAGAAATGGAAGACCAGGTAGACGGTCGCCGGGTGCCAGAAGCTGAGTCGTTTGACCAGTAGCAGGCTTAGGCTAATCACTAAGCAAAGGTCGACGACGAGGTAAGGAAGGAGGGAATTCATCGGGCGGGCTCTGGGCGGATTTTCTTGAGTCGTTCACCACTGACGGAAGGAACGAAAGTAACGCGGGTGGGAACCTTGTGGCGGGCGAGGCGTTCGCGGCAGGCGGTGCGAATCGCGGAGCGCAGGGCTTCCTGATCGGTTTCCCTCGAGACGATATCGACGACGACGGTCTGCCCGGTGAGCGGGTGCGGTTCGCCGCGGACGCGGCAATCGGCGACGCCGGCGACTCCCAGGACAACGGCTTCGACTTCGGCCGGCATGAGCTTCTCTCCGCCGACGTTGATTATCTCGCCCATGCGGCCGAGAATACGAAGCGTGCCGTTCGGCCCCTGCTCGACCTTATCGCCCGTCTGGAACCAGCCGTCGGCGGTAAAACGCTCGTTACTCGCGTTGAGGTAGCCAGCGATCTGCGTGTGGCTGCGTAACCAGAGCTCATCATCGATGACCTTCCATTCCAGATTCGGGTCCTCGAAGCGGAGGAAAGTGGAGCCCGCCTCAGGGCTCTCCGTGCGGGTGATGCCGGTTTCGCTCGTGCCAAAGGTCTGGATAAAGCGCGCGCGGGGGAAGGCGGCCTTGAGGCGGGCCAGCAGTGCTTCCGGCATCGGCTCGGTCCCGTAGGTGATCACGCGCAGCGAAGCGAGTTCGGCGGTCACGCCCGCGGCGAGGAGCAGGTTCAGGAACGTCGGTGACGCGGGCAGGATGGCGACGCGATGACGGGCGATCGTCGCGGCGACATCAGCCGGAGCGCGTGAAGCGGGGACGGCCAGCAACGCACCCCCAGCCAGTGTGTTGAAAAGCGTGTTCAGCCCGCCGATGTGATCGAAGCCGAGGAGCGCCAGCATCGAGAGGTCGCTCGCCCGGCGTGATTCGTAGGAGGCCAGTAATTTTCCGAAATCCTGGACCATCGCCTTCGGCACGCCGCTGGTCCCGCTGGAGAACAGGATGAGCCCTGGGGCTCCCTGCACGCGTAGCTGGGCGAAGAGCGGATGGCTCGAAGGCTCGTCGACCCGCGGGAGAAGCTTCCATTCCAGCCCTTCGACCACGACGACCCATTGGGCGTGGATGACCGCGAGCTTCGCGGGGTGCTCGGCGGGATTGCCGGACAATGGCGCGACGTAATGACCGGCCTCCGCGAGCACGAGCAGCCAAGCCGTGGAGGCGGGCCCGTGTTCCCCGACCAGGCCGAACGCCGTCGGTCGATCGAGCCGAAGCTGGGCGAGCGCGGCACGGGCCTTACCGACGAGGGCGTGTAGCTCCCCATAGGTCACGACACCTCCAACACCGGCGAAGGCGGGCTTGGCGGCATAGCCAAGGATTCGATCGAGCAACCAGGATGACACTTAGAGAGAAGCGAGATAACGGACAGAGCCGGACGGCACGGAAGCGTCACCGATCAACGCGACGAGGAAGTCGACGGCCTCCGGCACCGTCGTGCCTTGGGGCCGGCCGATCCGCTCGTTGATTTCGGCGAGCTTGCCGCGTGGTACCGCGCGGGTGAGCGCCGTATCCACCGGACCGAAGCCGGCGGCGAGAACCCGGACGCCTTGCGGGGCGAGCTCAGCCGCGGCGACCTGGGTGAGGGCTTCAACAGCGGCCTTGCTGGCGACATAAGCGGCCTCCCCTTCTAACCTGAGCGGTACCGCAACGGTGGTGAGGTTGACGATTAATCCAGAGCGCTGCCGGACCATCGCCTTGCCCGCAGCCTGGAGGCAATGGAACGCGCCGAGGTAATTAACGCGCATCAAGGCGGCGGCGACTTCACCCGGAGTAAGCAGCACGGAATTCAGCGAGGCCGTGCCGGCGTTATTGACCAGCAGGTCAATCCGCCCCTCGGCGGCGATGGCGGCGATGGCGGTGCGTACTGCAGCTTCATCGGCGACGTCGACGACCTGGGCGCGGAAGCGGGCGTGCACCAGCGTCTGCGGACCACGCGCGAAGCCGTGGACCATCCAGCCTTCGGCGAGCAGGCGTTCGGCCAAGGCCAGCCCGAGGCCGCGGGAGGAACCGGTGATGAGAGCGGTGGAGGGCATTTTATTTATAGGGGGCAAGTTGGCACGTGGGCACGTGGACAAGGGGAGAGGCAGCGGACTGGACTAAAGGCAGTGCAAAGGTGCAAATCGGAGCAGAGCTCCTGTGCAAAAGTGCAAAGGTGAATTTAGGGGTAGGGGTCGGGACAGGGGTAGGGGTAGGAAAACATCCCCGATTCCGGGTCACGGATTTAGACTATACTCTCTGGGCTTGTTCGCTCGGCTTCGGGTGCTGATTTTGCAGGGCTAACCCTACCCCTACCCCTGCTCCTACCCCTTGAAATACTTTTGCACCTTTTGCACAGGCCGCAGGCCGATTTGCACTTTTGCACTGCTATCTTCCGACGACCTCAACCACATACTCCGCCAGTAGACCAGTACGACGAAACGGCGAGGTGAGGCGGCTCATGGCTTTTTCATCGGCAAGGAAAACGGCCTTGCCGGTGGCGACGCGGATATCCTCCTCGAGGTCGGCGATGAGCGTCACGAGGCCGATGCTATCCAAGGCGGCGGCTTCGCCGAAGAGCCGCGTCTGCTCATCGGCCTGTTCGAGCGCCGGCTTGCCGAGCTCCTTACCCAGCAGGGCAAGGCGTCGAAGCACGAGGGCGAGGGCTTGTTCGCGGGTGAGCATGGTCAAGGTGCGTAGGTTTCGAGGGTACGTACGAATTCGGCGGCGAGGAGCGGGCGGGCGAACTCACGTTCGGCCAGCGCGCGGCCGGCCGCGCCCATGGCGCGTCGGCCGGCCGGATCGGCGGCGAGAGATTGCAGCGCATCGGCGAAGGCGGAGGCATTACCCGGAGCGACGACGAGCCCGCAGCGGTTTTCGCCGATGAGGTCGGCGAGCCAGCCGGGGTAGTTGTTCACGACCGGAATCCCGGCGGCGAGGTAGTCGAAGAATTTGTTCGGCGACGTGCCCCGATAGAACGCTGGGACGTTCTTCAACACCATCAGCCCGCAGTCCAGGGAAGCGGTGATCGGCCCGAGCTCGGCCTTGGGCACCGGCGCGAAGAAGAGGCAGTTGGTCAGGCCGAGCTCGGCGGCGCGAGCGGCGAGGCGCTCCTTCTCCTTGCCGTCGCCGACGAACGCGAGCTTCACGCGCTCGTCGCCGCGACGCTTGAGTTCCACGGCGACATCGAGCAAGGCATCGAGCCCGTTGGCAGGACCATGCGCTCCGGTGAAACCCGCGACGAAATCGTCCGGTCTGATGCCGGGCAAGGTCAGCCGGGCGCGCTGGGACGGATGAAACAGCTCGAGGTCAGAGCCGTTGGGAATCATCGCGACCGGCAGACGCTCGTCGGAGCGGGAGCGGATGCCTTCGACGATGCCGGGTGAAAGCCCGATACAGGCATCAGCCGAACGGTAACCGAGGAATTCCAGGAGCGACATGCCGCCGAGGAGGAACGGATTACGCAGGCCGAGCGCCCGGGGAAGTTCAGGCCAGAGGTCGCGCACCTCGAAGACGAAGGGCTTGCCCCGCAACCATTTGGCGGCGAGGCCCGGGATGACCGCCGTGATCGGGGTCGAGGTCGCGAAGACCAGGTCGCAGTCGAGTTCGAGGGCGAGGCGGACGGAACGCAGGGCGAAGCGGAGGAAGGTCCAGCCCCGGCGTAGCAACGAATCGCGGTTCGAGTAGGCGAGCGGCAATGAGATGACGTCGATGCCATCGACCGGGCCACGATGCCAGCCGCGCCCCGAGTCATACGGCAGCTCCAGCCCGCTGAACTGATGTGCGCCGCAGACCATCGTCACCTGATGCCCGCGCGCGATCAGCGCCCGCGCGAACTCATAGGAGCGGGTGCCACCCGCGCCCCGAGGGGTCGCGAAATGCTGATGGAAATAAAGGAGGCGCACGGGTGCTGACTAGATTCAGTGCAAAAGTGCAAATCGGAGCGGAGCTCCTGTGCAAAGGTACAAAGGTGAATTTAGGGGTAGGGGTAGGGACAGGGGTCGGGGCGGGAAAACATCCCCGATTCCGGGTCACGGATTTAGACTATACTCTCTGGGCTTGTTCGCTCAGATTCGGGTGCTGGTTTTGCAGGCCTAACCCTGCCCCGGCCCCTACCCCAATCCCTGGAAATACTTTTGCACCTTTGCACAGGCCGAAGGCCGATTTGCACTTTTACACTTAACCGGTGCTTACAGCATCGCTTCCATCACCCGCGCGATCTTGGCGGCGGCGGTGCCGTCACCATAAGGATTACGGAGCTGAGAACGGCGGGCGTATTCGGCGGAGTCGGAAAGGAGACGGGTCGCGGCGGCGACGATGCGGACGGGGTCCGTGCCGACGAGTTCGCTGGTGCCGGCGGCAAGTCCTTCGGGGCGCTCGGTGTTATCGCGCATGACGAGCACGGGCTTGCCGAGCGAAGGGGCTTCTTCCTGCACGCCGCCGGAATCGGTCAGCACGAAAGTGGAGCGGTCCATGAGCCAGACGAAATCCTCGTAGGCCGCGGGTGCGGCAAGCGCGATGCGCGGGTGGCCGCCGAGCAGACGACGGACCGGCTCCTGGACCTGCGGGTTGAGGTGAACGGGGTAGACGACGCCGAGATCGGGATGGGCGTCGACCAGCTGACGGATGCCTCGACAGAGATGCTCGAAGCCCGGGCCGAACGATTCACGGCGATGCCCGGTGACCAGGATCCAGCGCGCCTTCGGCGAAGCAAGATGCGAGGCCACGAAGGTCGGGGTGATGCCAAGTCGTGCACCGACGGCGGTGGCTTCGATGCCGCCGAGCCGGGCGCGTGTGGCGAGCAAGGCGTCGATGACGGTATTGCCGGTGACGTGGCAGTGCGCGGCCGGAATGCCTTCGCGGAGGAGATTGGCCTTGGCTTGTTCGGTCGGGCAGAAGTGCCAGCGAGCGAGCGTCGAAGTCACGCGGCGGTTCATCTCCTCAGGAAACGGTGATCGGAGGTCGTCAGTGCGCAGGCCGGCTTCGACATGGCCGACGGGGATGCCGGCATAAAAAGCAGCCATCGCCGATCCGAGCACCGTGGTCGTATCGCCCTGCACGAGGATCGCGGCGGGCTTCGCTTCGTCGAGCCAGGCGGAAACACCGGTCAGCACGCGACTCGAGAGGTCCGGCAAAGACTGACCGGGCTGCATCAGCCCGAGGTCGACATCCGGCTTGAG
>CAIKWA010000023.1 GCA_903831005.1 uncultured Opitutia bacterium
ACTCCGAGGGCCGCCCACGGCTTCCCTACTAACTCACATGGCCAACATCAAAGCTAACCAGAAGAGCATCCGCCAGACCGCCCGTCGCGCTGAGCACAACAAAATCGTCCGCACCCGTCTCAAGTCCCTCGTCAAGAGCCTGACCGGTGAGAACGTCGTTGCTTCCGCCTCCCAGGTCGCTTCCGCCGCCGACAAGGCCGCGAAGACTGGCGTGATCCATCGCAACAAGGCGAACCGCATCAAGGCTCGCCTCGCGAAGAAGCTCGCTGCCGCCAAGAAGTAATGCCGGCTGGCCCCCTCACCGACCCCGTCGCCTAGGCGCCGGGGTTTTTTTGTCCCCGGAAATGTCCGACCAGCCCCCTGCCTCCATCGGTTTCGCCGCCGGCCTGCTCGGCGAGGATGCCTACCGCATCACCGTGCTGGCCTCCGGCCCGGGCTGGGTCGCACTCGACAAGCCCAGCGGCGTCGCCCTCGAAGAACACCCTTGGCAGAAAGGCGCGCCGACCCTGCTCGGCCAGCTGCGCGTGCAACTTGAAGCCGGCAAGCCGGAGATGGTCCGCCTCGGCCTCGCCGAACCTGCCGCGGTCTTCGGCCCCGAACCGGAATCCGCTGGCATCGCGATCATCGCCGATCGCGCCACCGCGATGGCCGAGTGGCGCGAAGCCCTCGGCTCCGGCGCCTTCCGCTTCGACTTCGAATTCATCGCACGCACGGAAGACGCCCCGGAAGACGCGGGCATCTGCGACCTGCCCGTAGGCATGGACGATTCGCAGGAACGTGCGTTCGTCTCGCACCGCAACGGTAAGCACGCCCAGACCCGCTTCGAACCCGGCCGTGCCTGCGGCCGCTGGCGCCTCTGGACCGCGCACACGCCCTTCCCCCGTCGTGATCAGGTTCGCATCCACGCCACCGAATGCGGCATCCGCATCGCCGGCGAATTGAAGTATGGCCGCTCGGGCCGCGTGACGCTCACTGATACGACCCCGAAGGGCCGCCTGAACAAAGGCGAGGATAAGCCGCTACACCGCGGGCTGCTCCTGCGTATCGCGCGCGTCGCCGGCAAGGTCGCCGGCAAGGAATTCGAGGTCGTCGCGCCCCGCCCCGATGACTTCGCGACGGTGGTGAAGCGACTCTCGAAGGGAATCTGATCAGGATTCCGACGGGAATCGCAACGTGAACCGATTCGTCGTGCGCGCATACCCGTCCGGACTGTTTAGCCGCCCGATCGGCGCATACTGCGCATAATCGACCTTCCATGTCGCCGGATCAGCCACCCCTTCGCGCACGTGGGCGAGTAGGATTTCGACGACGACCAGGCGATTGTCCCCATACTTACGGATATCGAGCACGCGGCACTCGAGTGCCACCGGGCATTCGACGAGCCGCGGGACGCGCACGCGCTCGGAGGGGACGAGCGTGAAACCGGCGCGCGGCACCTCGCTCACACCGGGCGGGAGCGAGCGGGCGCACTCCACCATTTTCGCAGCGACGGCCTCGTCGCAGAGATGAATCACACAGTCGCCGTTCGCCGCCAGGTTGGCGGCGGTGTCCTTGGGCGTGCCATCATCACGATCAGCCGGAGCAAACACGGCGATCGCTGGCTCGGCGCCCATGACGTTGAAGAACGAGAAGGGCGCGGCGTTGACCACGCCGGCTGCGTCGACCGACGTCACGAGAGCGATGGGCCGGGGAACCACGAGCCCCGCGAGCAACTTATACGCCAGGGCGCCTGGATGGGCGGCGACATCGAAGCGCACGCTCATGCGCCAGCGGGCGGATCCTCGCCGCCGTGCGAGACAATCGCCTCGCGGCGCAGACGGTCATGCCGGTAAGACATGATGATATATAGGCCCACGCCGACGCAGATGCAGGAGTCAGCCACGTTGAAGGCGGGGAAACGATAATACGGCAGGTGTACGTCGATGAAGTCGATCACGTGGTCACCAAATAGACGGTCGCGGACGTTACCTAAGGTGCCACCGACGAATAGTCCGAAGGCGAGCTGACCGCCCTGCAACTCGCGTAACAGGGGGTGGCGCCAGAGCCAGACGAGTGCGAGCACCGCAAGCGCGAGGAAGACGAGGAGCGGACGGACGTCGTGCTCAGCGCCGAGGCCCCACGCCGCCCCCTTATTCCCGACATGCACGATCCATAGGCGATCGAACAACATGATCGGGGGGCGTGCCGGGTCGTTGCCAAAATAAGCCCCGAACGGGATATGGCGCACCACGAGCAGCTTGGTGGCGACGTCAGCGGCGAACGCGACCACGCAAACCGCCCAGAAGGACAGGTAGGGACGGAGGCGGGTCAGCATGGGGCGGCGGACGCTCAGGTGTCGCTGGGGTCGTCTTCGCCGCCGCCGCCGCCCGTTCCGAAACCGACTTCATCGCCGATTTCGCCGAGGGGGTTACCACCCCGGCGGCGATGGGCGCGACGATTACGTTCTAGCTCCTTCTGCCCTTCGAGGGAATAACGAGTGAAAGGTACGGCGATCAGGCGCGCGGCCGGGATCGGCTTGCTGGTGATCTCACAGGTGCCGTACGAACCTTTCTTCATGCGATCAATCGCGTCGGCGATTTCTTTGAGGGCTTCCTGCTCATTCGAGATGAGCGAGAGGGCGAAGTCGCGGTCGGCCGTGTCGGTCCCGGCGTCGGCGAGGTGCTGAGAGTAACCGGAAAGATCCCCCGAGTCATCCTTGCCAGACTTCTTAAGCGCTTCCTCAGAATGGAAGGCCAGGCCCTTGTGGAGCGCGTCCCGCATGTCGACCAGAAGGCGGTAGTAGCGGCGGAACTTCTCCGGCACCTGCTTCGACTCGTCGACGAAGCCTTCGCCCTTACGGAAGGGATTGGAGCCTCCGAGAAGGTCGGCGATGGAGGCGGTGGCGATATTGTTCGAGCGGCTACCCTGCGTGCGGGCGGCGGCAGCGGCCTTCTCGCGCGCCTTGCGCTCCTCGTCCGGCACCCAGACGTTAAGCTTGATCTTGGATTTATTGCGCTTCTCGAGGTAGGCCTTCAGGTCGACGATCGTGTAGAATTGTAACTTGGCCCGCGGCACCACGACGAGCGCGTCCGACTGGTGGTGATCATCGCGGTGCTTATTCAGCAGTCCCTTCTGGACGGCATGGTCAACCTTCGGGACCTTAGCGACCTTAGCGACCTTGGCGGCCTTGGCCGCGGGGGCGGCGGGGGCGACGGCACCCTTCACATTCTTTGCGGAAACGGCCGGTGCGACCTTCCCACCCTTCCCCTTGACGACCGGAGCGACCTTCGTGCTCTTGGCCGGGGCGGGCGCCTTCTTGACACCTTTGAGGGGAGTGGGGGGCTTAGCCTTGACGGCCATCGGCTTGGTCACCGGCTTCGCCTTGGCCTTGGCGGCCGGGGCGACCTTTTTGGCGGGCTTCTTGGAGTCTTTTTTCTTGGGCATCGAGGGAGTGGGTTAGAGTTGCTGGTATTTGGCGAGGAGGGCTTCGCGGCAGCGTGGAGATACCATACCAAATCTCCCCGCTTCCACAAGCGTCGGGACCCAGCGCCACGAACGCGGGCAACGGACGCCTTCGGCTTTGTCGACGGCGAAGGCCAAGGGGGCGCCGGCCTGGGGCCTGAGCTGGACGGAAGAAACGATCCAAAGCTCGGTCAGTAAGGCCAGTTCGGCCGACAAGAGGGCGAAATCGGCGTCCGCCGGGTCGCCGGCGACGACCACCGAGGCTTCGAGCGACTGGCCAATCTTCTTCTCCTGCCGTAGGCGCTCCAGCGGGACGTTGACCTGGGCGGCTAAAGCCTGGATACGCGTGACGGCGGCGTGGGCGGCCAAGCCAGTGGAGTCCTCCCAGCGGGCGTCAATCGCCGGCCAATCCTGTAAGTGCACGTTAGTGGCGTCGGTGTATTCGGCCTTGGCGTTGAGGTGCGACCAGGCTTCGTCCGCCGTAAATGGCACGAATGGAGCGATGAGTCGCAGGTAGGCACGCAGGACGATATCGATCGCGGTCTGCGTCGAGCGGCGCATCGGGTCGTTCGGCGCGGTGGTGTAAAGACGATCCTTCACCACGTTGTGGTAAGTGGCGGAGAGCGTTCCGGTGGTGAAGCCGGCGAGGGCGGCGGCGGCGCGATGGAACTCGTTCCGCTCGCAGGCGTCCGTGACTTCGCGGACGAGCTTCGCGGTCTCGACGAGGACCCAGCGATCGATGGCGGTCATCTTCTCCACCGGCACGGCGTGTTGCGCCGCGTCAAAATCGAAGAGGTTGCCGAGCTGATACCGCAGCGAATTACGCATGCTCCGGTACTGGTTCGAGATGGTCTCAAAGATCGCATCGGAAAGCGGGATGTCGCTTTGGTAGTTCTCGGAGGCGACCCACAGGCGCACGATATCGGCGCCGTATTTCTTGACGTAGTCGTCGGCGGTCTGCGGTTTGCCGTCGGACTTGGAAATTTTCTGGCGCTTCTCGTTGACGACAAACCCGTGCGTGAGGACGGCGCGGTAGGGCGCGGAACCCTTGACGGCGATGGCCGTCCAGAGGGAGGACTGGAACCAACCGCGATGCTGGTCGGAGCCCTCGAGATAGAGGTCAGCTGGCCAATGCAGGTCCTTATGCTTAGCGCAGACCGCGAGGTGGCTCGAGCCAGAATCAATCCAGACATCGAGCGTGTCGGTGCCCTTACGGAGATCCTTCGGCCAAGCGGCGGGGACCGGCGCGCCGGCGAGGACCTCTTCAACTGAGGAAGCCCACCACCAATCACCACCACGCGTAGCAACCTGCCCAGCAACGTGACGGACGACGCCGGCATCGAGGTAGGACTCGCCCGTGGAGGGAGAATAGAAAGCGGGAATCGGTACGCCCCAGGCGCGCTGACGCGAGATGCACCAATCCGGACGGCCTTCGAGCGCGGCGCGGATTCGATTCTCACCGGAAGCCGGGATCCACTTCACTTCGCCGACAGCGGCGAGGGCCTGCTTACGCAGATCGCCACGGTCGAGACCGACGAACCACTGGTCGAGTGCGCGGAAGACAACGGGGGTCTTGGAGCGCCAGCAATGCGGGTAGGAATGCTCGAAACTCTGCGCCTTGAGCAAGGCGCCCTTAGCCTTAAGTAGTTCGAGTACGGCGATGTTCGCCGGATTCTTGCCGTCGGTCTCAAGAACGGTGATGCCCACAAGCACGGCGGGCACCTTACCATCGTCGGCATAAGTACCATCGTCACGCACCGGACAATAGGGCTCGAGGCCGTACTTATTGCCGGTCTGGTAGTCTTCGAGCCCGTGGCCAGGTGCAGTGTGCACGCAACCCGTACCAGCATCGGTCGTGACGTAGTCGGCGAGCACGATGGGGGCAGCGCGGTCGATAAAAGGATGGTGCGGTTGCAGGCCTTCGAGCGCGCGGCCCTTGACCTTGAAGCCATCGGTGGCGCCTTCGAGCGCGCAGGCGGCGACGAACGCGTCGCGGAGCGCGGTGGCCACGAGGAACGAGCGGTCGCCATGACGCACCTCGACATATTCGAGGTCCGGATGCACGGCGATCGCGAGGTTCGCAGGCAAGGTCCATGGCGTGGTAGTCCAGATGACGACGGAGAGCGGATGCGCCGGGGTGAGCTGCTTGGCGGCCGGATCGGCGACCGGGAACGCGACCCAGACGGAATGCGAACGCTTATCCTTATATTCAATCTCAGCCTCGGCGAGGGCGGTCTGGCAAGGGATCGACCAGTAGACGGGCTTCTTCGAGCGATAGACGAGGCCCTTCTCGACGAAGCAAGCGAAGCCGGCGAGGATCTCGGCCTCGTAAACTGGATCCATCGTGCGGTATTCAGACGGCCAGTCGGCGAGGATACCGAGGCGCTTGAACTGACCACGCTGCTTCTCGATGTACGCGGCGGAGAATTCGGCGCAGGCCTTGCGGACGCCAAGGGCGTCGAGCGACTGCTTCTTGGCCTGGAGCTCCTTCATCACCTTATGCTCGATCGGCAGGCCGTGACAGTCCCAGCCCGGGACATAAGGCGTCCGGAATCCACGCATCGACTTGTAACGAAGGATTGAATCCTTGAGCAACTTGTTGAGGGCGGTACCGATATGCACGTCGCCGTTTGTGAAGGGCGGACCATCGTGGAGGACGAAGGCGGGCTTGCCAGCGGCACGTGTCTGAATCTGGCCATAGAGGCCGTTACGCTCCCAATGGGCGATCCGCGCGGGCTCACGTTCGGCCAAGCCGGCCCGCATCGGGAAGTCGGTCACCGGCAGGTTGAGGGTATCCTTGAGCTCTTCGGCCATGTTTGACGTATAAGGGGGAGGCGAAGGGCGTACACACCCCTCGGGGCGGGCAGGGTGAACGGGGAAGCCCTCGAGGCAAGGGCGGAGATGAGGGCGAGGGCTCGCCAGGTGAGGCGGGATTGACAGGGCGGACGGGAAACGCACCAATGCAACCCCATGGATAACATGAAGCCCAAGCTCATCACCAAGCAGGCGGTCATCATCGACCTCGTCCTGACGGTGGTTTTCTTCGTCTGGATCACCTCGATCCTCAAGAAGCATGTCCCTTGGTCCGAAGCTGGCCAGACCGCCGTCCTGCTGGGTGCCGCCTATTGTGGCCTCTGCCTCGCTGGCGTGTTCTGGATGGCCCTCAACCTCTTCCGCGTGACGCTGGCCGACCAGATGCTCCCGAAGGCGGTGGACAGCAAGCAGGCCAACTGAGCCGGCCTCCCGGCCTACTTGGCAGCTGGACTCGCGGTTTCGAGTACGGCTTCGACCTCGCGTCGCAACTCGTCCGCCTGACGACGCTCTTGCTGATACTCGGCCCATAAGGCAGCGAGTTCCTCTGGCTTGCCTTCCTGCAGTCGCTCCAGCCAAGCCCCGAAGGTGCGCCAAGCATTGTGATAGACCGGATTCTGCCGAAGTATCTCACGCCGCAAGGCGACGAGCCTCGCCCGGATGCTGGCCTTCACGGCCGCGAGGTCTCGATATTTCGGCAAATCGACCCCAGCAAGCACTTCATCGCCGTGGCCGACGTCGAAGACAAAACGGGCGATGTCGTCGAGCGACTCGGCCGACTCTCGCAAGCCGAGGCTCACGGGCGCCCGAGAAAGCAGCAGTTCGGCCCGATGCACGAGCCACCACTCGTCGGGCGATTTGGCCAAGCTCGTGAGCAACTTTGACACGGAGTCTCCCTGGGCGGAGGCGATGAGGGCACGGGCCTGTTCGGCGGGCGCTCCCAACGTCTGGCGGAGCGCCCGCCAGAAGAGGAAGGCCTCGCGATCAGGGGCCTTGCCCGCAATAATATCCGCCAGCGTGGAGGGAATCGCCTGGCGACCTTCACTGTACCAGAAATCATTCATGGCCGGGCGCAGCTGCGCAATGACCTCACACGCCAAAGCCTGACGCGTCCAAGGCTCGGGCGCGGACGCCGACTTGCCTCCCGCTATGGCGACCCGCGCCAGCCAAGCCTGAGCGGCGGCTTCGGCCGACCGGGATGGCGCGCCCTTACCATCGCCGAGACGGACGACGACCAACACCGTCCCGCCGGTGACCCGCATCGCGACGGGAGGTAAACCGAGAATGTCGGCCACCTCGAGCCTCGGCATCGGCGGTGGTACGGGCGGCAAGTTGAGGGCGAACTCCAGGTACCGTTGCAAGGCTGTGCAATGGGCCGCGACAAAACTGATCTCGGAGAGCTTCTCGCCGGCCACAAGCGCGATTGGCGTATCGCTCGAATAGATGTGCGCCGGCACTGGCGGCGCGGGCTCAGCCGCTGCCAGCCACGCACAGGCGGCCAGAAAGTTCAGCATGTCAGCCGCCGCCGAAGTGACCTTCGTCGACTTCCAAGGGCTCGCCGCCAGAAATATGCAACGGCTCGCCCATCGGAGACTGGTCATTCTTCCAGACTTCGACGGTGGCCGGAGCCTCAGGGTCGGGCGAAATCCACTGCCATCGGCCGATGCCGAGGAAACTCATGGGGACACCTTTATCTTGGCTCAACCCAGGGCCAGTACCACGGACGAAGGGCTTATTGCCGATGCCAATCATCAGGTTGACGATGAGCGCGGTACCTGTGCCGTCGGCGGCAGACTCAGGGGCGGCTGGAGTAATCTCGATCTCCTCTTCTTCGATCTCCTCGATGACCTCTTCGGCTTCCTCCTCTTCGGTTTCAGCAGGGGCGGACACGGCCTCCGTCTCCGCCGCCGTCACGGACGGGCTGCTAGGAGCGGAGGCCACCGAAGGGTTTGCGCGGATCTCACGCACCTCTTCGCGGAGGGCTTCCAGGGATGCTTCCACCTTGTCGACGGACTGGGCAGCAGACTTGGCGGCCTTTTTAATTTCGTCGCGTACGGACTTGAGTTCGACTTCGAGCAGCTGGGTCACTTCGACCTTCGCCTTACCAGCGGCTTCGGCGGCCTCGTCGGCGTCGGCCACCACGGCACGGACGGTCGTAGCCAACGCGTCAACCTTCTCGGTCAGCTCGTCGACCGCTTCGGAAGACTGGGTCGCGGCGGTGGCTTCCTGCAATTTCTTCTCCAGGGTGGCGAGGGCGGATTTCAAGCCGTTGATCTCGACTGATGCTCGCTGGGCGACGGCGGCGGCGGAAGCCTCGGCGACTTTCTGCGCCGACAACTCCACCTCCGCGATACGCCGGTTCAGGGCTTCATTGCCGGCGCGGACATTATCCCGCTGCAGATCAATCTCCTCGGCGAGCTTGGCGCGGAGACGGGCCTGTTCGGCTTGCCGCTCAGCCTTGCTGCCGCCGTCCTGCAGCACAGGGATGACTACGATCAGCGACGCGAGGAGGATCGCGCAGATAACGAGGAAGGTATCCAGACCGTCGCGCTTGTCGGGCATCGCGATCAGGATCGCGAACACCGCAATCAAGTCGGCGGCGACCAGGAACCATTTTTCTTTAAGCAGTTTCTCGAGTTCGCGGTTCATAGGGGGTGCGGGATAAATGGATTTAGCGCGGACGCTCGACGAAGCCAACCTTGCGGTTGACCTTGGAAAGCGTGCGGAAGGCGGTGGCCTGGGCCTGGTCAGCGCCAGACTTGAAGATGCGGTCGAGTTCGCCGCGGTCTTTAATAAGCTCGTCGTAGCGGAGGCGGACGGGGTCAAGCGTCGCAATCACGGCGTCGGCGACGATCTTCTTGAAATCGCCGTAGCCCTTGCCCGTAAATTCCCCCTCTAGGGTCTCGACGGACCGTCCCGTGCAGGCGGACATGATCGATAGCAGGTTGGTGACGCCAGGCTTATCTGGACCTGAACGGACGTCGGCGGAAGAATCGGTCACAGCGGACAAGATCTTCTTTCGGATATCCTCCGGGCGGTCGGTGATGAACACCGTTGCGGTGTGGTTCGGGTCGGACTTCGACATCTTCGCGGTGGGGTCCTGCAACGACATGATGCGCGAACCGACCTTGGAAATGAGGGGCTCAGGCACCTTGAATGTATCCGAATACCGACTATTGAACTTCTCCGCGAGGTCACGGGCGAGTTCGAGGTGCTGCTTCTGGTCGTCACCGACCGGCACAAGGGAAGCGTTATAGAGCAGAATATCCGCCGCCATGAGTACAGGGTAGAAGAGTAGCCCTGCGTCGATTGACTGCTGCTTGCGCGACTTGTCCTTGAACTGGGTCATGCGCTCGAGCTGGCCGAGGGGGCAGAGACAGCCGAGGATCCAGGCGAGCTCGGTGTGGCCGATGACATGGGATTGGACGAACAGGCGGCTACGGGCCGGATCTAGGCCGCAAGCCACATACTGGGCCAAGCAGGAATAGGTATTATCCCGGAGCTGGGCCGGGACATAGGGCACGGTAATGGCGTGCTGGTCGACAATGCCGAAATAGCATTCGTTATCATCCTGCATTCGGCCCCAATTCAGGACCGCGCCTAGGTAATTCCCGAGATGGAGGCGGCCGGTCGGCTGGGCGCAGGTCAGCACTACGGGCTTGGCGGGCTTTTTTTCGCTAGTTTCGCTCATTCCGGTCCCCCAGCGTGGCAAGGGGTCCGCCCCGCATCAAGCGGATTGGAGACTCGGTGACGCTTGAAATCAGGAAGCCTTCCGCCTACATAGCCCATCGCCCATCTCGCCCCCCTCATGTTACTCGCCCAAGTAGTCCCCGCCTCCGCCCCTCCCTCGGCCGCCACCCCCGCGACCACTCCGGTCGACCACTTCATCATTGGCGACCTCCATAAGGTCGTCGCCAAGGCACCCGAAGACTGGAGTAGCATCATCATCCACGCCATCGGCTTCATCGCCGTCGCCTACCTGATCGGCTGGGTAGCCAGCAAACTGATGCGGTGGATCTCGACGAAGTTCGGCGCCAGCCCCATCGCCGAATCCGCCGTCGCCGCCATCGGTAAGTCCCTCCCCTACATCCTTCCGGCCTATACCCTTCTTTTCCTTATCAAGGACATGAAGCCCTACCTCGCCTACATCGGCTGGCTGAATTTCGCCGTGACGAGTGGGACATTCCTCTGTTCCTTGGCGCACACCGCCTCGGTCTTCTACCTGGTCGCCATCCCGATTGCTTGGGCCCAGAAGGTCGCCGACCAGTCCGAGAACAAGCTGGACGATATCCTCGTCCCGATGTTCTCCACGGTCGTCCGCATCACGGTCATCCTCGTTGGCACCTTTAAGGCCATCTCCATCATCGATCCGAAGTCCTCGGAAGCGATCCTCGGCCTGCTGGCCGGCGCCGTCGTCGGCCTGGCCTTCGCCTCGCAGGACACGATTAAGAACGTCTTTGGCGCGGTCATGCTCATCGTCGACCAACCCTTTACGCTCGGCGATATCATCAACATTGGGACGCATGAGGGCAAGGTGGAGTCGCTCGGCCTGCGCTCGACCACCATTGTGATGCTCGACGGCCAGAAGCTCGCCATCCCGAACGGCGACCTCGCCACCCGATCAATCGTCAACATCACGCGCCGCGACTTCATCCGGGCGCAGGACCTCGTCCACCTCGAGGCCAACACGCCGGCCGAGAAGGTCCGCGAAGCCGTTGCCATCGTCCGCGAACTTCTGGTGAACCACGAAGGCTCCCAGCCCAGCCACCCGCCCCTCGTGCACGTGACCGAGTTCGCCGACTGGGCCGTCAATATCCGTCTCATGTACTGGTACCACCCCGCCGCCGCGGTGAAGCAGTTAGAGTTCAACCAGCAACTCATCCTCCGTATCGCGGAGCGCCTCCAGCAGGCGGATATCCGCCTCGCCGTCATGGGCACCCCGCAGACCCGCTGACCTTTTCGCCATGCCCCTCATCGAAGCCAAGAACCTGTCCAAGTCGTACGGAGCCATCCGCGCCGTGCACGCCGTCTCCTTCACTGTCGACCGCGGTGAGGTCGTGGGCTTCCTCGGGCCCAACGGCGCCGGAAAGTCCACCACGATGAAGATGCTTACGGGCCACCTGCGCGCCGACGCCGGCGCCGCGGTGATCGCGGGCTTCGATGTCGTCGAGCAGGCCGTCCAGGCCAAGCAGCATCTCGGCTACTCACCCGAAGGCGCCCCCGCCTACGGCGAGATGACCGTCCGCGAATTCCTCCGCTTCGCCGCCGACCTCCGCGGTCTGGTCGATCCAGCGGAAAGCGTCCGCCAGACGCTCGAACTTTGCCGCCTCGGCGAAGTCGCGGCCCAGACGATCGACACGCTTTCCAAGGGCTATCGTATGCGGGTAGGCTTCGCGCAGGCCGTCATCCATGACCCCGAGGTGCTCATCCTCGACGAGCCGACCGACGGCCTCGATCCGAACCAGAAGTTCGAAGTCCGCCGCATCCTCAAGGAGATGGCCGCGCGCAAGGCCGTCATTGTCTCCACTCACATCCTTGAGGAAGTGGGCGAGCTCTGCACCCGCGTCATCGTGATCGCGAAGGGCGAAGTCCGTTGCGACGAATCCCGCGATAAGTTCCTCGCCCGCGGCGCCGACCTCAACGCCGTCTTCCGCCAGCTCACCGCCTAATCTCACCGTCATGTCCTCTTCCGAAAAATCCCCCTCGCCCGGACTTAAGCCCTTCACGGCCATGCTCCGCCGTGAGTTCGCTGGCTACTTCCGCACCCCGCTGGCCTACGTCTTCCTCGCGGTGTTCAACGCCTTCGCGGTGTCCCTCGCGTTCTTCGTCGGCGGTCTCTATGAATCCGGCGTCGCCAGCCTCGACCGCTTCTTCCTCTACCACCCTTGGCTCTGGGCGTTCCTCGCCCCCGCCGCGGGTGCCCGCCTCTGGGCGGAAGAACGCCGCCAAGGCACGATCGAACTGCTGCTCACCTGGCCGATCACGGTCTGGCAGGCCGCACTCGGTAAGTTCCTCGCCGCCTGGCTGTTCCTCGCCTGCGCCCTGCTGATGACGGTGCCCGTCGCACTGACGGTCGGCTGGCTTGGTGACCCCGACTGGGGTGTCATTCTTTCTGGCTACGTCGGCTCGCTCCTCTGCGCCGGCGCCTGCCTAGGCATCGCCGCGATTGCCTCCGCGCTGACCCGGAGCCAAGTCATCGCCTTCGTCACAGGCTTCCTTGCCTGCTTCCTTCTCGTCCTCGTCGGCTACGGGGTGTTTGACGAACTCCTCGCGGGCGTACTCGGCTCCGGAGGCGTCGATGAATTCCGTCGTCTCGGCCTCTGGCGAAACCTGGAACCCTTCACGCTGGGTCTCGTCGACGCCCGACCTGCCGCCTACTTCCTCTCCGTAGCCTTCGCCGGCCTCGGATTGAGCACCATCATCGTCGAACGCCGCTAACCGGAAACCCAAACCATGAATCGCTCCCAAGCCCTCCTCGCCGCCTTCGCCGTCCTCGCGGCCGCCTTCTTCGTCAACTTGATCTTCGGCGCCGTTGGCGCCCGCGCCGACCTCACCGCGGACCACACCTTCACCCTGTCGCCTGGCTCGAAGCGCATCGTAGCCCAGCTCGATGAGCCGGTCACCCTTGAGCTGTTCGTCAGCCGCTCGGATGTGAAGCTACGCCCATACCTCGAAAGCTACTCGCGTCGTGTTGAGACGCTGCTACGCGAATACGCCGCCGCCTCCGGCGGCAAGGTCCGCCTGGTCGTCACCGACCCCCGCCCCGACACCAAGGAAGAACAGCGCGCACAACGCCATAACCTCGCCGCGATGCGCGCCGCGCAAGGTAGCGCCTATCTCGGCCTCACGGCCCAGCAGGCGGACACCGTCAAGGCCCTGCCGATGCTCGACCCCTCCCGCGAACGCTTTCTGGAATTCGACTTGTCGAAGCTGATCACGTCGGCCTCGCGCCTCGAACGCCCGAAACTCGCCCTCATTAGTTCCCTGCCGATCACCAACCAGGGCCCGCAAGGGGGCGAACAGCAGGCCACGCCCGCCGACTTCCTCCTCGCGGAACTAGGCCTGACCTACGACGTGATCACGGTTAACACCACGGCGAACGAACTACCGAAAGGCGTCGCGGTCGTCGCGCTCGTCCACGCCCATCATATCGATGAGCAGCTGGCTTACGCGGTCGACCAGTTCCTGCTGGCCGGCGGCCCGGTCTTCGCGGCCGTCGACCCGCTCTCCCGTATCCAGAAGTTCTCGCAAGGCAACATGCCCTTCATGATGGCACCGATGGCGATGACCGCCGCGAGCGATCCGGCCATGCTCCGCGCCTGGGGGGTCGACGTCGCACTCGATGCGGTCGTCGGCGACGCCGCCAGCTCCGTTTCGATTCGCGGCTCGCGCGCCGAGCCCGTCCAATACCAGCCGGCCTTCGCGGTCGGGCCAACCAGCTTCGCCAAGGATTCCCCGCTCACGAGTGACCTCCGCGAAATCGCCTTTATGGAAGCCGGCGCGATCAGCCTGATCTCTGGCGCCGAGAAGCGCTTGAAACTCGAACCGCTCATCACTCTCAATGGACCCAGTGTCGGCGCGATTAGCACGCTGGTCGCCAACGCCGGTCCCTTCGAGAAAGTGGCGCTCGCCTTCAAGCCAGACGGCCGCGCGCGCGTGCTCGCCGCCTCGGTCTCCGGCGAATTCGTCACGGCCTTCCCGAAGGGCGCGCCCGCACCCGCCGCGCCTGAACCGGCCCGACCAGGCGAGCCCCCGAAGGTGGCCGCCAAGCCCCTCCCCGGTCCACATCTCGCAGTCAGTAAGAAACCCGCCCGCCTCCTGGTCGTCGCTGATTCGGACTTCATGATGGATCCCTTCACGGTTCGCCAGCGGCAGGTGGGCGGCCAGGCGGCCATGGAGCCAGTGAACGACAATCTCACTTTCGTCGTCAGTGCTCTTGAGACGCTCGGCGGCAGCGACGAGCTCGTGTCGCTTCGCTCGAAGGGCACCTCCCTCCGTCCTTTCAAGAAGGTGCAGGAGCTGGAACGCGTCGCGCAGGTTCGCTACCAAGCGAAGCTCGACGAGATTGAACGCCGGCTCGAGGAGGCCAACGCCAAGATCACGGCGCTCTCCCGCCAGTCCGGCGGCACCACAGCCAAGGGTATCGTCATCACGCCCGAGATGCAGCGCGAGATCGAGAAGTTCCAAGTGGAAGCCGACAAGCTCTCAGAAGAACGCCGTGTTATCCGTCGCGGGCTCAGCGAGGATGTCAACTCGCTCGGTCGTCGCCTGCAGGTGCTCAACTTACTCGCCGGCCCGGTCCTCGCCCTGCTCTTCGGCCTCCTCTACACCCTGGCCCGCCGCCGCAAACTCTCGTAATCCGCCATGCGCAACAAAACCCTGCTCGTCGCCACCCTCGCCCTGGGAGTCCTCGCCCTCGCGGCGTTGTGGCTAGGCCGTGAGGAAGCCAAGCCCGCCCCGACCAAGCAACCGCTTGTCGACGCGGCTCTGCTCTCCTCACTGCAGTCCTTTGTCGTGAAGGCCAACGGCAAGACGGCGACCATCATCAAGAGCGCCGACGGCACCTGGACGGTGAAAGAGAAGTTTGGCTTACCCGCTGACGCCGAAGCGCGCCTTACGCCGCTGATACGCTCACTCCAGAAAGCCCTTACCCACGGGCAGTTGACGGCCAACCCCAAGCGCCTCGCGAAACTCGGCCTCGCCGACTCCTCCATCACACTGAACGCCCCTGGCAAGTCCCTCACGATCGAGTTCGGCAAGCAGACCGACGACGGCCTCGGCAGCAGCGCCCGCTACCAAGGTCTGCCTCACGCAATCCGCACGGATTTCACCGGCGACCTCGACGGCGATCCCGCCTCATGGGTCGACCTGACGCTTTGCGCCGCTAAGGCCGAGGACGTCAAGTCGGTCGCTTTCAACTGGTCCGATGGCAAGAAGGAGTTCAGCCGTTCCGCCAAAGGTAAGCCTTTCACTGGTGCCGGCGCGGAAGGTATCGAGAGCCTCGCCGCTTCGCTCGCCACGCTGCGCGTCGGCGAGGCGGTTGCCAAGGATGACAAGGATGCCGCAGGCGCCTTCGCCAAAAGCTTCCAAGTCACGCTCGGCTTCTTCGACGGCAATGCGCTGACACTCACCTTCGGCCAAGTCGCTGGTAAAGCGGCGGGCGAGACACCCAAGGCCTTCATCCGCGCAAAGCACTCCGACCCTAAGCACAAGGCGAACGGCTACGCAGCCAAGGCCGAGTTGACCGTTCCCTCTTGGATCATGGAGCAGATTCCTATCTCCGCCGCCGCCTTCGCGAAGCAAACCCAGCCGGCGGCTAGCCCGGCGGCCATTCCCAGCCTCGCCGTCCCTGCTGGAAAATAAGGTAAATCTAACCGCTCCTGCAAAAGCCCTTGCCTCCCGAGGCAAGGGCTTTTTCGTATCCACTACCGATGGCCGCCGCCGAATCCCAGTCCCTCAGCACCTACCTGCCCGCCCTCGTGCAGATCGTCCTGGGTCTCTCGATCCCCGCGATTATCCTCATCGTCAGCCACGTCTTCGGCCAGCGGGCCAAGGGTAACTACATCAAGGACAAGGCCTACGAGTGCGGCCTACCGATGGAAGGAAAGCCCCACCCTCGCTTCGCCGTGAAGTTCTACGTGACGGCGATGCTCTTCATCCTCTTCGACATCGAAGTCGTCTTCCTGGTGCCTTGGGCCCTGGTCTACCGCGAGTTCCTCGCGGCAGGCATCGCCATCACGGCCGCCACCGCCGTCTTCCTCGGTGTCCTCGTCATCGGTCTCGCCTACGAGTTCAAGCGCGGCGCGCTAGAGTGGGATAAGTAAGGCTGAAAGCTTTCGTTCACGAAAAGGGCGCCCGATTGGGCGCCCTTTTCGTGACGGTTCGTATCGCTCAGGGACCGCAGATACCGCAGCCGCCGGGTAACTCGCGGAAGAAGTCGTGGCCCTTGTCGTCGACGAGGATGAACGCCGGGAAGTCGACGACTTCGATCTTCCAAACAGCTTCCATGCCAAGCTCGGGATAATCAATGACCTCGACCTTACGGATATTTTCCTGGGCGAGAATCGCGGCGGGTCCGCCGATGGAACCGAGATAGAAGCCACCGTGCGCCTTGCACGCATTGGTGACGGCCTCACCGCGATTGCCCTTGGCAATCATGACGAGTGAACCTCCGTGCTTCTGGAAGAGTTCGACGTAGCTGTCCATGCGCCCGGCGGTGGTGGGTCCGAATGAACCGGAAGCCATCCCAACGGGAGTCTTGGCGGGTCCAGCGTAATAGACGGGATGGTCCTTGATGTACTGCGGCAGGCCTTCGCCCTTCTCGAGACGTTCGCGAATCTTGGCGTGCGCGATATCGCGCGCGACCACGAGCGTGCCGGTGAGCGCGAGGCGCGTGGTGACGGGATACTTCGAAAGCTCGGCGCGGATATCCGCCATGGGGCGGTTGAGGTCGATCTTCACGACCTTCGTGGCGTCGGCATGCTTACGCGCGTCGGCGGGGATGAAGCGGCCGGGATTCGTCTCGAGCTGCTCGATCCAGATACCATCCTTATCGATCTTGGCCTTGGCGTTGCGGTCGGCGGAACAGGAGACGGCGAGGCCGATCGGACACGAGGCGCCGTGACGCGGGAGGCGGACGACGCGGACATCGAGGGCGAACCACTTGCCGCCGAACTGCGCGCCGATACCGAGTTGGTGCGCGACCTTGAGGAGCTCGGCCTCGAGCGCGGTGTCGCGGAAGGCCTGGCCGTGTTCGTTGCCGGAGGTCGGGAGCGCGTCGTAGTAATGGGTCGAGGTCAGCTTGACGGCCTTCATGGTCGCCTCGGCGGACGTACCGCCAATGACGAAGGCGAGGTGATACGGGGGACACGCGGCGGTACCGAGCGACTGCATCTTCTCGGTGAGGAACTTGACGAGGGACTTCGGGTTCAGGACGGCCTTGGTCTCCTGATAGAGGTAGCACTTGTTGGCGGAACCTCCGCCTTTGGCGACAAAGAGGAACTCGAACTTGGAGCCGTTGACGGCGGCGATATCGATCTGCGCGGGCAGGTTCGTGCCGGTGTTCTTCTCGGTGTAGAGGTCAAGCGGGGCGAGTTGCGAGTAGCGCAGGTTGTTCTGCGCGTAGGCCTGATAGACGCCGAGTGAGAGCGCTTCGGCGTCATCGCCACCAGTCCAGACCTGCTGGCCTTTCTTGGCGGTGATGGCCGCGGTGCCAGTGTCCTGACAGAAAGGCAGCACGCCCTTCGCGGCGACCTCGGCGTTGCGCAACATTGCGAGCGCGACGGCGCGATCGTTGTCGCTGGCCTCCTTATCCGCCAGAATCGCAGCGACCTGCTCGAGGTGCTCGGTGCGGAGATAAAAATTGATGTCGTGCAGCGCCTGATTGGCGAGGAGCGTGAGCGCTTCCGGGGCGACCTTGAGAATCGGCTTACCATCGAACTCCGCGACAGAGACGTGCTCCTTGGTGAGCAGACGATACTTCGTGGTATCGGGGCCCAGCGGGAAAGGTTCCTGGTAATGGAAGGAAGAAGCCATCGCCGTCACCATACGGCACGCCCCCCTGCCCGCAAACGGAAACAGGTCACCGCGCGGGCATCAGCGCCGGCGCACCGAGCCGCACCTC
The DNA here is from genome assembly GCA_903831005.1 of uncultured Opitutia bacterium. Taxonomy (GTDB): domain Bacteria; phylum Verrucomicrobiota; class Verrucomicrobiia; order Opitutales; family UBA953; genus UBA953. The sequence goes on from CAIKWA010000023.1 coordinate 17,876, forward strand.
GCCGAGAACCGACCCTTCGGGCAGGTCGACCGACACCAAGGCCAGGCCGACCTGCCCGGCTGCCGAACGTACAGTGCCGGCGACCTTACCCTCCAGCGTCTTCAGCTCCTGTCCGACCGATACCGATCCCGACACGCGGCGCAGGATGCGGCGCAGCGACCCCATCGACTGAATGCGGGCCATGACCTCTTGCCCGAGGTAGCAGCCCTTGGTGTAACTAACCCAGGCCTCGAGACCACACTCCTGAGGAAATTCATTGGCGCCACAATCAGCCGGTACGGCCGGCACGCCGGCGGCGACACGCAGTGCATCGAGTTCGGTGAGCTCGGCAGCCTCTCCGGGAGCGGCGAGGCCGACCGGCGTGAGCAGGTCCCAAGCGGCAACGCCGTAACGCTTCGTCGGGAAGGCCTTCGCTCCAGCAACCAGCGGCTCAGTGCCCCAGACGATCCACTTCTGCCAAAGGGCGGACTCGTCCGTCGCGACGACGTCGTCGGCGATGACGTTCGCGGTCACGACGGCGATAATCTCGACTGCTGACAGATGCGGACAGAGCAAAAGGAATGATCCGTCGGCCTCTTTCGAGATAATCGTGTAAGCGAGCACCCGACCCTTGCGGTTGAGCCAAAGGGCGTCAGCGAGCGCTACGCCACGTAGATCCGCCGAGCACTGCCCCTGCAAGAATACCGCAGCGTCCTCGCCCGTCACCCGGACGACCGCGGTTTTCGCTGACGCGTGATGAAGCATCAGACGAGGGTGGCCCAGAGCCGGGCAACAGCCTGTAGTGCTAGGTTCGCGTAGATTGCGGCCATCACGTCATCCAAGACGATGCCGAAACCTCCGGGCAACTTCTCGAGCGCCTTGATGCCGAAGGGTTTTGTGATGTCGAAGAGCCGGAAGAAGAGGAACCCCAGCAGGATGAACACGAACGAGGTCGCCCCGTTATAGACGTAAGGGTTGAAGAGGAAGACCAATGGCATCGCGGCGAACTCATCGAGAATCACTTCGGAGGGGTCCTTCTTGCCGATGAAGGCCGCAGCCACACCGCACAGCAGGATGGCCATGATCACGACGAGCGCGTCGAACGCGAGTTCGTGCTCCCAACCTTTCGCGTGGGCCAGACGCACGACTAACGCCCACCACAGCAGGCCGACTGCGGAACCCCACGTACCGGGAGCCTTGAGACGGCCGAGCGGACCAAGCGTCGCGATCTGGACGATCATGAAGCCAGGCCCGGCAGGTGACGACGATGCCGGATCAGGTAGCTCGCGCCCGAGATGACGGTGATCAGCACCGACAACCAGAAGAGTGACATGATGATAATTTCCCAGTGCTGATGCCATTCGGCGGAAAGATTCCAATGGGTCTCATAAGCGCGCAGGCCAATGAGGTGGCCGATCGCGATGATCTGCAGGAACGTCTTAAGCTTACCGAGGCCTTCGGCCTCGAGCACCTGACCCGAAGCAGCGGCGACGAGGCGCAAGCCGGTGATCAGGAATTCGCGGATCAGGATGAGCATCACGCCAAAGGAAGTGTAGAGCACCGTCGCGGCGTCAGGGTTGATGTGCACGCCGGCGTCGTTCACGCGGATGACCGGCAGGCAGTCGATGGCGGCGAGGCCGACGAGCAGGCCGAGGATGAAGATTTTGTCGACCAAGGCGTCCATCAGGCGGCCGAAGTCGGTCACGGCGTCCAGCTTGCGGGCAATCCAGCCGTCGAAGATGTCGGTCAGGGCGGCCAAGATGAAGAGAGCCAAGGCGGCGCTGGCCCAGGGGCCGGCCCAATAGGTCCAGAGGGTGATCAGGAAGATCGCCGGCAGGCGGGCAGCCGTCAGGAGATTGGGGAGATGCCTAAGAAAACGCATGTGGGCTTGCCGAAAGGATGTTCCCGCCCGAGAGTACGCCGCAACAGGAAAACGATGTCCCGCCTCCACCGTATCGCCGTCTACCCCGGAACCTTCGACCCGATCACGCTGGGGCACCTGGACGTCCTCCGTCGCGCCTCGCGACTGTTCGACCAAGTCATCGTCGCCGTGGCCGCCAGCGACAGCAAGCACCCCTGGTTCTCCGTCGAGGAACGACTCGGCATGGCTCGCCAGGCCTGCAAGGGCATCCGCAATGTCAAAGTGCTCGAACTCGAAGGCCTGACGGTCGAATTCGCCCATAAGCACAAGGCAGCCGCCATCATCCGTGGTCTGCGTAAATTCAGCGATTTCGAGTTCGAATTCGACTTGGCCCACGCCAACCGCCTGATGGCCCCCGAGATCGAAACGGTCATCCTCATGCCCAGTCAGGACCAGTTCGTGACCTCCTCCAGCTTCGTGAAGGACATCGCCCGCCACAAGCTCTCGCAGGCCGCGGCCTTCGTCCCCCGATGCGTCCTGCCCCTCCTGCGCAAAAGGTTAGCCGAAAAGGCCTGAAAAGGCCTGCCTTCCGCTGTTGACCGTGGGGGGTAGTTCTATTTGCTCGGCCATTCCCCCCACTGCGTCCGCAGCCCCGGGGCCTCCCTCTCTTTTATACCTACCATGGACATCAAAATCCAAGAAACTAACCCGACCCGCCGCTCCGTCACCGTGACGGTCCCCGCCGCGACCGTCGCCGCCGCCGAAAAGGAGGTCATCAAAGGCTTCTCCCGCGAAGCCGCCCTCCCCGGCTTCCGTCCCGGCAAGGCCCCCGAGGCCGTCGTGCGCCAGAAGTACAGCAAGCAGATCGCCGATGAAGTCAGCCAGCGCCTCCTTTCCCAGGGCTACGAACGTATCCAGCAGGAAAAGTCTTTCACGGTCTACACTGTGGCCGACGTCCAGCGCGAGGACGCCGCCGGCCCCGACGCGATCTTCCGCTACGAAGTTGATGTTGTGCCTGAGTTCAAGACCCCCGACTGGAAGGCCGTCAAGGTCCCCGTCGAGACCATCACCGTCACCGATGCCGACATCGATGAGCATCTGAAGAAGATCCTCGAACAGCGCGCCCGCTACGAGAAGACCGAGGAAGCCGCCGCCAAGGGCGACTACGTCCGCATTGGCTATGTCGGCACTATCGATGGTAAGCCAGTCGCCGAACTTGATGCCGAGGCTAAGTCCTATGGCAGCGCCGAATCCACTTGGGAAGAAGCCGGTGCCGATGGCGCTGCTGTCGCCGTCCCCGCCATCGCCCAGGCCGTGATCGGCCTCAAGGCCGGCGCCACCGCCCAGGCCGAATACGTCTTCCCCGCCACGCATGAACGCGAAGCCCTCCGCGGCAAGAAGGCGACCTACGCCATCACCGCCAGTGAAGTCCGCCGGAAGGAACTCCCGAAGGTCGACGAAACTTTCTGCAAGTCCGTCGGCGTGAAGGACGAAGCCGACCTCCGCGCGCAGGTCAGCAAGGGTATCGAAGGCTCGAAGAAGCAGGCCGCCGAGACCGCCCGCCGCGAAAAGGCCGTGGACGCCCTCCTCGCCGGCCAGGACTTCCCCCTCCCGGAATCCGCCATCCTCTCCGTCGCCCAGGGCCTCTTCTACCAGTACGCCGAAATGCGCCTGCGCAGCGGCACGAAGCCCGAAGAGCTTGAAACCCAGCGCGACGACATCCTCGCCGAAGCCAAGAAGGCCGCGGCTCTCCGCGTCCGCGCCCAGTTCGTCCTCACCCGCATCGCCGAAGAGCTCAAACTCGAGGTATCCCGTGAAGAGCTCGGCTCAGCGATCATGCAGGCCGCTCAGGCCAGCCAGACCCAGCCCGAAAAGCTGGTCAAGGACCGCCAGCGTCTCGCCGAACTCCGCCGCGACGCCCTCCTCAACAAGGCCCTCGACGCCGTCCTCGCGGGCGGCATCGCTGCCTAAGGTTGAGATTTCGCCCGTTCTGGGCACAGTCCCCCTCGTACCACCATGTCCTACATCATTCCTAACGTCGTCGAACGCGACGCCCGTGGCGAACGAGCCTGGGACATCTACAGCCGCCTCCTCAAGGACCGCATCATCTTCATCGGCTCGCCGATCTACGACGAGGTCGCCAACGCGGTCATCGCGCAGCTGCTCTTCCTGCAGATGGAAGACCCGAAGAAGGACATCTCAATCTACATCAACTCCCCC
>CAIKWA010000024.1 GCA_903831005.1 uncultured Opitutia bacterium
AAGTCGCCGCCGCCCTGCCCGCCTTGCGTAATCCGACCGTGTCCCCGCTGAGCAACGCCGACGGGATCGCCGTGGAGACCATCATCGACGCCCGCCAGGCCCGCGAATTCATCCCGACCCTCAAGGCCGCCGTAGTGCAGGTCTGCGATCTGATCTTCAGCCGGGCGTCCGCGCAGAAATCCCGCTGGGTCCTCTGCGTGCCCGAAGCCTCGCCGGTCCAGACCGCCAAGGACCTCGCTGGCAAACGCGTCGCCACCGAACTCGTCGAGACCACCCGCCGCTGGTTCAAGGCGCAGGGCGTCGAATGCGAAGTCGAATTCTCCTGGGGTGCCACCGAAGTGAAGGTGCCCGAGCTCGCCGACGCCATCGTCGACATCACCGAAACCGGCTCCTCCATCAAAGCCAACAAGCTGCGCATCGTCGCCCAGCTCATGGAGACCACCACCGTCCTCGTGGCGAATAAGGCCGCCTGGGCCAATCCTGCGAAGCGCGCCAAAATCGAGCAGCTCGTCCTCATGTTGCAGGGCGCCCTCGCCGCGCAGCACATGGTCGGCCTTAAGTTCAATCTGCCGAAGGCGAAGCTCGACCAAGTCGCCGCCGCCCTGCCCGCCTTGCGTAATCCGACCGTGTCCCCGCTGAGCAACGCCGACTGGATCGCCGTGGAGACCATCATCGACGCCCGCCAGGCCCGCGAATTCATCCCGACCCTCAAGGCCGCCGGCGCCGAGGGCATCGTGGAGTATCCGATCAACAAGCTCGTCTACTGACGACCTGCGCCATGGCTGACTCCGTCCGCATTGGTCTCATCCAGCTCACTGCTGAGGACACTCCGGCGGCGAACGTGCGGAAGACCATTCCCCGCATCGAAGAAGCGGCGGCCAAGGGTGCCAAGATCATCGGCCTGCAGGAGATGTTCACGACGAAATATTTCTGCATCAACCAGGACCCGAAGAACTTCGACCTCGCCGAGCCAATAGAGACCGGACCGTCCGTGACCGAACTCGCCAAAGCCGCCAAACGCCTCGGCGTCGTCATCGTCGCCCCGTTGTTCGAAGCGCGCGGCAGCGAAGTCTACCACAACACCGCGGCTGTCATCGACGCCGACGGCACCGTGCTCGGTAAGTATCGCAAGATGCATATCCCGCAGGATCCGGGCTTCGAAGAGAAATTCTATTTCACTCCCGGCGACCTCGGCTTCCGCACTTGGAAGACCGCGCATGGCGACATCGGCGTGCTCATCTGTTGGGACCAGTGGTACCCCGAAGCCGCGCGCCTCACCGCGCTCGGCGGCGCGCAGATTCTTTTCTACCCGACCGCCATCGGCTGGCTGCCCGAAGAGAAGGCCGCCCTCGGCCACGCCCAGCATAACGCCTGGGAAACCGTCCAGCGCGGCCACGGCGTCGCCAACGGTTGCTACGTCGCCGCGACCAACCGCGTCGGCACCGAAGGCCGCACCCAGTTCTGGGGCCAGAGCTTCGTCTCCGATCCGTACGGCGAGATCGTCGCCCGCGCTTCCGTCGAGAAGGAGGAAATCCTCCTCGCTGACTGCGACCTCGTGAAGCAGCGCGAATTCCGCCGCATCTGGCCGTTCTTCCGCGACCGCCGCATCGACGCCTACGGCGACCTGACGCGCCGATTGCGCGACTGACCTTCCGCATGGCCACGCCTCGCTCCCTCGGATTCCGCATGCCCGCGGAATGGGAACCCCAATCCGCCACGTGGCTATCCTGGCCGTCGAACACCGCGCTCTGGCCCGGCCACTACGGCCTCATCCCCGCGAAGTTCGCGGAGTTCGCCGCCGCGATCGCGCAGTTCCAGCCGGTGAAAATCAACGCCGCCGGCAAGCTGCGCGCCGAAGCCGAACGCATGCTCAAGGAAGCCAAGGCTGACCTTTCCGTCATTGAACTGACCGATATCGCCACCGATGACGTGTGGTGCCGAGACCACGGCCCGATCTTCGTAAAGAATAATCAGACCAAGGAGCTCGCGCTCACCGACTGGGAGTTCCACGGCTGGGGCGGTAAGTTCGAGGCCTCGCTCGATAACCAAGTCCCCGGCAAGATTGCCGCGCGCCTCGGCATGAAGAAGTTCAGCTACCCCTTTGAGCTCGAAGGCGGCGGCATCGAAGTCTCCGGAGACGGCCTGCTCCTCACCACCGAGGCCGTGCAGAACAATCCGAACCGCGCCGAAGGCCGCGATGACGCTGCGTTCCACGCCGCGATCCGCGACGGCCTCGCGGTCGACGAACTGCTCTGGATCGGCGAAGGCCTGGCCAATGACGATACCGATGGCCATATCGACAACCTCGCTCGCTTCATTGCGCCGCGGACCATCCTCGCCGTCAGCGAAGCCGACAAGTCCTCGCCCAACTACGGGCCGATGCAGGAAAACCTCAAGCGCCTGCGTGAGATGCGCCCGCGCGGCCAGCGTCTCGACATCCTCGAACTCCCGCTCCCCAAGTCCATCCGCCTCGCCGGCCGCGACCTGCCGCCGAGCCATGCCAATTTCCTCATCGTGAACGGCGGCGTCCTCGTGCCGCTCTACGGACAGGATTCTGATAAGATTGCCATGGGCATCGTCGGCGACTGCTTCCCGGGTCGTAAGATCGTGGGCATCGACTGCCGCCTGCTGCTCATCGAAGGCGGTGCGCTGCACTGCCTCAGCCAGCAGCAGCCGGTGTGAGCGCGTGCTAGCGCGAGGGGACAAACAAGAGACAGTGCAAAGGTGCAAATCGGAGCGGAGCTCCTGTGCAAAAGTGCAAAGGTGAATGATGGTCAGTCTTGATCGATGCAGCCATCGACTCCGTCATCTGCGTCGCTTACTTCTTAGCGGCCTTCGGCTTCGCCTTAGCGCGGTTCACCTTGCGCACCGACAGACGCGTCGCGCGAGGGCTGACTGGGGCTTTGGCGCGATGACGGGTGTGGCTAGATTTGAGGGACATCCGAATAGGATGGCTCCAGAAACCCACTAAGCCACAGCCATCGCTCAGCGCTTCGGCTTTAGTTTCGTCGAGCAGCCGCAATCCCCGGCGCAGCCACCTTCCTTGCGACGGCGAGCGGCGGCCGCCCAACGGCGAATCAACCAGCCAGCGGCGACGCCCACGATGGCCCCGACGATGACGGCTTCGAGGTTCATGAGAGGCGGATGACGACCTGATAGACGGCCGTCCCGGCGAGCCAGGCGAGCGCCGTCATGTAGACAAAGGAGCCCGCGGCCCACTTCCAGCCGCCCGTCTCCTGAGCGAGCGTCGCGATTGTCGGTCCGCACTGCGAGCAAAGGGCGAAGAAGACCATCAGGGCGAGCACGGCGGCGAGCGAGAAGATCGGGGTGCCCGCACGCGGACCCTCGGACCACTTCGCATCCTGCATCGCCTTACGGAGGTGCTGGCTATCGGCCTCGGCGCCTTCACCCACGGAGTAGGTGACGCCGAGCGTCGAGACGATGACCTCGCGGGCCGGGAAGCTCGCCAGCACACCGACCGTAATTTTCCAGTCGAAGCCCAGCGGATCGAAAATCGGCTGCACTGCCTTGCCGAAGCGGCCCATGTAGGACTGTTCGACGTAGGTCGCCTGCACCTTGGCCTTAAGCACCTCTTCGGTGGCCGAAGGGTTCGCCACCTTGATGCGCTCGGCGACCGATGGGTCGCGCGGGAAGTAGGAAAGCGCCCACACAATAATCGTGATGGCGAAGATAACCGTGCCGGCCTTCGAGACGAATTCGGCGGCGTTCTGCCACATGCGCCAGATGACGTCGCGGGGCTTGGGCATCTGATAGCGCGGGAGTTCGAGGACGAACGGCTGCGGCTTCACCTTGAGGACGAGGCGGGTAAGCACGAACGCGGTCGGAACGGCAAAGAACAACCCGACGCAGTGCATGCCGATCATGACGACGGATTGCCAGCCTGGGCCATAGAGTGGACCGATGAAAGCGGCACACATCAGCGCATAGACCGGGAAGCGGGCCGAGCAACTCATGAACGGCACGACGAAGGCGGTCGCGAGACGGGCCTTCGGGTCTTCAATCGTACGGGTCGAAAGGAGGCTCGGGATCGCGCAGGCAAAACCCGAGAGCAAGGGCACGAAGCTCTTTCCGTTGAGACCACACCAACTAAACAAGCGATCCATGATGAACGCCGCGCGCGCCATGTAGCCGCTGTCTTCGAGGATCCCGATGAAAAGGAAGAGGATGAGGATTTGTGGCAGGAACACCAGGAACGCGCCGACGCCGCCGATGATGCCGTCCGCCAGCAGGCTTTGGAGCATCGGATAGGCGTCGAGTTGCGGCGCGACGACGCCCTTCAAGGCGTCGACGCCGAACTGAATCCATTCCATGGGAAACTTCGCCAGCCAGAAGACGGAGCCGAAGAAACCCAGCATGATGCCCAAGAACAGAACCGGCCCGAGGACACGATGCAGGAGCAGGCGGTCGACGGCGGCGCTGCGGCCGGCCTTACCGGCGCCCTCCGTTACCACGCCTTCGAGGACGATGCGTAGGTGCGCATAGTGCACGAGCGGCTCGGCGGCCATCGGGTTATAGCCCGAATTGCGGACGCGATCGCGGGCCGAGCGGAGCGTCTTCTCCCGCTGGGCGACAGTCCAACCCAGGCGATCGGCGGTGGAGGGGTTCGTATCGAAGAGTAGTCGCTGCGCGTCGGCTTCCGTGACGACCTTACCGGTGTCGGTGGCGGCGACGTTGGCAACTTCGGTGAGGGCGGCGGCGATATTGGTCGGCCAGGCGACGCGCTTCATCGGCGTCTGCTGCGCTACCGCGCTCGCGATGGCGCGACGCACATCGAGGATGCCTTCGCCCTTCCAGGCGGACGACATCACGACGGGCACACCGCCGAGACGACGGGAAAGTAGCTCCGTATCGATCCGGAGACCTTGCTCCTTGGCGACGTCGGCTTGGTTAAGCACGATGACCACCGGACGACCGAGCTCGGCGACCTGCGAAGCGAGGAAGAGATTGCGGAGCAGGTTCGTGGAATCGACGACGAGCACCACGGCGTCGGGACGGCGATCGCCGGCGATATTACCCGAAAGCGCATCGATGACCACCTGCTCGTCGGGTGAAGCAGCGGCGAGGGAGTAGAGTCCAGGTAGGTCGACTAGCTCGACCTTCTGGCCGTCGCCGAGGTCGCAGGTACCGGACTTGCGGGCGACGGTGACCCCCGGATAATTACCGACGCGCTGACGCAGGCCCGTGAGGGCGTTGAAGAGCGTCGACTTGCCGGTGTTAGGGTTACCGACGAGGGCGACCAGCAGGCCTGGTTCGGGAGTGCTCACGGCTGGCGCGGGCGTTGGATGGGACAGTCGGCGGAGACGTCGACGATCAGGTTCTCGGCTTCGGCGAGGCGGAGGCTGACGACCTGGCCACCGAACTCGATAGCGAGCGGATCACCGAGCGGCGCCCTCCGAATGAGCTTCAGGACCATGCCAGGGAGCAGCCCAAGAGCCATTAAACGCTGATCCACCCCGCGCTCTGGATTGAGCGAGGCCAGCTTGCCGAATTGGCCGGGCAGAAGTTGGGAAAGCGGAGTCACTCTAATTGAGAATGAGTCTCAAAACTAGACCTTAGGTCCCCTTTGTCAACGCCGACCATCTGGGGGCGGCTGATTGCATTACCGACTCCCCCTCCCCTGTTCCGCCGCTTATAACCCCTTTAGATGCATGAACTGACCCCAGAGGCCGAATCACCGGCCAGGCACACCGAGCGCGACCATGGAGGCATCGCCGGCCACCCCCGGGGGCTGAGCATGCTGTTCTACGCCGAGATGTGGGAGCGGTTCTCCTACTACGGGATGCGGGCGATTCTCCTGCTGTTCATGATCGCGCCTCTGGCGATGGGCGGAATGGGGATGGACCAGAAGGACGCCGCTCAGATCTACGGCAACTACACCATGGCGAGCTACATGGTGTGCATCCTGGGCGGCTACCTGGCGGACAACTTCATCGGCGCGCGGCGCGCGGTCCTGATCGGCGGACTCACCATCACCGCGGGGCATTACTGCCTAGCGTTCGCCTCCGAGCCAACCTTCTACGCGGGGCTCATCCTGGTCGCCCTCGGCACCGGCCTGCTCAAGCCGAGCATCAGCACGCTCGTTGGCGGACTCTATTCGCACGGCGATACACGACGCGACGCCGGCTTCTCGCTCTTCTACATGGGCATCAACCTCGGTGCGTTTGCGGCGCCACTGGTGGTCGGCTGGCTCGCCCAAGGTGAAAAGTTTAAGGCTTTGTTAAACGGCTGGGGACTTGATGCGACGCATAGCTGGCATTGGGGCTTTGCGGCGGCGGGCGTCGGCATGACCATCGGCATGATCGTGTATCTCCGCCACTGGCACTGGCTCTCCCACATCGGTCATCCGCCGGAAGCGACTGCACCAAAGCCGTGGGGCAAGCTCGTGCTGGTCGCGCTAGGCACTGTGGCGATGCTCGGCGTGATGATTGCGTCGGACTATGTCGCTTGGATTAATCCCATCGTCTTCGCGCTCCCGTTCGTGGGAGTGATCTGGTTCGGCGTCGTGAAACGGGATAGGGATAGCCGCCGCATTGCGGCGATTCTCGTCTTCTTCATCTGCGCGATCCTGTTCTGGGCGGTTTTCGAACAAGCCGGCTCGTCGCTCACACTCTTCGCCGATGAACTCACGCACAACGAGCTGTTCGGGCGCGCGTTTCCATCCTCGTGGTTTCAGTCCGTGAACTCGCTCTTCATCCTGTTGCTCGCGCCACTGTTCGCGTGGCTCTGGGTCAGCCTACGGGAGCGTCAGCCATCGATCCCGATGAAGTTCGTCTGGGGCCTCATCTTCCTCGGGCTGTCTTTCGCACTGCTCGTGCCCGCGGCGCAACTCACCGCCGCTGGCAAAGTCAGCTTTTGGTGGCTGATCGGTGTCTACTTCCTCCAGACCATCGGCGAACTCTGCCTCAGCCCCGTCGGCCTGAGCGCGATGACCAAACTCGCGCCCGTGAAACTGACCGGGCTCGTGATGGGTATCTGGTTCCTCGGCACTGCACTCGGTAATAAGCTGGCGGGGTCGATTGCGGCAGAGTTCAACGCCAAAGACCCGCAAGCACTCGCGCACTTCTTCTGGCAGCAGGCGCAACTTGTGGCCGGCATGACCGTCCTCTTACTGGTGCTCGTCCCCTGGGTGCGCCGACTGACTGGCGAACAGTCTACGACCAGTCAGAGTTCGGCCTGAACGCGGACGGAAACTGGGCAGTGATCTGAACCAGTGACCTTGTCGTGGATGTCCGGCTGCGAATACTTCAAGCCATCGGACGTCAGGCAGTAATCCAGGCGCCAACCAATGTTGCGGGCGCGGATACCGGGACGATAGGACCACCAGCTGTAACGCTTCGCTAATTCGGGATGCTCCGCGCGGAAAGTATCCGTGAACCCGTGCTGGGAGAGCAGCTGGCTGAAGGATTCGCGTTCTTCGTCGGTGAAGCCCGCGTTGCGGCGGTTCGTGGACGGGTTAGCGAGGTCGATCTCGGCATGCGCGACGTTGAGGTCACCACAGACCACGACCGGCTTCTTCTTCGCGAGGCGGGCGAGGTATTTGCGGAAGTCGGCGTCCCACTGCAGGCGATAGTCGAGACGTTCGAGCTCGCGCTGGGAATTGGGAACGTAGGCGCTAACGACAAAAAGCCCTTTGAACTCCGCCGTGACGACGCGGCCTTCGGCGGGATGGTCACCCGGAAAATCGGTGGCGACGGAAAGCGGCGCGGTCTTCGAAAGCACCGCGGTGCCGGAATAACCCTTCTTCTCGGCTTCATGCCAGCACTGATGCGGGAAGGCTAGGCCGAGCGTAGAGGCGACGGCGGTCTCGCACTTCGTCTCCTGCAGGCAGAGCACATCCGGGTCAGCGGACGCGATGAAATCGGGGAGGCCCTTGCCGAGGGCCGAGCGGACGCCATTGACGTTCCAAGAATAGATTTTCGCGTGACTCACGAACGGATCACTTGAAGAGCTGGTTAATCTTGCGGTCGAGATCCTTGCCCTTCTCGGCTGCCTTGGGTTCGGTCGAAGCGGGCGGAACAACCTCCGTCGCGGGCGAAACGACGGGCGCCGCTGGTGCCTTAACCGGAGCTTCGGGTTTAACGCCGAAAAGGACATCGACCCTTTGGGCGAGCGTGAGCGGTCCCTTCGGTGCGATGTCCGCAATGACCGCGGGGGCAACGATGGGGGCGGGGGCGGCGGGCGAAGCCGAAGGGGGCGCGGTGGCCGCGATGAAAGGCGATTCGATTTTCGTTCCCTTGGCGACAAGTTCAGCGACGCGCTTCCCGAGCTCGGCGCTGAAGTCCGTCTGAGCGCTCTTGATCTCGAACTTCGCACCTTTGGCACGCACCTCGAGCGAACCGTCGGCGAGAACCTTCGAGAGCTGCAGCACCGTACCAGCCTCAAGCGCGAGGTCTTGCACCTTCTTGCCATCGGCGAAGACAGGCGCCGTCGTCGCGGTCGTGACCGAAACCGAATTCGGCCAAAGGATCAGGTGCTCGGAGATCGACTTGAAATCGAGCGCGGGTTCGGCGGAAGCGATGGCGGCGGGGACAGGCTTAGCCGCTTCGACCACCGCGGGCTTAGCGGTGACAACCACCGGAACAAACGCCGGCGCCTTGGCGACCGCCGTCACCGGGGCGACGGCGGGGGCGAACTCGACGGGCTTGAGGGAGCCAGGATTCCGGCTCACGACGACGTTGAAGGTCGGGGTGAAGAAAAGAATTCCCCCGGCGCCGGCCATTACGCCGAAAAGGAAGAGGAGGAGTCCTCGGAAGAAAGCGGCCATAGCGCGGATTAAGAACCGGCTTTGATTTCGATCACGTCGTGCGGGGCCGCTTCGCGCTGACCTGCCGGAGTGACGCGGATGTAGCGGGCACGCTTACGATGTTCGGCGAGGTTGGCGGCGCCGAGATAGCCGAGGCCGCTCTGGACGCCACCGGCGAGCGTGCCGAGGACCTGGTCGACAGTGCCGGAAACTTCCTTGAGCGCCTCGATGCCTTCGGCGGCGACCTTGCTGAACTTGCCACTGGCGGAATGTCCGTAGCGGGCGGCCGAACCCTTACGCATGGCCTCATGCGAACCCATGCCGCGGTATTCTTTATAAGTCTTGCCGTTGATCTCCATCAGCTTGCCCGGGGCTTCGCGGCTGCCGGCCAGGAGACCGCCGAGGATGACTGCGTCGGCGAGCGTGAGCGCCTTAACGATGTCGCCGCTCTTCGTGATGCCGCCGTCGGCGAGGATGCGCACGCCCTTCTTGGCGGCGGCGCGAGAAGCGACGTAGAGAGCGGTGAGTTGCGGGATGCCGACGCCGGCGACGATGCGCGTCGTGCAGATTGAACCGGGGCCTTGGCCAATCTTGACGGTGTCAGCGCCGGCCGCGGCGAGGAACTCGACGCCTTCTCCGCTGGTGACGTTACCAGCGATGAGCGTGATATCCTTGTGGGCCTTACGCAGTAGGCGAAGCGCGTCACCGACGCCCTTGGTGTGACCGTGGGCGGTGGAGATGGCGAGGGCGTCCGCGCCTTCGTCGATGAGGGCGCTGACGTGCGCGAGTAGGCGGGCACGGTCGATTTCACCGTCGGCGTTACGCGGCACCGAGATGGCGACGCCGACGCGGAGACGGAAATCGGCATCGCGAGTGGGCCGGACGTGGGCGCGGGATTCCTCGGAGATGCGCTCGATGTCGCTGAGGGTGAAGAGTCCGCGCAGCTTGTTCTTCGCATCGACCACGAGGAGCTTGTTCTGGCCGACGTGCTCGGAGAACTTACGGTCGGCGGTGGCGATCGGATCCTTGCCGAGGTCCTTCTCGGCCACGGTGAAGACCTTATCGCGGGGCGTCATGACCGCGGCGACCTTGCGCTGGCCGTGACGCTCCTTGACCGTGCTGCCGGGTAGGAGACCGAGGAGCGTGCCATCGGAGGACGTGACGGGGAAGGTGCTGAAGGCCAGGCCGTCGCGCTCGATACGGGCGAGGACCTGGGCGATGGTATCGTCGGCCGAGACGACCGCCGGATCGCCAATCATGCCGTGGATGTGGTTCTTCACGCGGCGGACTTCGGCGACCTGTTCCGCTTCCGACATATTATAGTGAAGGAGGCCCAGGCCGCCATTGAGGGCCATGGCGATGGCCATGCGATGCTCGGTGACCGTGTCCATGTCGGATGAGACGATGGGCAGGGACAGCGCTAGGGAGTCGGAGAGGGCCGAATCAAGGCGGGTCATCCGGGGGAGGACTTCGGAGTAGCGGGTCGCCAGGGAGACGTCGTCATACGTCAGGCCGAGGCCGGCATTGGCGGGGAAGAAGTCGTCCGCGGACAGGTAAAAGCGTTCGTCTAGGGAAACGCGGCCCTTGGATTTCGAGGAGGCCATGAGTGGTCGGTTTCCCCAAAGGGTGTTAGGCACCCCCCTAAGGGGTGGCAAATTGATTTTGCGAGTTTGTCCGGATTGCCGTCTATTCGACCCATGACCGGCGGTTTTTTCGACTTCAAACGTGTCCGCCGACGACTGCGCTCGCCGGTGACGACGGGCGCTGGGGCCGTGGATAGCGTAGACCGCGTTATCCTGCGGACCCAATCAGACCAAGGCACCGGGTACGGTGAGATTGCGCCGTGGCCAGGCTTCCCGACCGAAACCGTCGAGCAGGCTCTGGAATTCCTTCGCTCGGCTCAAGGCAACCTTCCCCACCTCATCGCCGCCGTTAACGCGTCACCCACCCCGCTGCCCTGCCTCTCGTCGGCGCTGTCCAGCTGCCGCCATTGGATAAAGATCGCCGGCTACGGCGGCGACTTGCCTTGCGCCGGACTCATGACGCTTTCCGTGATGGAAACAGACGCGAAAGTGGCCGCGGGCTTCAAAACCTTGAAGGTAAAGATTTCGCCGGAGACTTCCGAGGAATCCATTCATGGCGTGCTTAGTCGTTTTCAAGGTCGCCTCCGGCTGGATGCCAACGGTTCACTGGACCTGCAGTCGGCACGCCGCTGGGCCGAGTTTGCGCGCGCGCAGACGCAGGTCGAATTCCTCGAACAACCTTTGCCCGTCGGGCATCCGGGTTACGCCTCTCTTGGGCCGGACAAAGTCGCGCTCGACGAATCCTTCCTCACGCCGGGCGGCACCGACTGGAGTGGGACGATCGTCGTGAAACCTTTGCTCGCCGGCGACTGGGACGACCTCCTCGCATGGCGCGCGACGCATGCGGGCAAAGTCGTCTATTCTTCCTGCTTCGAGACCGCAATCGGCCGACAAGGCGCGCTGTGGCTCGCGGCGCAGGACCCAACGGCTGGCACGGTGGGATTCGACACCTTGGGTCGTTTCGAAAGCGATGGCCGCGACCGACACGCGCAAGGGTCGTCGGCCAGCGGCTTGCCGGGCTACGATTGGGCGGGCTTCTGGCATGACCTGACATGAGCGCCATTGCGGTCTTCCACGCGGAATATGCCATGCACCTGCAGGAAGCCCTGCAAGCGCATGATGCCGGCCTACCGGTATTCTTAGGCAACCCCCGTTGGTCCGAGCATGATTTCGCCGAAGCCGCGCGGCAGATTCCTCGCGGTACCATCATCAAAGGCCTCGCACCCGAACCGCGCGGGCTGGGCACCTGTGATTGGCCGAAAAACTGGCGCGGCCGCGTGATGATTCCGACCGGGGGTACCGGCGGCAAAGTAAAGTTCGTCATCCATTCTCCGGAATCCCTCCGAGCGGCGGCATTCGGCCTGCGTGATGCGCTTGTTGCCCGCGGGCTCTCGCCGATTCTACACAGCGTGACGTGCACTCCGCCCTGGCACGTGAGCGGCTTTATGCCCGCCATCCGTGCGCGCCTCACCGGCGGCAACTATCTTGTCATCGATGGTCGCTTCAACGAAAACGCCGAGCTGCCCTCCGTCGCATTCCCCGCCGCCGGCACGAAGATTATCTCCTTGGTCCCGGCGCAGTTGTCCCGACTGCTGGCGCGTACCGAGGGCGAAGCCTGGTTACGCGCGTTCGATGTCATCTTACTCGGGGGCTCGATGGTGCCGACGCCGCTGCTCGCCGAGATCCGTACGCGACGCTTACCCGTCTTCCTTACCTATGGTTCGACCGAGACCGCGGCGGCCTGCGCGCTGTGTCCGCCGGAAAAAATCTGGTCAGGGGAAGCCGTACGCGGCACTCCTCTGCCTGGCGTAACGTTCGCGACGAACGCAGATGGGGTCGTCACGATTGCCGCCTCGGCGCTCGGTATTGGCCAGTGGCCGGACGTGCCGCTCGAAAGCCCTTGGGCAAGCGGCGATCGGGGCGACGTGGCCGCGGATGGCAGCGTCAAGATTTCCGGACGCGCCGATCGCGTGATCATCACCGGCGGGGAAAAAGTCGACCCCGCGCGCGTGGAGCAGGTCCTGCTCGCGACCGGGCTCGTGAAGGAAGCGCTCGTGCTCGGGATGGTCGACGCGCGCTGGGGCGAAGTCGTGACGGCTTGCGTCATCGGCCCCGCCCCCACCGAAAACTCGTTGCGCCTGGCCTGCGAACAGCTCGAGCCCTCGGCCCGCCCGCGGCGCTACGTGTTCGTCCCGAGTATGCCGACGAACGCCAGCGGCAAGGTGGACCGAGAAGCGATTGCGAAGCTAACCGCTTAGGCGCGGACAGCTTTCCAGACGCGCAAGCAGGATTCAACGAGCGCCGGGAATTCCGAGAGGGGCACCTGCGAAGGGCCGTCAGAGATCGCCTTCTTGGGGTCCGGATGTGTCTCCATGAAGAGACCATCGGCACCCGCGGCGAGAGCCGCCTTGGCGAGCACTGGGACGTATTCGCGCTGACCGCCGGAAGAGCCACCGGCGGCGCCGGGCAATTGCACCGCGTGCGTCGCGTCCATGATCGTCGGGTGGCCGAAGCCGGCCATGATTGGGAAGGACCGCATATCAACGACAAGGTTCTGGTAGCCGAAGGTCGTACCGCGATCCGTCTGCCAAATCTCGGCGGCCTTAGCGCCTTCGAGCTTATCGACGACGAAACGCATCTCGAACGGGGAAAGGAACTGACCCTTCTTCACGTTGACGACCTTACCGGTCTTGGCGGCCGCAACGAGGAGGTCGGTCTGGCGGCACATGAACGCGGGGATTTGCAGCACGTCGACGACCTTGCCGACGGCTTCGCACTGCTCCGGACCATGGATGTCGGTGAGCACGTTGAAGCCGTAATCTTTCTTCACCATCGCAAGGAGGTCGAGGCCGGCCTGCATGCCCGGGCCGCGGTCGCCGCCGAGCGAGGTGCGGTTGGCTTTATCGTACGAGCCCTTAAAGATGATGTTCAGCTCCGGATAGCGAGCAGCGAGGGCCTTAAGCTCCTTGGCGACGGTCCGGCAGTTGGACTCCGATTCGAGGGAGCAAGGTCCAGCGATGAGGAGCAGACGGCGCTTATCGTGCAGCATGCGGCAGGATAGGACGGGCCGCGCCCTCAGGGCGAGCCGGAAGGAGACCTCAGCGACCGAGCCAGAACAGCACTTCCGGCAACGAACGCGTGTTGAGCACCTGCTCCGGCGTCAGCCAGCCCTTACGGGCGATGCGTACACCGTGGGCGGCGAAGGCCAGCTGGTCGACATCGTGAGCATCAGGATTAATCGAACAGAGCACACCCTTCTCGGCGGCGCGCCGCCACCAGCGCCAGTCGAGGTCGAGACGCCACGGGTTGGCGTTGAGCTCGATAATCGTGTCATTGGCCGCGGCGGCATCGATGACCTTGCCGATATCAACATCGTAAGGCTCGCGCTTGTTGAGGAGCCGCCCGGTGAGATGCCCCACCATGTCGACATGCTCGTTTTCGATAGCCTTAATAATTCGGGCCGTCTGCGCCTCGCGATCCAAGGTGAAGAGGTTGTGGACCGAAGCCACGACGAAGTCCAGGCGGGCCAGGACATCGTCCGTGAAGTCGAGCGTGCCGTCCTTGAGGATATCGACTTCGCTACCGGAGAGCACGCGCACGCGATACTTCTTCGAGGCGTTGAGCTTAGCGATGTCCTCGAGCTGCTTTGCGAGGCGCTCCTCGTCGAGGCCGCCGGCCTGGAAGCTCGACTTCGAGTGGTCCGAGATGCCGAGGTATTCCCAGCCATGCGCCTCCGCGGCGGCCGCCATCTGGTCAAGCGTGTGGTCGCCATCCGATTCCGTGGTGTGATTATGGAAGACGCC
>CAIKWA010000025.1 GCA_903831005.1 uncultured Opitutia bacterium
CTTCATGATCGTCTCGATTCCCATCCTGATCATCACCCTCGGCTTGGGTGCCTACCTGGTGCTCTTCGTGACCAATGGTGCCATCCTCGCCCTGACGGACAGCCTGATCAGGGACTTGCAGGTAAAGAGTTGGGCGATGGCCACCCTGACCATCTCGATTACTTCCTGGATGATCTCTTCTTCCGTCGGTATCGATCAGCTCAAGCCGCTGCGCCGGGCCAACGAAGCCAAGGCTAGTGCCCAGAAGGCCAAGGACGACGCCATCGACATCTGAGAGGCGAGCGAGGCTCGCCAGGGGTTGGGGCAGGGGTAGGGTTCGGTTCCAATCTCCGGCTTCAAGGACTCAGCTTCTGATTATTGGTTCTGTCCTACCCCTATCCCTACCCCTGCCCCTAATCGGTCAGTCTTGCCAATCCGCTGGGAGTCCTTTGCGTGGGGGCTCTAAGCCATGTCGAATCCCGCTCTCTCCTCCTGGGCCCGCAACGTCGCCCCTTCACCGACCCTCGCCGTCGATGCCAAGGCGAAGGCCCTCAAGGCCGCCGGTAAGGACGTCGTCGGCTTCGGCGTCGGCGAGCCCGACTTCGACACCCCGCAGTTCATTAAGGATGCCTGCGCCAAGGCCCTGGCCGACGGTCAGACGAAGTATGCCCCCACGCCGGGTATTCCCGCCCTTCGTAAGGCCATCGCCGAGGACTACACCCGTCGTGGCTTCACCGGTATCGCCGACGCCAACGTCGTCGTCTCCCCGGGCGGCAAGATGTCCTGCTACCTCGCGATCCTCGCGACGATCAGCGCGGGCGACGAAGTCATCATCCCGGCCCCGTATTGGGTGAGCTACCCTGAGATGGTGAAGCTCGCTGGCGGCAAGCCCGTCGTCGTGAACGCCGAAGACGTCACCGGCTTCAAAATCACCCCGGCCCAGCTGACCGCCGCGCTGACGCCGAAGACGCGCATGGTCATCATCAACAGTCCGTCCAACCCGACCGGTGCCGTTTATTCCCGCGCCGAGCTCGAAGCCCTCGTGGCCATCTGCGTCCAGGCCAACGTCTGGATCATGTCCGACGAGATCTACGAGAACCTCGTCTATGACGGCCAGACCACCTGCAGCCCAGCGACCTTCTCCCCTGAAGCCGCCCGTCTGACCATCACCATCTCCGGTTACGCCAAGAGCTACTCCATGACTGGCTGGCGCCTCGGTACCCTCGTCGCCTCGGACAAGGCCCTCGTCGCCGCCGTAGCCGATCTCCAGAGCCAGATCTCGTCCAACGCGACCACCTTCGCGCAGTTCGGCGCCCTCGCGGTGCACCAGCACCCCGACAAGGCCAAGGCTTCCCTCGCCGAGATGGGTGCCGTGTTCGATAAGCGCCGCCTGAACCTCCTGGCCGGCCTCAACGCCATTCCCGGCCTGACCTGTTACCGTTCGCAGGGCGCCTTCTACCTCTTCCCGAACATCAAGTCGTTCGGCCTGACCTCCACGCAGTTCGCCGACCGCCTGCTCGAAGAAGAGCTCATGGCCGTCGTCCCTGGTTCCGCGTTCGGGTCCGAAGGCTACATCCGCCTCAGCTACGCGACTTCTGACCAGGTCATCGCCCAAGGCCTCGAGCGCCTCGGCCGCTTCTGCGCGAAACTCAAAAAGTAATCGCCGCAGGCGATTACTTTTAAACAAAAGGACGGCTCGATTTGCCGCCCTTTTTTGTGCCTGTATTGCGGTAGGGGCACGACCGCGTCGTGCCCTAGTTAAATCTATTCCACTAGGGCAGCACGCGGTGCTGCCCCTACCTCGGGTCAGGCCGGCTCGACCAAGATGCACGGCATCCCGGCGGCGTCGGCGGCTTCCTTGCCGCGCGGGCTGTCTTCGATGACGACGCAGTCCGCGGGCTTCAGTCCAAGACGATCCGCCGCGGCGAGGAAGAGGTCAGGGTGCGGCTTGGAGCGCACGGCGTCCTCGGCGGTGATGATGGCGTCGAAGAGGTGCGTGATGTCGATCTGCTTAAGCGTGGTGTACACGTGGTCGCGGCGGCCGGCCGAAGCGACGGCGGTCTTATGGCCGAGGCCACGGACGTGGTGGACGACGGCGACAACCTCTTCGCGGGCGGTGACGTCCTTGGCGAGGTGTTCCTCGAGGAACTCATGACCGTCGGCGAGTAGCTGCTCGACGTTCAGGTCGAAGCCGTAGTCGGCCTTGAGGCGCTGGCAGGTGTCGACGGCGGACATGCCGCCCATCGAGCAGAAGAGTGGCCAAGGGAAGTCGAACGGACGACCGAGCTGCTTGCCCACGATGTGAGTCCAACTGCGGTGGTGGATCCACATGGAAGCCGCGAGGGTACCGTCGCAGTCGAAGATCCAGCCCGGACGGGAGAGCAGGGCCGGGTCGAAGGGAATCATCTTGGACATGGTGTTCAGCGCATGCCAGGGAAACCGCCGCCGGGGAAGCCGCCACCACCGGGCATGCCGCCGCGACCGCCGCCCATCTGGCCCATGCGACGCATGAGTTCCTTGCCCTTGCCGCCCTTCATCATGCGCATCATGTCGCGCATCTGGGAGAATTGCTTGATTAACGCATTCACGTCGCTGACCTGGGTGCCAGAGCCTTTGGCGATGCGCAGGCGGCGGGAGCCGTTGAGGATTTCGGGGTTGCGACGTTCCTTCTTGGTCATCGAAAGCACGATGGCTTCGGTCTTAGCGAGGTGCTTCTCTTCCTTGGCGCCGACCTGGACGTTACCCATGCCGGGCATCATCTTCATGATATCACCGAGCGGGCCCATCTTCTTCATCTGCGACATCTGCGCGAGGAAGTCTTCGAGGTCGAAGTCGGCCTTCTTCATCTTCTCGGCCAGACGTTCGGCTTCCTTGTGGTCGACGACCTCCTGGGCCTTCTCGACGAGGGAGACGACGTCGCCCATGCCCAGGATGCGCTGGGCCATGCGGTCAGGGTGGAAGGTATCGAAGTCCGAGGACTTCTCGCCCGTGCCCATATAGCGGATCGGGACGCCCGTGACCGTCTTCATCGACAACGCCGCACCGCCGCGGGCATCGCCGTCGAGTTTGGTCAGGATGATACCCGTGAGGGGCGTGGATTCGTGGAACTTGGCGGCCACATCGACGGCCTGCTGACCGAGCGCAGCGTCGGCGACAAGGAAGACCTCGTGCGGCTGGAAGGCCTCGCGGACGCGGCGGACTTCTTCCATCAGGTCGCCATCGATTTGCAGGCGGCCGGCGGTGTCGACGATGACGAGGTCCGCGGCGGCGGCTTCGGCTTCCTTGACGAGGCGGCCTACCATCGCGGCGACGTCGGTCGCGGCGCGGTCAGAGCGGAAGTCGAAGCCTTCGTTCTTGGCGAGGGTCTCGAGCTGGTCGATGGCCGCCGGGCGGCGCAAGTCGGCCGCGACGAGGGAGGGCTTGCGGATGCCTTCCTTCTTCACGAGGTGCTTGGCGAGCTTGGCGGCGCTGGTGGTCTTGCCTGAGCCCTGGAGGCCGACGAGGAGCACGCGCAGGGGGCGGCGAGGGTCGATCGGGCGTTCGCCTTCGCCGAGGAGCTTCGTGAGCTCGTCGGACACGATCTTGACGGCCATCTGGCCCGGGTTGACGGAGTCGATGACCGCTTGGCCGAGGCAGGCGACCTTGACGCGCTCGGTGAAGTCCTTGGCGACCTTGAAATTGACGTCGGCGGACATCAACGCCGAGCGCACCTCGTTCAGGGCCGGCGCGATGTTCTCTTCAGAGAGCTTCGAGAGCCCCCGGAGGTCGCGGAGGGCCTTGGTAAGTTTGTCGGTGAGGTTGGCGAACACGGAAGTCGGGGACTGAGAGTATGGAGTATCGAGTATGGAGTCTCGGGGGACGGCCGAAGGGGAGGGAGTAAAGGCGGTCGGGTATGGAGTATCGAGTATAGAGTAGTGAGAAAAGGGCTTCCCCCGTCTAAAATAGCGCCTTCTACCACGGCTGACTACGAGCGGTCGGTGGAAAGCCTTTCCCTGTCCTGCCTCATGCGGATAACTCCCCCTATGAGTCGTCCCAGTTCTTCGGCCAGGGCGCGAAAGCGCCCGACATCCTCTTGGCTGACCGCGCCGATTTCATGGGCGATCTCAACCTGGGTCTCGAGTTCCGCCAGGGACGCCCGCGCGATGACGATAAAGCGCAGTGATTCCTTGTTGGTGCTCCGTTCGTCGCCCTCGGCGATATTCGATGCGATGGAAATGGCCGCACGGGTCATCTGGTCGCAAAGCGTGTATTTTCGCGAAAGGCCGGGTGTCTCGCAGAGGCGATAGATCGAGACAGCCATCAGCTTGGCTTTTTGCCAGACGAGAAGGTCGCGATAAGTCTTAACCGGGCCGAGGGGTGTGGAAGGTTTCATCGCCACGAGTGAAAGGTTTGCCGGGGAGCGGTCACCTCCGGCCTCGTCGGCTATTCCCTGAAGGGAGGCACCCCTTCATGCCCCTAGTATTAACCCCATACTCGATACTCCATACTCGATACTCGGCGAAGTCCGCCTCTTGCCTTTCATCGGGTTTCTCGTCTTCTTCGCCTCATGGAAATCCTCATCATGGGCTGCGGCACCTCGCAGGGCTGTCCGTTGCCCGCCCATGACAACCCGGGGCTGGATCTGAAGGACCCGCGTAACTGGCGAGCCCGGACGAGCGTGCACGTCGTCATCGAGGGCCATCACGTCCAGGTCGACGCCTCGCCGGAGTTCCGGACGCAGTGTCTGAAGTACGACGTCCGTGAGGTCGATACGTTCATCCTGACCCATGGCCACGCCGACCACGTCCTCGGCATGGACGACCTCCGTCAGTTCTGTACGAACAAGGGTGGGGCGGCCATACCGACCTACTCGACCGAGGTCGGTCTGGAGCGCATCAAGGCCATCTTCCCCTACGCTGTCGGCAAGCCACAGGCTTCGGGCTACGTTTCGTTAAGTCTGAGTCTGATGCCTTCGAAACTCATCCTACCTGGCGGCGGCATCATCCGTTCGACTCTTTTGCCGCATGGTAACGAATCCACGCTCGGCCTCGTCTTCGAAGAGCCTTCGACGGGCATGAAGTTTGCCTATTATACCGACTGTCGCGCGATGACGGAGAAGTCCCTTGAGCTCGGTGAGCATGCCGACCTCGCCATCCTCGACGGCCTGCGTCCGAATCCGCATCCGACGCACATGACGGTCGATGAGGCCTGTCAGGCGGCGCATGACCTGCGGGCCAAGCGGGCGTTGATCACGCACATGACTTATCAGATCAACTACGAGACCACGACGGCTCAGTTGCACAAGACGCACCCGAAGGTTGGCCTGTGCTACGACGGACTGCGCATCAAGTTAGGCTGAATAAGGCGGCACGAAAAGGGCGCCCATCAGGCGCCCTTTGTTTTCAGCCTCTAAGCTGACTTAGAGTTCGGTGACGACGAGGTTGCGGAACCAGCAGGGGTCGCCGTGCTCGGTGAGCATTAGCTTTCCTTGGCCGGGGCCGAAGCCCTTCTTGTTCTTAAACTTGCTCTTCGCGATCGCGGCCTTCCATTCGTCGGACTTCGTATCAGCCGAGGCGCAGGGCTTGCCGTTGAGGAAGTGCTCAATCTTGCCGTCCTTCACCACGATGCGGCTCTGGTTCCATTCGCCGATGGGCTTCTTGGCCTTGTCCTTGGCGGAGTCGAAGATGTCGTAGATCGAGCCGGTGTTGTGGCTACCGCCCTTGAGGCCGTCCGGGTGCTTATCGTCGTCGATCATCTGGTACTCGATGCCAAGCCAGTCGTTCTTGCCCTTAGCGTCCTTGAGGTTGTTGACCCAGTACTTGATGCCGTTGTTGCCGGCGGACTCGAGGCGCCATTCCCACGTCAGCTCGAAGTTGGCATATTCCTTCTTCGAGATCAGCGCACCCGTGCCCTTCTGGGCGATGAGGCGGATGACGCCGCCTTCTTCGGTCTTCCAACCGCCGGCGGGGGCGCCGCCATTGAGGTCGGTGAAGTCGGCTAGCGTGAGGGTGGCCTTTTCGCCGGCGAAGAGGGAGCCGGTCGCGAGCAGGGCGAGGAGGAGGGATTTCATGGGTAGACGATGTTTATGGGAAATATTCCGGCCGATTTGAAGTCCTTTATCCGCGGTCAAGGCAGCATCTTAATCTCCTTCAGCCAAAGTAGGGATTCCGCCTGCCACTTATCCCAGGAGGGACCCTTGTAGCCGTTGAGTCCATGGCCGCCGTTGGGGAGTTCGATGAGGCGGGCGGGGAGCCCGGCTTTCTTCTGGGCCTCGTAGAACATGCGACTGTTTTCGATGGGCACTACCTTGTCGTCGACCGCGTGCGCGAGGAAGGCGGGCGGGGACTCGGCGGACACGTGCTTCTGGGCCGAGTATAGATGGCATATCCCCACATTTGCAAAATCTTCCCCAAGGAGGTTTTTCTTAGAACCGCGATGCGCATCTCCTTCCATGGAAATGACAGGGTAGATCAGGACTGCGAAATCAGGACGACTACCTTTTCCTTTTGCTTCGAGGGTTTCGACGATCCAACCAGCGCTAATATGACCCCTCACGGCCGCACATGCGGCAAGGTGTCCGCCTGCGGAGAAGCCGATGACACCGACTTTCTTCGGGTCAATCTTCCACGTCTCGGCGTTCTTGCGAACGGTCCTCAGCGCTTGTTGGGCGTCGAGTAGGGGAACGTTTATCCGACCTTTAGGCAGGCGATATTGTAGGACGATGCCGGCGATGCCCTGTGAGTTCAGCCATTTGGCGATACCGTTGCCTTCTTGATCCATGACCAAGCTGCCGTAGCCGCCGCCAGGGCAGATGACCATCGCCGTTCCGTTAGGTTTGGCCGGAAGATGTACGATGATTTTAGCGGTGGCCGAATCGTTCGTCTTTTTGCCGTTTGGTTCGGGATAGCCGCCGTTCCAAAGAAAGATAGTTTCTGCTGCGTACGTTGAGGCAGAAAATGCTAAGAATGTAAGGAGTATACGCATAAGCTGTATTTATGGATTATTGTAAAATAACATGGAGTGAAGGGTAAACTCCCCCTTCTTCTCTGATTATGTGATCCAGGTTCGCCCAGGCACAAAAAAGCCCC
>CAIKWA010000026.1 GCA_903831005.1 uncultured Opitutia bacterium
CCGCGGAGGGAGAGGTCGGTGGCCGAGGCCGCGACCGGCGCCGGAGCGGGGCTCTGGGCGTTGACGCCGGCGACGAAGACGGACAGGGCGAGGGCGGTGAGGGCGTGCTTCATGGAAGTGGTGTTTAGGCCTTTAATTCCGCCCAAAAACAAGCCGTTGGCAAGCCCCAAGGGGCCGCCAACGGCGAGGTGCGGATTATGTGACGAACCGGGACGATTACATCGACGCGATGATCGCGTCGCCGAACTCCGAGCACTTGATCTCGGTGGCGCCCTGCATCTGACGGGCGAAGTCGTAGGTCACGCGACCGCCGCCGATTGCACCGTTGAGACCCTTGAGGACGAGGTCGGCCGCTTCGATCCAACCCATGTAGCGAAGCATCATCTCGCCAGAGAGGACGACGGAGCCCGGATTGACGACGTCCTTGTTGGCATACTTAGGAGCGGTGCCGTGCGTGGCTTCGAAGATCGCATGGCCGGTGAGGTAATTGATGTTACCGCCGGGGGCGATGCCGATGCCACCGACCTGCGCCGCGAGGGCGTCCGAGAGGTAATCGCCGTTGAGGTTGAGGGTCGCGATGACGTCGAAATCAGTCGGGCGGGTCAGAATCTGCTGCAGGGTGATGTCGGCGATTGCATCCTTGATGATTAAGCCGGCGCCCGGCTTGCCTTCGGGGATCTTACACCAGGGGCCGCCGTCGATTTCCTCGGCGCCGAACTCGCTCTTAGCGAGGTCGTAGCCCCACTTCATGAAGGCACCTTCGGTATACTTCATGATATTTCCCTTATGGACGAGCGTCAGTGACTTCCGCTTATTCTCGATGGCGTACTGGATGGCCGAACGGATGAGACGCTCGGAGCCTGGACGGGAGACCGGCTTGATACCGAGGCCGACGGTGGCGGGCTGTTCGGCGCCGAAACGGATCTTCTTAAACTCCTTCGGGAAGTTCGTCTTAATGAAGTCGAGCGTCTTGAGGGCGATCTCCGAACCTGCTTCGAAGTCGATGCCGGCGTAGATGTCCTCGGTATTCTCGCGGAAGATTACCATATTAACCTTACCAGGATTCTTCACCGGAGAAGGCACGCCGGTGAACCACTGGACGGGGCGGAGGCAGACGTAGAGATCGAGCTGCTGGCGCAGGGCGACGTTCAGGGAGCGGATGCCGCCACCGGTTGGCGTCGTGAGCGGGCCCTTGATGCCGACGAGGTAGTCGCGGAAGGCGGTGAGCGTCGCCTCAGGCAGCCAGTCGCCGGTTGCTTTGAAGGACTTCTCGCCCGCGAGGACTTCGAGCCACTCGATCTTGCGCTTACCTGCGTAAGCCTTGGCTACTGCGGCGTCGAGGACGCGGACGGAGGCGCGCCAGATGTCCGGGCCAGTGCCGTCGCCTTCGATGAAGGGAACAACCGGGTGATCAGGGACGGTGAGTTTGCCGTTGGCGATGGTGATACGGCCGGATGCAGGGGAGCTCATGGTAAGAAGGGGGATAACAAACCGCTTACGGGGGGTTGTTTTCAAGCCAATACGCTGGCGAGAGATATGGACAAAAGAAAAGGACCCCCTTGCGAGGGTCCTTGTTATGACCGGGAGTGCCGGCGCCATCCGCCCCGAGGGACGGAAAAGACTAGGAAGAATTACTTCTTCTTAGCTTTGGTGGCCTTCTTGGCGCTCTTCTTAGCAGCAGCCTTCTTTTTAGCCATAGGTGTGTCCTTTTTTTGGATCG
>CAIKWA010000027.1 GCA_903831005.1 uncultured Opitutia bacterium
ACATAGACGACGTCGATATCATCGCGCGCGATCATCTTTTCCCAGACGTTCTCGTCGCCGAAGTACATGGCGGGCTCCTTGCCAGTGATCTTCTTCACGTTGGCGGCGGCGCCCTTGGCACGGGCTTCGACGATATCGCAGACGGCGACGACTTCGGCGAACGGGATGTTAGCGGCGGAGTTCACGTGACCGCGGCCACGGCTAAGGCCGATGACGGCCACGCGGACCTTGTCAGTCGGCTTGGTGGTCAGGTCCCAGACGGGCTTGTTGCCGGCCGGGCGGGGGCGCGTGACGGAGATGTCGCGCGCATCGAGCAACTTGAGGTCGCGCGGGTCGGGCTTAGCTTCGGCGGACGGAACGGCGCTGAGGCCGAGGCCGAGGCTGGCGAGGGCGCCGAGTTTGAGGAAGTCGCGACGGTGGGAGTTTTCTGGGTGGGTCATGGTAGTGAAGGGGTAGGGTTTGGGGTGGGGGTAGGGTTACGAGATGATGGGGAGAGGTTTGAGGGTCTTCCAGCCGCCGCGGGTGAAATCCGGGTAGGCGACCGGGATGCTGCCGTCGCGGACGGACCGATCGGAGAGATCCAGCAACGCGGACCAGGAAGCGGCGTCGTAGACGGTCAGGTCGGGCGTGATGCCTTGGCGGATGCAGTCGAGGAAGCGGTAATTCATCACGTGGTCCATGCCGCCGTGGCCGCCGACCTTCTTGGCTTCGACCATCAGCTTCTTGAGTAGGGGGTGCATGTTGTCGGCCATGAACTTTTTCAGTTTTTCGCCTTCGTACGTCCATGAGTGGCTGTTCCGCTTCTCTTTCGGATCCAGCAGTGAACTCGTGTTATCAACGTCAATCGCCAGGCGGTTAGGATAACCGGCGAAGGTGGCGAGCGAGCCGCTGAGCAGGTTGATGCGCGAATACGGACGCGGGCTGGTGTTGTCGTGCTGGACGACGATCGTGCGGCCTAATTCAGTCTTCACGATGGTGGTGCTCATATCGCCGCAGACGAAGCGTTCGTCCTTCGATCGGTCGCGGTCCGGCTTCAGCCGTTCGCGCAACTGGGATAGCCCGAACTCTGGTGAAGAGACCGACACGGCGTATTTGAAAGCATCGCCGCGGCCGACGCCCATGTACTGGGAAATCGTGCCGAGGCCGTGGGTGGGATAGAGGTTGCCCTGGAGGAGCGTCGAGTAGCGGCGGCGCCAATCGCGGCCGGCGTCGAGGAAACTTGCGCCGGGTTTGCCGCGCTGGTCGTGGATGTAAGCGCACTCGCCGTGCTTGAGGTCGCCGAAGAAGCCTTGGCGCTGGAGGTTCAGGACGAAGAGCTCTTCTTCGCCGTAGCAGCAGTTTTCGAGGATTGGGCAGTGGCGCTGGTACTTCTCAGAGGCATCGACGATATCCCAGCACTCGTCGACCGTCAGGCCGCAGTTCACTTCGAGGAAAGCGTGCTTGCCGAGCTCCATGGCGCGGATGGCCATCGGCTTATGCCATTCCCAAGGGGTTGCGACGTAGACGACGTCGATGTCATCCCGGGCGACCATTTTTTCCCAGGCGTTCTCGTCGCCGCTGTAGATGGCCGGCATCTTGCCGGTCTTCTGCCGGACCACTTCGGCCTGCGCCTTGGCGCGGTCGTCACGGATGTCGCAGACCGCGACGACTTCGGCGAACGGCGTGGCCACGGCGGAGGCGACATGCGTACGGCCGCGATTGAGGCCGATGATGCCGACGCGAATCTTTTCCTGCGGCTTGGTCGTGAGATCCCACACCGGCTTATGGCCAGCCGGCCGCGGACGGATGGCGCCGATATCGGCGGCGGCCCGACGCATCACTTGGGCGGGATCCGGCTTCGCTTCAGCAGAAGGAATCGCACCCAACCCGAAACCGAGACCCGCGAGCGCGCCGAGCTTCAAAAAATCGCGACGATTACCGGGTTCAAAGGGATCCATGGGGTCTCTTCAAGACAGCAAAGCTGGCCCCTGGTTGCAATGGATTTGCCAGCGGCCCCTCCTCAAATCACCAGCTTATGAAGCCTTGGGCTCCTTTAATCCCGAACACCGCCAGATTACGAACGGTATGAGCCATAAAACACGGTAATAGAGAACGGTCCGGATTGAGCGGATTGAAGCGCACGACGTAGAGCCACAGCGAGGTGATGAAGGCGAAGGCCGCGCTCACCTTTCCTTCGGGTTCGCTGAGGTCGAAGTTATGGATGAGCGCGAAGACGAGCGAGCCGATCAGCATCAGCGCGAGCAGCTTGCGGCCGATGAGTTCGCCCGGCGCAATGAAGCCGCGGAAGAGCATTTCTTCGACAATCGAGGCGCCGAGCAGTTGAAAGATAAAGATCGCCGGCAGGATGCTCTGTTGGTCGGTGAGGCCGGTGCGTTTCTCAACGGCTGCTTCGGCGATGGTGATCAGGATGGCCCCGGCGGCCGCGACAAAATAGGCGCCCGTCGGTGCATAGGTCGTGCCGGGCCAGAATTTCTCGGATTCCCCGGTGATGATCCGCTTACGGCGTTCGCGCGCCCAAGCGACCAGCACGAACAGGCCGAGGGCGCAGTAGAGGAGGGCTTTGGCGGCGGTGAGATCCATGGGTCAGCGTACGCCGAGCACCCAGGCGCGGTAGCCAGGCGAAGTGTGGTCAGCCGCGAAGGTGAGCCATTGCGGCACGGCGTAGGGGTGGCGGGCATGGACCCACGCTTCGAGGTCGGCGCCCTTCGTTGCGGCGTACTTGAAGGTCACGCGGAACTCATCCTCGCTCTCGACTTTACCTTCCCAGGTGTAGTGGGAGCGAATCGGTCCGTCGACCTGCGCGCAGGCGGCCAGTCCTGCAGACACTGCGTCAGCGGCGAGGCGGTCAGCTTCGTCGCGCGAGGGTAGGGTCGTCAGGGCAATCGCGATGGCCTCAGTCATTCGCTTCGCTGTCGGGCTTGAGGTACTTCTCGGTGATAATCTCGATCAGCATGTCGCGCGCTTCCTTGACGGAATCGACATGGATATAGAGGTCGCGGTCTTCCGGCGAGACCATGCCCCACTCTTGGAACGCTTCGAAGTTGATGGCGTTCTTCCAGAAGGCCGAGCCGAAGAGCAGCACCGGGAACTGCTTCTTCGTCTTCTTCGTCTGGATCAGCGTGAGCATCTCGAAGAGCTCATCCATCGTCCCGAAGCCGCCCGGGAAGGCCACGAGGGCCTTGGCGAGGTAGAGGAACCAATACTTACGGACGAAGAAGTAGTGGAACTCCAAGTCGAGCTCGGGCGTGATGTAAGGATTATGTTCCTGTTCGAAGGGGAGGGCGATACCGAGGCCGACGGAACGACCGCCGGCTTCGTGAGCGCCGCGGTTGGCGGCTTCCATGATGCCAGGTCCGCCGCCGGAGCAGACGAGGAAGCGCTGCCACTCGGGAAGCGTGAGCGACCACTTGGTCATCTCGAACGCGAGCTCGCGGCAGGCTTCGTAATAGGCGGAACTACGCAGGTCGATTTCGGCGACGCGAACGCGATGCGCGCATTCGGCATCGGAGCACTTGCCAGCCGCGGCGAAAGCCTTGGCCTCTTCGAGGCGCTGGCGGGCGACTTCCGGAGGTAGCGTACGGGCGGAGCCGAACATCACGACGGTGTTGCGGACGCCGTATTTCTTAAAGCGCTGGTGGGGCTCGGTCATCTCCGTTAGCACGCGGATGCCGCGGGCCTGGGGGCTGGCCATGAACTCGGGGTTCAGGTAGGCCCGGGGCGGGGTGGGCCTGAGTTTGCCTTTTTCCGGGCTCATACCCCCATCCTCCCCCTCGGAAGGCCTTCTGCCAAGCCGGGAAGCGTGGGGCTTGACACCCTCGGTGGGGTGTCCTTGGCTGTTCCCTTTACAGCCATGCATCCGACCTATCGTCCGTCTAAGATCTCCCGCGCCCGCAAGTGCGGTTTCCGCGCCCGTTCCAAGACCCCCGGTGGCCGTAAGGTGCTGGCCAAGCGCCGTGCCATCGGTCGCAAGCGCCTCGGCGCTTCCTAATCTCCCATGCGTCTCCCGCGGGAGCGTCGAATTCGCGCCTCGGCCGAGTTCAGCCGCCTCCGCCAAGAAGGCTCGCGACTCGATTGCGGGCCTTTTCTTTTGAATTTTCGCCTGACGGGCGAAAAGGGTCCGACCCGCTTCGCCGTTATCGCCGCCAAGAAGAACCTGCCTTTGGCGGTCGATCGTAACCGCGCGAAGCGTCTCGCCCGCGAACTATTCCGGAGCGACGAGTCGGCCTTCCCGGCTGGCTGGGAGGTCGTGCTGGTCATTCGGTCCGGTATGGTGAAACGCTCGCTGGCTGAGCTCCGCAAGGTCTACGCCGCGGCCGCGGTCCGCATTCTGGCGTCTAAGGCTGGTTCGGCTACATGAGTGAACCGCGCCCATCCCTGCTGGCTAATCTGGCCTTGGGCATCGTCCGTTTCTACCAGCGTTTCCTTTCGAAGCCTCTGCATCTGATCCCGGGTTCTGGCTGCCGCTATCATCCGACTTGCTCCTGCTACACGGCCACGGCTCTCGAGCGTTTTGGTTTCTTCAAGGGAGGTTGGATAGGCTTCCGTCGAATCTGTCGTTGCCACCCTTGGGGCGGCTCGGGCGTCGATGAGGTGCCGGAGCGCTGAAGCCGTTTGGCGGTCGTTTAATTGGCTCGCCCTGTGCGGGCGATTTTCCGACTAATCACTTTGTGAAATCGCTGTTCTCGAAGGTCTTGGGCTCGCGGCAGGGAGGCACGTTGCTCTTGGCTAGCAGTTACGTCCTTCTCGGCACGCTCCTTCGCCTTGGCTTGCTGGTGGCCACGGCCGGCAGTGTATCGTGGGGCCTGCCGACTTTCGCCGCCTTACTCGTTGGCCTGTTGTTCGACCTCTGTATGGCGTGGTTCCTGACCTTGCCTTTGGGTCTCCTCAGTGTGGTCTGGCCGGCTTCCTGGTCCGCCTCCCGATGGCTGCGCCTGCCTCTGCGCGCGGCTTGGCTCTTCGGAGCGTTCCTCTTCACGTTTTGGAAGATTTCCGAAATCCTCTTCTGGGAGGAATTTGGTGTCCGCTTTAACTTTATCGCAGTCGACTACCTCATCTACACGACCGAGGTGGTGAAGAATATCAAGGAGTCCTACAACCTGCCGCTGATCATCGCCATCGTGCTCGCAGTTGCGACAGGGCTGTTCCTGCTTTGGCGCCGGCTGGGTTTCGTCCGCCGCTGGGAAGAAGGCGCTGCGGCCGATGCCACGCCGCGCTGGCGCAACTTCGCCTTACTGCTCGCGCCTTTGCTCGGGCTCCTGCTCGTCGCTTATTTGGAAGGCCGCCGCGACCTTAAGGCCGCTACCACGGCTCGCACGTCTATCGCCGAACGCCTCACCGCTGGCCTGCGTCACATGGGCGATCCGCAGCCGGGCTGGGATAATAGCTACGATACCGAAATCGCGAAGAACGGCGAATATGCCTTCTTGGCAGCCTTCTGGGCCAATCAGCTGGAATGGAAGCGCTTCTATCCCTCGCGCCCTGACGCCGTCGCGCAGCTCCGCACCACGCTCCTTGCGCAAGGCGGCGAGCCCGCTAGTGCTGACCTCAACGATATCACTCGACGCATCAAAGCTGCCACGCCCGCTCGCCGTCTCAACGTGATTCAGATCACGATCGAGAGCCTCAGCGCTGAATTCGTGGGTTGCTACGGTTCGCCAGATTACGCCGCGAAGAACCTCACGCCTAACCTCGACCGCATCTCTCGCGAGTCGCTCTGGTTCTCCCGTTGCTACGCTGGCGGAACGCGCACGGTCCGCGGCATGGAGGCGCTCTCGCTGTCGATTCCGCCGATTCCGGGACAGTCCGTCCTCCGACGTCAAGGCTGCGAAAATCTCACGACCCTCGGTTCCGTCCTTCGCACGCAGGGTTACGACACGGCTTTCATCTACGGCGGCGACGGCTTCTTCGATAACATGAACTACTTCTTCGGGGCCAACGGCTACCGAGTGGTAGACCTCCCCCGTCAGGAAGCCGCTGGCAAGAAGGCGAGCTTCGGTAACGCCTGGGGTGCTTGCGATGAAGACGCCTTCGCTTGGTCGATTGAGGAGGCCGACAAGGCTCACGCGGCTGGTAAGCCCTTCCATCACTTCGTGATGACGACTTCGAACCATCGCCCGTACACGTGGCCGGCGGGCAAGATCGACCCGAAGCTGATCAACCGCGAGGGCGGGGTGGCCTATACGGATTACGCGATTGGCGCGTTCCTCAAGGCCGCGCAGGCTAAGCCCTGGTTCAAGGACACCGTGTTCGTCATCGTGGCCGATCACTGCGCCTCGGTGGCTGGGAAGCGCGAGCTGGAAATCCGAAAGTATGAGATTCCGCTCTTTATCTGGTCTCCGGGCAATATCCCTCCGCGGAAGTTCGATACGATGATGAGCCAAATCGATACCGCCCCCACGGTGCTCGGACTCTTGGGCGCAAGTTACCTTTCTCGCTTTGTTGGCCACGACGCGCTCAGCCCGAATTTCCGTCCTCGCGCATTCATCAGTAACTATCAGAAGGTCGCCGTACTGCGCCCAGACGGATTACTGACGGTGCTCAAGCCCGTGCGCCAGTCGGTGCAATATCAGGCTGACCTCGCCACCGGCGCACTGACTCCAGTGGCTTCACCGGATACCACCGCGGTGGATGAGGCGATTATTTACTATCAGGCCACCGATGACCTCTTCAACCATGGCGGACTCCAGAATCCCGCACGCTGAGCGACGATCGTTCGTCGCGCCTGCCCTCACGGTCGCAGCGGTCACATTATTCTTCGGCCTGCCCGGCCTGGGTGGCGAAGCGATCGACTTCTGGTTCCAGTCGTTCTTTTGGGACGGCAAAGCTTGGCTCATTCCGCACGAGAATGCGCTCGGCCTCGCTCTGGCTTATGACGGCCCGAAGGCGCTCATCATTATCTGGGCCTTATTATTGATTGGGGTGGCATTATGGGCGAAGCGCGTCCGCCTGCGCGCCCTGTATCTGCTTGCCTGCCTCGCGGTGGTTCCAATCGTCTGCACGCAGCTACGCGCGGCGACGGGCATGGCGACGCCGCTCGAGCTGAAGGCCTTCGGTGGCATGTATGATCACCTGCTACTTTTTCAGGCTAAGCCTCTTGGTTATCCGAGCCATGCGTTCCCAGCCGGCCATGCCAGCGGTGGGTTCGCCTTACTCGGGCTTTATTGGGTCCTCAAGGTCCGACGTTGGCGCGGCCTCGCACTTGGCGTGGGTGTCGGTTGCTGGATGGGCTTCTACCAGATTGCGCGCGGTGAGCACTTCCTCTCGCATACCCTGGCCACCGCCGCCCTGGCTTGGCTGATCTGCGTCGGTTTGGCGTTCCTGATGCGAAAGCCTCTTGAGCGAGAGGTCAGTTCGACCAGTTGACGATATTGTCCGCGCGGAAAGGTCCGAGCGCGCTGTCCGCGTCTTCGAAATAGGGGTAGACGATTGGAGGCCCAGGTATGAAAGGAATCAGGCCGTTCTTGGTCATCTTGATTCCGCTGGTTAGGGTGGTCTCGTCCCAATATTCCTTGATATCGGGCATGACACCTTCTCCTTTATCGACATAATTCGAGCCGCAGGAGACCAGGAGGAAGTTCGGCGACTTCCAGTCGGCGAAGGGAGCAACGTAGGCGCCGGCGGCGGTCTGGACGGCGGAACCAGCGGAGTTTAGCACGCGATAACGATAGTCGTAGGGGTTATCCCAGGCGTCGCGGAACTCGAAGGTCAAGGTCCACGTGGCATTGGCGAAGTTTGCGTCGTCGTTAGTCTTGATTTCGCCGTAGCCGATGAAGGCCTTCTGCTTGCGGCCTTGGGAGCCGGAGGGTAGGCGGTTGTCGTTATAGGCGATGAGTTCGATCGCCGAGCTGGGCGCGAGGGGGAAAGACTTGATGATGCGTCGGCCAACCAGCTGGTCGAACATGTCCTTACGGAAGGAGTCGTCAGTGCCGACGTTGGCGCGGCACGGATAGTCGCCGTAGGTCTTCTTGTAATTCTCACAGGCCATCGAAATCGCCTGGATATCACCTTTGCTGCGCGCCTTACTGCGGGCCGTGGAGGCGGCGCGGAACAGAGCGAAGGTCGCCATCGACAGGATAGCGATGATCGAAATAACGAGCAAGAGCTCGATAAGGGTGAAGCCGGGGCGGCGGACGGAGGGATGGCGCATGGCAACGGTGTTCAGATATGGCGGGAGTCATTCTCGTCCTTCTTGACATAGCCAGAGTCCTGTCGCTGGTGGTTGACGGCGTTCTTCTTCAGGTAGGCTTGATAGACATCGTCAGCGGACATGCCGAGGACTTGGGCGATAGAGATGAGGAAGTGGAAGAGGTCGATGACCTCGACGCGGGCGTTCTGCTCGTCGAACTTCTGGTACTTGGCCCACCACTTCCAAGGCACAGAGTCAGTGAGCTCGGCCATCTCCTGCTGCATGGCGCGGAGGTAGTTGAGGACCCATTTGATCTTTTCCTCCTCGGTCATGCCGGCGGTTTCGACGCCGATGCGCTTGTTGAGCGCCTGCTGCATCAGGAAGATTTCTTCGAGCTTGTCGGACATGAGTTCAATTAGGGCGGGAAGGCCGCCCTGGGGCAATCCCGGAAGCGCCGCGGGGTCTTCCAGGGGCCTTAATTGCTCTTTGCAGGGAAGGGCGGACTGTGCCTTCCTGTCCTCGTGTCCGCTACCAGCCTCATTGCTCCCCTCCGTAAGCCGGAAGTCCTCGCCCCGGCCGGCGAATGGGACTGCGTCCGCGCGGCGGTCGAGAATGGCGCTGACGCCGTCTTCTTTGGCGTGGGTCGTTTCAACGCCCGCGTCCGAGCTAAGAATTTCGAGGAGGCCGACCTCCCGGAACTCATGGCTTATCTGCATGGCCGAGGGGTCAAGGGATACGTGACCTTCAACACGCTAATTTTCCCGGACGAACTCGCCGAAGCCGCCCGCACGCTCCGCTCGATCATCGCCGCCGGTGTCGACGCCGCCATCGTGCAAGACCCGGGCATCTGTCGCCTCATCCGTCGCATTTCGCCTGACTTCCCCATTCACGCTTCGACGCAGATGACGGTCACGAGCGCCGCCGGTGTCGACTACGCCCGTGACCTCGGCGCGTCTCTGGCTGTTCTCGGTCGGGAGGTTTCGATTCCAGAGATGCAAAAGATGCAGGCCGAGCAAGCCACCAAGGGTGCGCCGCTCGACCTCGAGGTCTTTGTTCACGGCGCCCTCTGTGTCGCGTACTCCGGTCAGTGCCTGACGAGCGAATCCCTCGGTGGCCGCTCGGCCAATCGCGGCGAATGCGCTCAGGCGTGCCGCCTGCCCTATGAACTCGTGGTGGATGGCGTGGTGCGCGACCTTGGCGACAAGGCCTATCTGCTTTCCCCTCAGGATCTAGCCGGCATCGAGGTCGTCCCGGATCTTATCCGCGCCGGCATCCGTTCGCTGAAGATTGAAGGACGCCTGAAGTCTCCTGAATACGTGGCCGCAATCACCCGGGCGTATCGCCGCGCGGTCGATGCCGCCTGGGAGGCTTTCGCGAAGGGTGCCGACGCCGATCGTGCCGCTGTGCAGGTCCGCCAGGAAGAGGACTATGCGATGCAGATGACTTTCTCGCGCGGCCTGTACCCCGGCTGGCTCCGCGGAATCGATAACCAGCAACTCGTCCACGCCCGTTTCGGCAAGAAGCGCGGCGCCTATCTCGGCACGGTCGTCGACGTCGGCACCAACGGGGTGACGATGCGACTCGAAGGCCCGCTCAAGCCTGGTGACGGCGTGGTGTTCGACCAAGGTAAGCCGGCCGAACGCGAGCAGGGTGGCTTCGTCCACGGCCTTGAGCCCGCCCGCGGCGGCTTGACGTTCATCCGCTTTGGCCGCGAAGACGTGGATTGGTCGCAGGTGAAGACCGGCGCCATCCTCTGGAAGACCAAGGACCAAGAACTCGACAAGCGACTCCATGATTCCTGGGACCGAGAGAAGGCCAATTACCGCCGTCCGCTGCACGCCAAGGTCATCGGCCGCCTCGGCCAGCCCCTGCGTGTCGAATTTAACGACGGCGAAGGCCACGTCGTCGCCGGTGAGACCACGATGCCTTGTGCTGCGGCGGAAAAGCGTCCGATGGATGTGACCACGCTACGCGACCAGCTTGGCCGCTTGGGCGATACAGGCTTCGAGATGGGCGAGCTGCAGGCGGACCTCGACGGCGCCCTCATCATTCCCGTCAGTGAACTCAACCGCCTACGTCGCGATCTCGCCGAACAGGTTTTAAAGCTTCGCAGTCTACCGCTCCGCTGGACCCTCCTGCCGTTCGAGGAAGCCGCCACCAAGGTCGCGCCCTTCGAGCCGAAGCGCCCTGGAGAAGCGGAGATCATCGTCGTCATCCGCGAGCCCGAGCAGCTGGATCCAGCCCTCGCGAGCGGCGCCCGCGTCATCTACGCCGAATACGAAGACCCGAAGAAGTTCCGCGCTGCCGTCGCCCGTGTCCGCGCTTACGAGCAGGAAGCCGGTCGCAAGGTCGAGTTCTGGGCCATGGGCCCGCGCATCCATAAGCAGGGTGAAGCCCGCATCAGCGAGATCGTCCTCTCTTGCGAGGCCGATGGCTATCTGGTCCGCAATCACGAGGACCTGCGTGCCTTCAAAGGCAAGCGCCTCCGCGCCGACTTCTCCTTGAATGTCGCCAACGGGCTCACCGCCGAGTGGCTCATGCGCGAGCACGCCCTTGAAGGGTTGACGGTCTCCTACGACCTCAACTCGGAGCAGGTGACGGCCTTGTTCCAGTCCGCTCCGCCGGAGTGGTTCGAGGTCACGGTCCATCAGCACATGCCGATGTTCCATATGGAGCACTGCGTATTCTGTGCCTTCCTCTCTAAGGGTAAGGATTACCGCGATTGCGGCCGCCCCTGCGAGACGCACCGCGTCAAGCTGCGCGACCGCGTCGGTGCCGAACACATCCTTAAAGCCGACGCGGGCTGCCGTAATACGCTCTTTAATTCGCGGGCCCAGACCGGCGCCGAATATGTCACCCAGCTGCTGGCTCTCGGCGTTCGCCGCTTCCGCGTCGAATTTGTCGACGAGGATGCTTCCACCGTCACGCGCACGCTCGAGAAATATCAGGCCCTCCTCAAGGGTGACCTCGACGGCACCGCCCTCTGGAACGACCTTAAGGTCTTGAATCAGCTCGGCGTCACGCGCGGGACGATGAGGGTAAGGCTCTAATCACTCCTCGCCGCGGAGGCGGGGAAGTAGGCCGGTGATGCGGCGTGAATCCGAAGCGTTGCGTACGGCCATCGCGTACGCGGTGGGATCGCCGACCAAGATGACCTGTTTGCGACCGCGCGTAACGGCGGTGTAGACGAGATTGCGCGCGAGCATGATACTATGCTGGCGGAGCAGGGGTACGACCACCGCTGGAAATTCGGAGCCCTGCGACTTGTGGATGCTCACCGCATAGGCGAGGTGCAGGTCGCCCTGTTCGCCGCGTTCGAGTTCCACACGGGCGCCGTCGAAATCGATGAGCAGCGTGCCTTCCTCGTTCTGGCCGAGCACCACGCCAAAGTCGCCGTTGAAGACGTTCTTGTCGTAGTTGTTACGGGTCTGGATGACCTTATCTCCCGGCTGGATGCGGCCCGGGCGCGCATCAGCCCCACGCAGGCGGCCTTGCAGCGCCTGGTTGAAGGCCTGGATGCCGCCCGTACCCTTGTGCATCGGGGCGAGCACTTGGATATCGCGCAGGGGGTCAAAGCGGAGCGCCTTCGGCAGGATGTCACAGCAAAGCTTCGTGACCATCGCGACGCAGGCTTCCGGGTCGTCGACGCGGACGAAGTGGATATCCTGGGTGAAGTCGAGCTTCGCCGGATCGTCGACTGGCGTGGGCGGCGTGGTGTCCGCGTGCAGAATGCCGTGGGCGACCGTGACGATGCCACTGCGGGCACCTTGGCGGAAGACCGTGTCGAGACGCGTGACCGCGGCCGCGCCGGAATCGATGAGGTCGCCGAGCACGTTGCCGGCTCCGACGGACGGGAGCTGGTTGACGTCGCCGACGAGGAGGAGGTGGGCCGTGCCGGGGACGGCGCGCAGGAGCGAGGCCGCGAGCTTGGTGTCCAGCATCGAGGATTCGTCGATGATGACGAAGTCTGTCGCGAGTGGGTTCTCGGCATTCGAAGTAAATCCACCAGCCGCTGGATCGAACTTCAGCAACCGATGAATCGTCGAGGCCTGGACGCGCGTGGCTTCCGTCATGCGCTTCGCCGCGCGGCCGGTAGGCGCGCCGAGGGCCATGCGGACGCGCTTGGCGCTGAGGATATCACACAGAGCCTTGAGGATGGTTGTCTTACCCGTGCCGGGGCCGCCGGTGAGGACGGTGACCTTGTTCTGGAGCGCCATGAGCACGCCGGCTGCCTGCGCAGGCGAGAAGGCGAAGCCGGCGCGGGTCTGGGCCCATTCGACGGCCTTATCGGCGACGATCGTCGGCAGGCCCGAGGGCGTGGCGAGGAAGCGTTGGATGGAGGCAGCGATGGACTTCTCGGCGTTCTCCTGTGGGCGGAGCTGGACGAGGCGGACGCCGCGGGTGGAGAGCACGCCGACAGCCTTTTCTTCCATCAGTTTGCGGAGGCGGTCATGGACAATCGTCTTATCGACCTCGAGGAGTTCGGTGGCTTTCTCCAGCAGACCTTCGTCGGGGAAGGCGCTGTGGCCTTCGCCTTCAAGTTCCTCGAGCGTGTGCAGGATGCCGGCGTCGACGCGCTGCGGGCCGGCGGTGGGCAGGCCGAGGTTACGGGCGATCTTGTCAGCCGTCTTGAAGCCGACGCCTTCGACCTCGCGACACACGCGATACGGTTCGCTGGTGAGCACCTTCTTCGCGTCTTGGCCATAGGCCTTGACGATACGGATGCAGAGGGCGTTGGTCACGCCATAGGTCTGCAGGAAGACCATGACCTCGCGCAGGGCCTTCTGGTCATCCCACGCGGCCTTGATGGCCTTCGCGCGCCCGGGTCCGATACCATCGACTTCGCGGAGGCGGCCCGACTGGTTGGAGATGATGTCGAAAGTGCGGACGCCGAACTTCGCGACGATTTTGTCGGCGTAGGTCTTGCCGATGCCCTTGATGAGTCCGCTGCCGAGGTATTTGCGGATGCCGTGGACGGAAGAGGGCAGGCGTGAGCTGAAGGTCCGCACCCGCAACTGCGGACCGTGCGAAGGGTGACGTTCCCAGTGGCCGTTGACGTCCACGGTCTCGCCGCACTGCAGGCCAGTCATGTTACCGAGGATGATGACCTTCTCGCCGGCTTCTGGGGCGAGCTCCGCAATCGTGAAATGCGTCTCCTCATCGAGCCAGAGGATGCGCTCGACCACGCCCGAAAGGGTGGTTTCGGGTCCGCGCGGCGGTTCGCGTGGCGGCGACATGCGGGTAGCCAATCACCCCCGCGGGGCGGGGGCGAAACGAAAATCAGCCTAGCCCGAAGAGCTCGCGACCCAGTTCGGGGAGGCCGGCGTGGACGGTGTCCGGGGCGTAGGGGGCGAGTTCCTCGGCGGTGTGGCTGCCGGTCGTCACGCAATGAATCGCGGCGAGCTTGCCGTTACGGGCCGTGGCGATGTCGAAAGGCGAATCCCCGACCATAACCGTGCGGTTCGGGTCAGCCTTCAGGGAGGATAAGACGAAGTGGGTGAATTCTGGCTGGGGCTTGCGCCAGGGGTGGACGTTGGTGCCGTAGACCCCGTCGATGACATCATCAAGTCCCAGGTGCTCCATGATTTTCTTCGAGTTCGCGTCGTCCTTATTCGTGTACACCGCGACGCGTAGGCCTTTGGCGCGCAGGCCAACGAGGATCTCGCGGCAGCCGGGGTAGGCTCGCAGGCCATGGTACATCACGGCAGGGAAGTGCTCGCGGAAGAGGCGCGTCGCGGTGGGGGCGTTGGCTTCGCCAGCCAGCTTAACGACGGTGACGTTGACCGACCCGCCGACCGCGCGACGGATTTGCTCCAAGGTCACGCCGGGAAGGCCCATCATGCTCATCACGTCGTCGTAGCAGCGATGGATGGCCTCGAAGTTGTCGACGAGGGTGCCATCGAGGTCGAAAAGGACGGTTTCGGGAAGGGGACGGGCCATGCTTTGCTTAATCAGGAGACAGTGGGGCTAGATTCCAAGTTTGGATTTGCAGGCTTGGCCTGCTCCCCTAGGTTGCCGCCATATTCCTATGAGCTTCTCGCTGGATCTTACCAAGCCCCTCAGCCGCCTCGGCCTGGCCATCAACACCGTCCTCCTCGGCGCCGTCTTTTACGGTCTTTCCGTCGGCGCCTATTACTACATGAGTCACACTCTTCCGGAGTCGGGTGCCCATGCCAAGGAGGCCACCGTCAAGGCCGCCCTTGTGGAGAAGGCCGTCGCTAAGGCCAAGACCGCCGCCAAGGGTAAGGCTTTCGATGAGAAGGCCGCCGTCGCTGCGGCGGAAGCCGCCGCCGAGCCGGAAGTTAAGAAGCAGGCCAAAGATATTCACCACCACGCCGTCGAAGGCTGGGCTCCGTTCGCCATCTTCCTCCTCATCCTCTCCGCGGTCTTCTTCGCCGGCTTTCTTTCCGTCTACGTCCAGCGTCGCGCCAATGATGGCGGCCTGAAGGGCCTCTGGATTTTCACCAATCACCTCGGTGCCTGGGCTCTTGCTGGGTTCGTTGCCTTCTATCCTTACCTCGCGGCCCATGGCCTGCGCAATGCTTGGGCCCCCGTTTTCATCGGTGGACTGGTGCTGCTTTTGCCGGCACTCTTCGCCGGCGAAGGTCATCACGACCATGACCACGACCATGATCATAGCGATGGCCATGATCACGGCCACACGCACTGAGTCGGCTCAGAGCGGCGCGGTGGCGCCGAAGTCGAAGACCGTGTGACTAATCAGGCCTCGCTCCAACACGGCGAGGTCGGATTGTTTATCGGTGGTGAGACTCTCGCCGTCGTTCCAGGCGAATGCGAAGCCCTGCGCCGAACGTTTAAAGAGGGAGCCATGGCGGACCAGCGCGGGCGTGGAGCGTTCCATCGCGGTATTGTCGGTGACATTCGCGGGGTAGTTGAGGCTGTGCACGTGCAGATCGTGGCTTGGCAGGCCGACGCGTCCCTTGGCGAAGCGGGCGGCGTGGCGGCAGGCGGCCTCAAGGTGCGGTCGGAGGGCCGGCGGGCAAACGGATGAGTTCCGGTGGACCTGCTCGAAGAGTGATTGCTCGAGGTCGAGGGAGCAGGCCACGGCCGGCAGGCCCCAGGCGGTGCCTTCGGTTGCCCCGGCAATCGTGCCAGAACTTAGGCAAAGCGGCATGGTCGCGTTGAAGCCGATATTGATACCCGAGAGGACCACGTCTGGCTTCACGGGCAGCAGGTGGCCGAGCGCGATATTCACGCAGTCCGAGGGTGTGCCGTCGATGGACCAAGCCTGGCGGCCGAGGTTCGGGTAGTCGGCGAGGGTGACTTCGCGGTGGCGACTGAAGGCGCGGCCGATCCAGCTGCGTTCGCCGGAGGGGGCGGCGACGACGACGTCGAAGCCCTCGGACACGCAGGCGGCGACCAAGGCGTGGAGGAAGGCGGCGTTGATGCCGTCGTCGTTGGTCAGTAGGGCTACAGGCTTCATCCTAAGGTCAGGTTTTGGTTTTGGGCAGGCCGGCTTCGAGCTCGGCAATCTGATCCCGGAGGACCGCTGCGGTTTCGTAGTCCTCGTCCTTCATGGCGGCCTTAAGGAGGACGCGGGCCTTGGTTAGCTTAGCCTCGCGGTCGGTAGCGGCGTCGTAAGGCCGGCGCCCGTGGTGCTCTAGACCTGGTTGGATCCGGGCAATCGTGGCCAAGGCTTGGGGGGCATGTGCGTCGTAGCAGGTAGGGCAGCCGAAACGGTGGACCCGGTCGAAGTCGGCCCAGCGGAAGCCGCAGGTGGGGCACTTGCCCCGGCCAACGGGGGTCGGCACGGTCAGCTTCAGCCCCAGCGCGAGGGAGGGCAGGATGGAATCCGTCAGCAGGGAGGGGCAGCCTTGGCAGCAGGCATAGGTCTCGGCCTTGCCCCCGGCGACGAGGGTAAAGTACACCGCGGCGCTCTGGGCGCAGCCTTGGCAGGATGGCGGACGAGGAATCAAGGGGGTCACAGTGCATGCGAACGGCCTCAGTTTCAAGTGCGACCACGAACCTTTTCAGGTTGAAGCCATGCCGTCGGCGGATTGCCTATGAAAGCGATGCTTTCTCCTGTACTCATGCTTGTGCTGGCCGAGACCGATAAAGGTGCGCTCTGGTATTTCAAGCAGATGGACTCCGCGGGTATGGCCGTCGCTGTCGTCCTGCTTATCTGTTCCTTCATTGGCTGGGGCGCGATGATTCAGAAGTGGTCCGACGTCCAGGAGTTACGCCGTCGCAATCATGCGTTCGAACGGCGCCTTCGCGATGAGGCTTCCGTCGTCGCGCTTAATTTTCCGCGCGGCTCCAACCTCGGACCTTATGAGTTCCTTGTCGCTGAAGGTGTTTCCGCCGTGCAGCGCCACAAGGGTCGCCTCGTCCGCAAGTCCGACGTCACTCTCTGTATGGGGCACGTCGAGAATGCGGTCCAGCGTGGCGTCGCCCGAACGATGGTAAAGTACGAAGACAAGATGGTGCTGCTGAGCTCGCTGGTCTCCGGCGGTCCGTTCCTCGGCCTGCTCGGTACGGTCTGGGGCGTGATGGTTACTTTCGGCGCGCTGACCGAGAAGGCCAGCATCGCGCAGCTCGCTCCCGGCGTCTGCGGCGCGCTCGTGACCACGACCCTCGGCTTGCTCGTCGCGATCCCCGCCACCTTCGGTTATAACTACCTCCTCACGCAGGTAAAAATCATGACGACTGAACTCGAGAACTTCGCCAGCTCGCTCGCGGACCGCGTCGAACTGGAACTCGAAGGCGAAGCTCGCCGTAATTTCGAGGCCGCGCAGGAACGCGACCGTCTGCTTCGCGCCGCCGCTCCGGTCGCCGCCGCTGAGGCTACCCTGCCCCCCGTCACCGAAACTCCTTTCGCTTTGCCAGGCTGGGAAGACGCGCAGTAAGCCCCCATGGCCCGCTCGTTTTCCAGACCTAACCGGCTCCACGTCATCAGTGAGCTGAACGTCACGCCAATGCTCGACCTGTGCTTCGTGCTACTGATCATCTTCATGATCTCGACGCCGGTGCTCGAGCAGACCACCGCGGTCAACTTGCCTAAAGCCGAGAAAGGCGCGGGCAAGACCCCCGACACTAAGGTCCAGTACCGTTTCGTGAGCATCGACCGTAATGGCGGCTACACTATCGGGTCCCGCTCGGTCACCTTCGCCCAGCTGGAAACGGAGTTCGCCGCCCTCGCCGCCATGCCGGAAGCCGAGCAGCCAGTCCTACGAATCCGTGGCGACGGCGTATTGTCCTACCAGAAGATTATCGACGTCCTTTCCGCGGCCCGGGCCAAGGGACTCACCAAGGCGGGGCTGGACACCGAGACGCGCTGATATGTCGAGCGGAGGCAAAGGATGGGTCGGTTCCGTCGCGTTGCACCTCGGCATCTTGGGGGCAATCATCGGATTTTCTTGGTACGCCTCCCGCCATCCGGGTGAGGTTATCATTCCAGAAGATCCGCTGTTGGTCGATTTGAATGG
The DNA here is from genome assembly GCA_903831005.1 of uncultured Opitutia bacterium. Taxonomy (GTDB): domain Bacteria; phylum Verrucomicrobiota; class Verrucomicrobiia; order Opitutales; family UBA953; genus UBA953. The sequence continues at coordinate 17,572 of CAIKWA010000027.1, forward strand.
TATCTCGGGTAAGCGCCCGGGCGAAGTCGGCAAGAAGTCGGGCGTCGCCCAAGGGTCCGAGACGGGTTCGAACAACGGCGTCGCCCGGATTCGTCTTAAGAAACTCGACGTCGAGAAGATTCTCAAGGATCGGGAGCAAGCCGAACAGTCTGCGGCTGCATCCCCGAGTTCGGCCAAGACCATGGCTAAATCCTCCTCCAAGGCTGGCGCGAGCAGCAGTTCGGGCAAGACCACGCTGGGTGAATTCATGAAATCAAAGGGCGGCAAGTCTGGCTCTGGCAAGACTGGCGGCATCGGGGGTGTCTCGGTGAAGAAGGGTCGTAGCTACGGAGCTGGCGATAATGGCGGCGACGGTGGTTCGGCCTCCGAGCAGGCGATATACGCCGGCGAGGTCCAGGCCCGTCTGCGGACGGCCTGGAATGAACTCGTCGCGGCCGAGGGATCTTCGATCGCCACCGGCGGCTCCTGCGGCGTCACGGTTTCTGTCGATGCATCGGGCTTCGTCGTTTTTTCTGGCTGGCTGACGAAGCCAGCCGACTCCCGCATGGCGGAGCTGGTGAAACAAGCCTGCGGCATGGTCGGAAATTGCGGCAAGCCTCCCAAGGGGATCGCCTTCAAAATCGACTTCACTAAGATCAGCCTGTCCGACGGCTGAGTGGGCTCAGTCGCGGATCTCGAGCACGATCTGCACTTCAACGGACACGCCGAGCGGTAGGCCGTTGACGGAGACCGCGGCACGGGCGTGCTTACCGGCGTCGCCAAAGACTTGGAGTAGGAACTCCGAGGCGCCGTTGAGCACCTTGGGGCTGTCGCTGAAGCCGTCGATGCCGTTGACGAAGCCGTTGACCATGACCACGCGTACCACGCGGTCGAGCGAGCCGAGGGCGGCCTTGGCGTTGGCCAGCGCGTTAAGTGCGCAGAGCTTGGCGGCCTCCGCCGCCTGAATGAGGTCGACCTCGCGGCCAACTTTACCGAGGGAGGCGACCTTGCCGTCCTTCATCGGTAAGGTGCCAGCGAGGTAGAGCAGGTTGCCCGTACGGACGGCCGGGACATAGGCTCCGGCGGCGGCGGGGGGGGTCGGTAGGGTGAGGCCGAGTTCGGAGAGGCGGGCTTCGATGGAGGACATAAGTTTAGAACCAATATTTGGGCCAGCGGGCGTCGCGGCGCAAGTTGTGATAGAGGGAGTCGAGGCCTGCGCCCTTACTTCAGGGTCTTGATGCCAGCGATAATCTCCTGCACCAGTTCGCGGCTGCGGGCCTTGATTTCTCGCCCTAAGGTGGATTCGGACGTACCGCTGGCGCGCTTCGACTGCGAGTAGGACTGGGCCAGTACCGCTTCCTTGTTGCGGGAGATCGTGGCGTTGTCGCGGACGGAAAGAATCACGTCGGCGTCGTAGCGGCCGAGTCCGCGGTTGAAGCGGACGTCGATGGTCAGGAGGGGGGTGGAGGTTTCCGGCGTCTGCGGATTGAATTCCTTGGGGGTGATGCCGGCCCGACGCATTTCGAGTTCCATGGCGTCGCGAATCTCACTGCGGAGGTCGGCGTCTTCGGGGCGGCTTTCGGAGGTGCTGACGTCGATGAAGAAGAAGGTGATACCACGAAGTTTCGCAAAGGCCTTGTCCTCGCCACCTACGGTGCGGAGGGGTTCGGCTTGGGCGTGGCCAGTGACGGCGGTCAGAAAGGCCAGCAGGGCGAGGGCAAGGAAGCGCATAGGAAGGAGATTAGGGGCGTCGGCTAGTCCTTCAATCCCCTTTCGCAGGGATGAGTCGGACGGCGGTAAACGGGTGCTGGTCGAGCAGGGTCGGATACCAACCCTGCACCTCGGGGCGGATGAGGAACTTATTCTTATTGAAGACGACCGGCAAAACGGGGGCCTGGCTGATGAGGCGCGCCTCGGCTTGCTGGAAGTAGCCGAAGCGCTTGGTGGCGTCCGTTTCCTTGGCGGCGAGTCCGAGCAGGCGGTCGTATGCGGCGTCGCTCCAGTTCGAGACGTTGAGCTCGTTGCCACTGAGCAGCATCTCGAGGAAAGTGTTGGGGTCGTTATAGTCACCGACCCAGGCACCACGGCAGAGGTGGAACTCGCCCTTGCGCATTGCGGAGAGATAGACTTTCCATTCGAGGTTGCGCAGCTCGACTTCGACGCCGAGTTCGCGGCGCCACATCTCCTGGTAGGCCTGGGCGACCATCTGCGAACCTTCCGAACTATTGTAGAGGTAATCGAACTTCGGCAGGCCCTTCCCGCCGGGGTAGCCGGCGTCGGCCAGCAGGCGACGGGCCTCGGCCGCATCCTGCTTCCAGCGCGCAGTCGGCTGGAAGCCGCCGGTACCAGGCGGCGTGAAATGCAGGGCAGGGGTCTCGCCGGCGCGCAGGACTTTCTCGGCAATCAGGTTACGGTCGATGGCCATGCCGAGCGCTTGGCGGACGCGCGGATCCAGTAGGGCTTTGCGGGCGGCGAGGTCGGCCGGCTTGGTGCCTTTGATATCGCAGTTCACCCAGACGAAGGAGGTGGAGAAGAACGGATCTAGGCGAAGCTGCGGGGCCTTCTGTTCGCGGAGTTTGGCGACCTTGTAGGGCGGCACGGCGCCGGTGATGTGCAACTCGCCGCCGCGGAAAGCGCGCTCTTCGGCGAAGAGGTCGGAGATGGCTCGAAACTCAACAGCGTTGAGCGAGACTTCCTTGACGTTCCAGTAGGCCGGATTCTTGCGCACGACGACGCGGCGGGCGACTTCCCATTTTTCCAACGTGAAGGCACCGTTACCCACGAGGGAGCCGGGTCGGGTCCAAAGCGTATTGAGCGAATCCATCTTCCCGTGCTTCAGGATCGTGGCGGGGTGTACGGGGATCCAACTGTGGTGACAGAGGAGCTGGAGGAAGTACGGAATCGGATCCTCGAGTTCGAGGACGAGTGTGCGCGCGTCGGGTGTAAGGACGCCAACCGACTTGAAGTCTTTCGTCTTCCCGGCGTGGAAGGCCTTGGCCCCACGGAGACCATGCAGCATCGTGGCGTATTCCGCGCCGAAGCTCGGCGAGAGCATGCGTTCGTAACTGAAGCGGAAGTCGGCCGACGTCACCGGATCGCCGTTGGACCAGCGTGCATCAGCGCGCAGGCGGAACGTCCAGGCCTTGCCGTCCTTCGACATCGTCCAGCTCTCGGCCACGCCCGGGACAGGGTGCAGATCCTTGGGGTCGTAATTGACGAGGCCTTCGAACAGCGCCCCGATGATGTGGCTTTCGCTCAGTCCAGTGATGGTCTGCGGGTCGAGTCCCGAGGGCTCGGCCATGTTGTTGATGATCAGATAGCCCTCGGCGGCCTTCTTCTCGGCGGTGGTCTTGCCGTCGCCGCAGCCCGTAAGTAGGCCAGCCAAGGCGAGCAGGGCGGCCGTCCATCGGTGTACGGGGCTAAGCATAGGGTAGATTAGGCTCGGGGTCGGCCCAAGGGCAAGGCGTCTGGATGGGCTCTTTACTCCCCTCGGCCAGTTTCCTAGAAACGACTTATGATCACCCCGACCCGTCGCGACCTTATTGTCGCCACTCTCACCGCCTCCGTCTGCCTGGGTCTCCTCGGTTTCATTGGCCAAGACCGCCTTGCCGCCACGGTCCCCGCGCCGAAGCCTGTCATGGGGTCGATGGCTTTTGATTGGGAGAAGATGGTGGTCAAGCCGACCAAGATTGGCGCCTATCGCAAGGTCTGTGAGTCTCCGACCGCGACCCTCGACGAACTTGAATATCATATCACGACCCTGAATCCCGGTCAGGCGCCGCACCCGCCCCACCAGCACGCCGATGAAGAATTGCTCATCGTGAAGGAGGGTACCGTCGAGGCGCTCGTCGCTGGCGACTGGGTCAAGCTCGGACCAGGCTCCGTCATCTTCCAGGCTGCCAATATCGAACACGCCATCCGTAACGCCGGCGAAGGGCAGGCGACCTACCATGTGATCAAGTGGAACTCGCCCGGCATGCTGGCCAAGCGAGACGCCGCGAGGGCCGCGGCCAAAGCCGCAGCCAAAGCCGCCGCGAAATAAGCCAAAGAAAAAGGGCGTCCTGAGGGACGCCCTTCTCTTTGCTCCGAACTGGGGGACTTAGATGGCGGCAGGACCCCGCTCGCCGGTGCGAATGCGGATGACGTCGGTGAGTCCAATGACGAAGATTTTACCATCGCCGATCTTACCCGTCTGGGCGGCTTTGGAAATCGTGGCGATGGCCTTCTCGACCTGCTCGTCAGCGACGGCGGCCTCAATCTTCACCTTGGGGAGGAAATCGACGGTGTATTCGGAACCGCGGTAGATCTCCGTGTGACCCTTCTGGCGACCGAAGCCCTTGACTTCAGTTACGGTCATACCCTCGATGCCGATTTCGGCGAGAGCGTCCTTAACTTCTTCAAGTTTGAAGGGTTTGATGATGGCGACGACGAGCTTCATGGTGGTGTGTTTAGGTTGGGTTAGGCGTTCG
>CAIKWA010000028.1 GCA_903831005.1 uncultured Opitutia bacterium
CGACGATCGCATCGATGTCTTCCTTGTCGTCGAAGGTGAGCACCCGGCGGAGGGCATAGGTGCAGAGGTGTTCGATGAAGGCCTTCGCGACGGCGTCCCGGTCGGCGAGGAGCAGCTGTTTGAAGCCGGCGGAGTCCTTAAAGGCGCGGCCGTCCGGCAGTTCGCCCGCCGGATTGATGGTCGGATCTGCGCCGGTCCCGGCAGGGACTTTCTCGACATTGCGCCATTGGCCGATGGCGTCGTAGTTATCCCAGGCGAAGCCGAGGGGGTCGATCTTGGCATGGCAGGCCGCGCAGTTAGGATTCTGGGAGTGGGCCGCCAACTTGTCGCGCAGGGAGGCCTTGGGGCTTTGCGGGGTCGGGGGTTCGATCGCGGGCACGTTGGCGGGCGGGGGAGGGGGCGTCTTGCCGAAGATCGTCTCGCTGAGCCAGACGCCGCGATGGATCGGGCGATGGCGGGTGCCGTCGGAGGTCAGTCCCAGGAGGGCGCCCATCGTCAGCAGGCCTCCGCGATGGTCCTCCGGCTTGAGCGAGACACGTTGGAAGCCGGCCGTCTTCGGTTCAGGCAGTCCGTAGAATTCGCAGAGGCGCGCATTGGCCATGGTCCAGTCGGAATCGATGAAGGCGTCGACGGACAGGTTCTTGGCGAAGACTTCCCGGAAGAACTCCACCGGCTCGGCCTTCAGGCTGGTCTCCAGCCAATGCTCATCAGCCGGATAGAGTTTCTTGTCGGGAGGGAACATCCCGACGCGGTGCAGTTGCAGCCACTGGCGGGCGAAGTCGTCGACGAAATGACTGGCTTTGCCGTCCGTGAGCATCCGATCCACTTCTTTCGGGAGGCCGTCGTCGGGCATGGAGCTCCAGAGGAAATAGGACAGGCGCGAGGCGAGTTCCGGCTGCGTGAGCCGCTCGCGGGCCGCCTCGTCGCCCTCGACGAGGTAGATGAAGTGCCGGGAGGTGAGCACGCCACGCAGGGCGACCCGATAGGCGTCGGCCAGCTTCTCGCCCGCCTTGCGCTCGGCCTGGTAGGATTGAAGATACTGTTCGAGCTCTTCCGGCATCACCGGGCGGCGCCAGGCGCGTTCCGCGAAGCGTCGCAGATGCTCTGCCACCACTTCGGGCGTCGCTTCATCCGGCGGAAGCAGTCCCTTACGCCGGGCTTTTTCGGCCTCCGTCAGGATGGGGCCTTCCCATTCGATCCAGTCGAGGAGCACCAGCGAGTAAAGTCCGTTGCCTTTGTCGTCGAACAGCTGCGGGAAAGCCGGAGCCGTCAGCATGGTCTCGCTGCTGTGGGTGAAGATCGTGCTCGGGCGGAGCCGGTGGGAGTGCACACCGCTGATCTGGTGGGTTGCTTCCACGCTGAAGCGCAGACCTGCCGGCAGATCGAGGTACATCTGCGATTCATAGACCTCGGGGTGGTCTTCCGGGGCGGTGATATCCAGGCCGAGAAGCCGGATGGCCATCCCGCTTTCTCCTTCTGCCGGGATGCCGATGGTCAGGTGCGCCGGCTGGCCGCCGGGAGGGCGGATGCCGCTGGCCTTGATGCGCACTTTATAGAGACCGCTATGTTCCGGACCGATGCCTTTTCCGAGCCACCCGGTGGTGAAGGCCGCAGGCCCGTTGTACGTGTAAGCGCCCGGGTAGATGAAACTGCGCAGAGGTCGCGTGATGCCGAAGCGGTCCAATACCTCCTGCTGCCACTTCCCGCCATCGGGAAGCAGCTCCTTCGCGGTCTTGCGGACCTTGCGCGTCTCGACGCCCGCCGTGGTGAAGGCGCGATCGAGCACGACGCCCGCCGCACGGTAATAGCGGTCCACGTGCGACGGCGAAAGCGAAAGCTCCGACCCGATGCGTTCAAAGCCATGTAGGCGGGTGTCTTCGTTAAGTTCTCCTTGCTTGGCGGGATCATAGCGCACGCCCAGCAGGTCATAGACGGTGTTCTGATACTCCTGCCGGCTCAGGCGATAATGCGATACCACCGGCCGTGCCGCCTGACGCGAAGCTCGGCCTGCCTTCAGGGCGCCGTCGAGGCTCGACACGAAGGCGGCGATCTCCGCCTGCGTCGGCTTGGGTTCCTTGTCCTTCTTCGGAGGCATTTCGCCGGAGTTCACCTGCTCCATGGCCTCGGCCCAATGATGGGTGTCGGTGCCGAGTTTGAAATCGCGGGAGAGCTTGTCGAAGCGCAGGTCGCCTTTTTCCTTCTCGGGGCCGTGGCAGCGGGAGCAATGCTTCTGGATGAAGGCTTCGTAGGGCTCCGCCGCGCGGACGATGCCGGTCAGGCTCAGGCTAACAACGAACAGCGCAAAGACGCTAAAGAGGTATCCCGGGGAGGGCATGGTGAGGTACGGACAGGGGGTAAGGCGTTCGGGGCGGACGCTGCGGATACTCATGGGACAGACGGAAGCAGGGTCAAGTTCCCTGCCTTCGGGACCAAGAACAACGAACCAAGAACTAAGAACTTCCTTACGCTAGGATCTCCTTAATCACATGCCCATGGACGTCCGTGAGGCGGCGGTTGGCGCCGTTGTGACGGAAGGTGAGCTTCTCGTGGTCGAGGCCGAGGAGGTGCAGGACGGTGGCGTGGATGTCGTAGCCTTGGGTGAAGTGCGAACGGTCGGCGGGCTTGAAGCCCCATTCATCGCTCGGGCCGTAGGAAACGCCGCCTTTGATGCCGCCGCCGGCCAGCCAGTTGGTGAAGACGAAGGGGTTGTGGTCGCGTCCCTTGCCGCCCTGCGCGCAGGGCATGCGGCCGAACTCGGTGGTCCAGAGGATCAGGGTGTCCTCGAACATGCCGCGGTCCTTGAGGTCCTGGATGAGGGCCGCGGTGCCCTTTGCCATACCAAGCGAGAGCGGGGCGTGGTCGCGGGCGATGTCCTCGTGGGAGTCCCAATTACGTCGCGGGAAGCCGTTGTCGTTACCGGACCAAATCTGCACGAAGCGGACGCCGCGTTCGAGGAGACGGCGGGCGGTCAGGCACTTTCGGCCGAAGGCGTCCTGCTCTTCCGCGACGTTGATCTCTTTCGGCCAGACCTTGGTCGTGTTATCGATACCATAGCGGGCCTGGGTCTTCTCGGATTCCTGGGAGAGGTCGAGGGCGTCGGGCGCGGCGAGCTGCATCTTGGCGGCGAGCTCG
>CAIKWA010000029.1 GCA_903831005.1 uncultured Opitutia bacterium
CCGATTTAAGCCTCCCCGTCCCGTGGAATTCAACCTCAAGAAAATCATCAAGGCCCTCCTGTTCTCGACCTCCGAGGCGGTGTCCATCAAGGACATCCAGAAGGTCGTGCAGCGCTACCACGCCCAAGCGGCCGCCGAGCGTCAGCCAGACCTGCTCGAAGGAGCCGGCGAGCCCACGATTGTGCCCGCGGCCCCGCCCGTCCAGGAAGTGATCCAGGACATCATCGACCAGGTCCCGACGCTCCTCACGGCCACCCAGATTCGCGAAGCGGTCGATGCCCTCGAAGCTGAAATGCGCGACGCCAACGACGCCTGCCGTATTCTTCAGGGTCCTGAAGGGTTTCGCCTGGTGATCTCTCCCGCTTACGCCGATTGGGTCCGCCTCCTCCGGGGTGAGCCGCGCCCGCAACGCCTTAGTCCTGCCTCGCTCGAGACGCTCTCGATTGTGGCGTATCGCCAGCCGGTGACCCGCTCCGAGATGGAAGCCATTCGAGGTGTCTCCGTCGATAGCGCCCTGAACCGTCTCCTGGAACTCGAACTCGTCGCCGTCACCGGCCGCGCCGATCTGCCTGGTCGTCCCATCCAGTACGGTACGACGGACAAGTTCCTCGATTTCACCGGCCTGCGTTCGCTCGGTGAGCTGCCGGCCTCCGATGTCCTTTCTCCGGCTCAGATTTCCGAATGGATCACCCGTGCGACCACCCCGGTCGAAATCGGTGATTCCGAAGTCGGTCTGCCGCTCGAAGACCAGTCCTCCGCCGCGATTGCGACGGAGACTCCGCCCGAAGACGAGAAGCCTGCCGAATGAGCCTCGAAGAGCACCGCCGCGAGGTCGATCGCATCGACCGTGAAATCCTGAAGCTGCTCGGTGAGCGCTTGCAGGTGGCCCGTGCCATTGGCGAAGCGAAACTTAAGTCCGGCGCGCCGGTCTACGCTCCGCAACGCGAAGAACAGCTGCTCCGTTCCATCACCGAAGCGGCGCCGGCAATCCCCGCTTCCGGTCTCCGCGCGGTCTATCGCGAAATCATCTCCCTTTCCATCGGCGCCCAGATGGCTAACCCGGTCGCCTACCTCGGACCTGAGGGCTCCTTCACTCAGCAGGCCCAGATTCGGGCCTTCGGCACCAGCGTGCCCTCCCTCCCGCTTCGCGCCATCGGCGACATCTTCGCCGCGGTAGAATCTGGTGAAGCCTCCTACGGCGTCGTGCCGGTCGAGAACTCCACCGAAGGCGTCGTGAGCCATTCGCTCGACCTCCTGGCCGAATCTGAACTCAAGGTCGTGGCCCAGGTTACGCTCTCCGTTGAGCAGTGCCTCGTCGGTCAGGGCCCGCTCGACCAGGTGAAGAAGGTCCTCTCGAAGGACATTGCTTTGGCACAGTGTCGCGGCTGGCTTTCGCGTCATGTCCCTGGTGCCGCACTCATTGAGACCGATAGCACCGCCGCCGCCGTGGAGATTATCGCCCGCGACCCCCAAGGTCAGGCCGCCGTCGCTTCTGCCACCGCCGCCGAATCGCGCGGGGTCCCCATCCTCGCGCGCGGTATTCAGGATCGCCGCGATAACGCCACGCGCTTCTTCGTCATCGCGAAGGCCGCTAACACCGTTGGTGCCAAGGACGAGGTCACGAGTGTCGTGCTCACGCTCAAGCATGAGCCGGGTGCGCTCCAGGGTGCTCTCGCCGCATTCTCCGATCGTGGCATCAACCTGATCCGCATCGAGTCCCGCCCGAGCCATCGTCGCGCCTGGGAATACCTCTTCTTCATCGATTTCCCGGGTCACTGGGACACCGCGGCCGTGCAGGCCGCCGTCACCGAACTCAAGGGTCGCTGCGAAGTGGTGAAGTGGCTGGGCAGCTATCCTCAATCCGCCGGATGAGCCGTCGCGCCCTTGGTGGCGTGATGCTAGCCGTCCTCGGCATGGCCGTGCTTTGGTCGGCCTATTCATGGTGGCGCGCTTGGTCCGCGCCTCTTGTCCATATGGTCTTCCGCCCATCCTTCTCGGTTCAGGGTATCTCTTCCGGTACGCCGGTCCGTGTACAGGGCGTGACGGTCGGGCAGGTGAGTGCCATCGGCCTTGATGCCGACGCGGAAGGCCGCCTCCGTCCAGTTGTCCGCGTAATCCTCGATCCGGAGACCTTGGAAGACCGCGGCTTTGCCGATCGTCTGCGCGGCGACCGCCTGCGCACTGAAGTCGCCAAGGGTCTACGAGTCCGCCTCGTTTCGGTGAGCCCGGCCTCCGGCATGCTCCAAGTTGAATTAATTTGGGATGCTACCGCAGCGGCGCCCACGGGGCCCTTGGACGTCGATGAGATTCCTCCGCTCAGCACGCATCTCCAGAGTAAGATCGCCGGTTTTGTCCAGCAGCTGCAGGACCTCGCCGAAAAAGACTTGGTCGGTCTCGCCGCCGAGCTCGAGCGCGATCTGGATGGTTTCTACGATTCGACAGACCCTGAACGCGCCGCCCGTTTCTCGGCGATGCTTGTCCGTCGCACGGGTGCCGTGCTTGCCGCGACCGGCGACGGTAAACTCGATGCGCAGAGCGCCCGACTTGTCGCTACCTGTGCTCGCCTTCGCGAAACGGTCGAGCAGGCCGACCGCAAGATGGACGACGAGACCTTGGCGCTCCTGCAGGTAAGCCTCGCCGATGCCGCCGCGGCTCTGGCCTCCTTTTCGGTCACGCTCGAAGGCTCGCAGACCCGCTTGAACGCCGCTTCAGGCGAATTCTCCGAGCTCTTTCGCGCCGTCTCCGAGGCGGCCCGGACTTGGTCCAAGAAGGCGGCCGGCCTGACCACGGAGCCCCGCCCTCGCTGAGGGAACAGGCTTGCGGCGGACCGCGGTAGCGGGGATAGGTGTGGGCCCTTACCAGCTATGGCCGACCCGACCGACAAGATGGAATCCATCATCAACCTGTGCAAACGCCGCGGGTTCGTCTTCCCCTCCTCCGATATTTACGGCGGCTTCAATGGCTTCTTCGATTACGGCCCCCTTGGCGTCGAGTTGAAGAATAATATCAAGCAGGCCTGGTGGCAGGACTTCGTCCACCGTCGCGATGATATTGTCGGCCTGGACTCCTCGATCATCCACCACCCGACGACTTGGAAGGCCTCGGGTCACATCGAAAATTTCACCGACCCCCTCGTCGACTGTAAGGAGTCGAAGATGCGTTACCGTGCCGACCAGCTCTTCTTCGCCCCGGTGCGCGTCGCCGGCGAGACCATCGGCTACATCTCCGTCCTCGAAGACGACGGTATGCAGGCCAAGGCCGACGAGATGGCCAACGACATGAAGCGCAAGCTAGCCAAGCAGGGCGCGCTCGAGCCGGTGGTGCTCAAGGATTACACCGGGTCCACGACCGAGGAGCACGCGCTCATCCCTTCGCCCGCCACGGGCAAGCCGGGTTCGCTCACGCCACCCCGCTCGTTTAACATGATGTTCCAGACGTACGTCGGTGCCATGCAAGACGCGTCGGCCACCGCCTATCTCCGTCCAGAGACCGCGCAGGGTATCTTCATTAATTTCAAGAACGTCGTCGACACGGGCCGCGTGAAACTGCCCTTCGGCATCGCCCAGATCGGCAAGGCCTTCCGCAACGAGATCAACCCACGCAACTTCATCTTCCGCTCCCGCGAGTTTGAACAGATGGAGATCGAGTACTTTATCTCGCCGTCTTCCGACTGGGCTACTGCCCACAAGGATTGGATCGAAGGCTGCCTGGCTTGGTTTGAGTCCATCGGTATCCCGCGCGCCAAGCTCTCCCTTTACCCGCACCCGACCGAGAAGCTCGCCCACTATTCTAAGGGCACTACGGACATCATGTTCGAGTTTCCCTTCGGCGTGCAGGAACTCCAGGGCGTTGCCGCTCGCGGTGACTTCGACCTGACGCAGCACAGCAACGTTTCGGGACAGAAGCTCGATTGGTTCGACGAAGTCGCCAAGGCCCGTTACATCCCTCATGTCATCGAGCCGTCGGTCGGCGTCGATCGCGTCTTCCTTGCGCTCCTGACCACGGCCTACCATGAGGACGAGGTCGAGGGCGAGAAGCGCGTCGTGCTCCGCCTGCCGGCCCGCGTCGCCCCGTTCAAGGCCGCCATCTTTCCGCTGGTGAAGAACAAGCCCGAGCTCGTCGAGCGCGCCGAGGCTCTCTACCGCCGTCTCAAGAAGCGCCACAATGTCTTCTACGACGCCGCCGGGGCCATTGGCCGCCGCTACCGTCGCCAGGACGAGATTGGTACGCCTTTCGGTATCACGATCGACTTCGAAACCATCGAGAAGGGCGCCGGCGTCACGGTCCGCGACCGCGACACGCTGGAACAGGTCCGCATGACGGAAGACGAGGTCGTTCGCTTCCTCGACGATAAGGTCAACGGCTGACCTTCGTCGGGGTACTCGCGAGCTCTTCCGCCAGTTTGGCGATCCGTCGCTTCCCGCAGAGGGAGGCGGCGATTGTCAGGTTGTGCAGGCCTTGCGGCAGGTGGGCGAGGTACTCCGGACGGCCTTTCTTGTGGCCGAGGAAGCCATAGGCGCCGCAGGCCTGTAGCAGTCGCTGCGTTGCAGCGACGTGGAAGAGGTGCGAGAACTCGTCGCTGGAACCTTGCCAGCCGGAGACTTCACGTGCGTGGTCCTCAATCTCGATCCGCCATAGGTCCATGTCGTTGCGCGTGAGGTAAGGGTCGAAGGCGAGCGAGGCGTAGTCGTAGAACATACAGCCATGGCGCAGGCCCTGTAGGTCAATGAGCCAGGCAGAGTCTTCGCGCACCATGATATTCTGGGACTGGAAGTCGCGATGGATCGTGACGACCGGCTGACCCATGAGTTCTTTGGCGAGCGAAGCCATCTCGTCTGCGACAGCGCGGTCGGGCTTGCGGCCACCGAGGACGTTGTCCTGGAAGTACTGGCGTTCCCACTGGTAGAGGTTCGGGCCGAACGCTTCCATCAGCGTGATGCCTGAGCCGGCAAAAGCGTCGACGCCGAGGCGATGGATGCCAGCCACCTGTTCGAGCGCGGAGGCGACGGGTGCCCATGGGAATGCCGGACCCTGTGCCAGCGACCAGAGGTCGGCGTCGCCGAGGTCTTCGAGGATGAGGACGCCCGCAGCCTTGTCTTCTGCGAGGACCTGCGGGATTTGGACGCCAATTTTTTCGCGCAGCACGCCTGCGATGGCGCCGTACAGCTGGTTCTCGGGGCGCGAATCATCGTAGACGCACAGCACGGCAGACTCGCCAGTGGCATTACGCATACGGTGGAACTTGCGACCGGAGCCACCCTTGAGGACCTCGCCCCCGGTGAGTTCGTAGCCGTGAATCTTGGCGGCGTCGGCCGGCGTGATGGCGCCGCGTATAGGTTTCTCCTGCTCGGCCTTCACGGCCTGATATTCTTCGATTGTGCCGAGGTCATGCCAGGTCGCCGAGGAGTCAAGGAACCCTTGGACGCTGCCAGGTTCGGCCTGGACGCTGCGGAGGAAATGTTCGACGAGTGATTCAACCGTTGCGGGTACGCTTTGGACGAAGGCCTTCGTGACGACGCAGATGCCAGCGTACTGGTAGGCTGGGTCCGCCTTGCCGAGGCGATCGCGCAGGTCGGTGACGGCCCCTTCGTCGGTGATGCGGACGTTGCGGTTCGGGCCCTGCTCGCGGACAACAAGCGTCGCCGCGCCGCCATTGGCGCGGTGATGGGCGAAGGCCGCGGCGATGTCGCAACTGGAAAGGATGTCGCCGTTCCAGACGATGAGGTCGCGGTCATCTTCGCCTAGTAGACCGGCGATATTCGCGAGGCCGCCACCGGTCTCGAGCAGCACCGGTTCGTGCACGAACTTCACTTCAGCATCGCCGAAGCGGCCCGAAGGGAAGGCCAGCGCCCAGGCTTCGGGGCAGTGGTGCGTGTTGATGATAAATCGGCGCGTGCCGGCGGCGTGGAGCTTCTCCATCGCCTGCACGACCATCGGTCGTCCGCTGATCGGCAGCAGGGGCTTGGGGCAGGCTTCAGTGAGCGGACGCAGGCGCGTGCCGAGGCCGGCTCCAAGGAGGAAGGCAGTACGAGGGAAATCAGGCATGGGAAGGTTGGGTGCAGGCCGGGCAGATGCCGTAGATCTCCATGATATGAGTCAGTTCGGCATAGCCCTTGGTGCGGGCGGCGGCTTCGAGGCGCGAGGTATCGCAGCCAGGCAGGCGATCGATCCGGCCGCAACGGCGGCAGATGACATGGTGGTGATGGTGGCCTGGCGTGACGAGAGCGTAGAGGCTGCGGCCACGTTCGAGTGGGTGACGCTGGACGATGCCGGCATCGTCCATGGCGCCCAGGCTTCGATAGACCGTGACGAGGTCCAGCTTGTCGTCGCCCGCGGCCTCGTGGATTTGTTCGGCGCTTAGGGGGCGCTTGGCCGCCGCGAGCACCTTGAGCATGACCAAGCGAGGGGAGGTGACCCGCATAGCCTTCGCCTTCATGCGGAGGACGGCCGCTTCGATTCGATCGCCGGAGGGCTCCCCGCAGCATCCTTCCTCATGGCGGTGGCCTTGGGACATGTCCCGTAGGTTTGGGGTCGTTTATGACGAGGCAACAACGAATGGCCACTTGCCTCCCGCCCGGGTCTGGCTTGGCTGGATGAGTCCATGTCCGACTGTCCG
>CAIKWA010000030.1 GCA_903831005.1 uncultured Opitutia bacterium
GCCGACCGGATGATGCGGCCGTTCCGTTGTGGAGCGGCGACGCGGTTTGTCGGACCCTTGGTGACGGAGGACGAACCTCCTTGGGGTGCCGAAATGACCCGGGAGAGACTCCCGGAAAGAATGTGAATAATTATCCCCCCCCGGCTTAACAACAAGAAAGTCCCTTAGCGGGCCTCTTCAGTGAACCTTTGTTCACGAATAAGCACGATTTTGACCGTTCCTTGGTAGGAAAGCGTTTCTTCGACCTTAAGACGAAGCCGGCGGGCGAGTTCGGTGGCCCCGAAGTCATCGACCTTGCCGGGGTCGACGATAACCCGGAGCTCGCGGCCCGATTGGAAGGCGTAGGCCTCGCGGACGCCATCAAAGGAGAGGGCGACCTCTTCCAAAAGACGGACGCGTTGGGCGTAGGACTCGAGGGTCGAAGAGCGGGCGCCTGGGCGGGAGCCGGAGGCGGCATCGGCGATCATCACCAAAGGTGAGTAGAGGCTTTCGGCTTCGACTTCGCGGTGGTGGGCGGCGACGGCGTTGACGACGCGGAGGTCTTCGCCGAGGCGGCGGAGGAGGGCGGCGCCGGCGAGGGCGTGGCTACTCCCGGCTTCGGCTTCGATGGCCTTCCCGAGATCATGGAGGAGTCCGGCGCGTTTCGCCGGAATCGGATCGATGCCAATCTCCGCGGCGAGCATCGCGCAGAGCTGCGCGACTTCGATCGAGTGCGAGAGCGTATTCTGGTTGGCCGAGAGGCGGAAGTGCAATCGGCCGAGGAGTTCTTCGACGGCGGCGTCCATCGGTGGCAGGCCGAGGTCGCGGACCGCGTCGCGTCCGAGGCGGCGGGCATGTTTCACCACTTCATCGGCGGCGGTACGGACGCTGTCCTCGATGAGTCCCGGAGAGATGCGACCGTCTTTCACGATGCGTTCGAGGGCGATGCGCGCGATCTCGCGCCGGACCGGGTCGAAGCAGGAAACCATTGCTAATCCAGGGGTTTCGTCGATGAGCAGCGTCGCGCCCGTAGATTGTTCGAAGGTGCGGATGTTACGGCCTTCGCGGCCGATGAGGCGCCCCTTCATGTCCTCGTTGGGGAGCGAGACCGAGATGGCCGTCGCATCCTGCGTCGTCGAGGTCGTCAAGCGCTGCATCGCGGAGAGCAGCTTGCGGCGGGCTTCGTCGTCGATGTCCTGTTCGACTTGGTCGAGTAAACTACGGCGGAGGTGCTGAGCTTCTTCACCGTACTCTTCGCGGAGGTGGTCGATGAGCAGTTCGCGCGCTTGTTCCGGGGTGACCTTGGCGAGGCTTTGGAGTTCGCGGAGCAGATGGTCGCGATGCCGGGTAGCTTCACGGGAGAGTTCGGCGGCTTCGGCGGCTTCGGCGGCGGCACCAGCCATCAGCCTAGTGGCCTCGTTTTTCTCGGCCTCGGCCCTGGCGTGAAGTTCGGATGCCTCGACGGTCGCCTCGCGGCGAGCGAGTTCGACTTCGTTCCGGAGGCGGGCGTCCCGCATGGCGCCGAGGGTATTCTCGCGCCATTTAGCCACCGCATAGGCCACGATGGCCCCAGAGGAGAACGCCACGGCGGCGAGGATGCTTTGGTCGGCTGCCACAGGCATGGTCGTCGCGAAAACCGGAGGTCCGGGGGGATACCCTTGCGGATGGAGCCCCTTCGGCAAGCCCTTTCGGGAGGTTCGCCTTGCGTCTGGGCGGTAAACGAGGTTGCCTCCGGCATGTCCCAACACCTTGACGATGAGCGGTCTCCGGCCGCGGTCTGGTGGGACAATTTCGCCAATTTCGCTTGGCGGACGGACTGGACGCAGGTGGTCCTTATTCTGTTCCTCAGTGGGCTAGGGGTCGTGGCGATTCAGTCCGCCGGAAGTGCCCGCGAATCGACCTTTTATCGATCGCAGATCGTCTTCGTCGTCATCGGCTGGTTGGCCTATTGGGCCGTTTCGGCCCTCGATTATCGCCACATCCAGCGCTACGCTCGTCGCATCTATTTGGGCTGTTTGGCCATCCTGTTACCGGTCTCAATTTGTGCGATTTTACAAAAGGATCTAGGGACCTTCATCCGTAGCATCTACGGGGCGCGGCGTTGGATGGATTTTGGCCCGTTCTCGATTCAGCCGTCCGAGTTCGCCAAGATTGGTGTGCTGGTCTTTCTCGCGGCGATGCTGGCTCGTTCGCCGATCGGCTCCTTCCGGGCGACTTGGCGTACTGTCTTCTTGTGCCTAGGGGCTGCCGCAGTCCCGTTTGTCTTGATTTTTGTGCAGCCAGACCTAGGTTCTGCCCTCATCTACCTGCCGCTCTCATTCATTCTCCTTTTCGTTGCCGGCCTGACCTTCAGGTTCTTCCTCGTGGCCGGAGCGGCTGCCCTTTTGCTGGTGGGGGTAGTGGCAGTGGATTTGCGTGAATACGCGGCCAAGGTTGACCAATACGCGAAGGCCAACCCCGCTACTAAGGACCCGTTTGTCGCTTATCGAAAAGAGAATCCCAAGGAGGTCGGTTTATCTTTGCTCAAGAATTACCAGCTCGAGCGCATCATGTCCTTTGTCGCCCCCGAGGTGATTGACCCCAAGGGCCTCGGCGCGACCTGGAACGTGAATCAAGCCGTCATTGCCGTCGGTCGGGGTGGTTTCCTGGGCCAAGGTATCGGTAATGGTACCCAGGCGCGTTTCGGCTATCTGCCTGAGGCCGCGGCCCATAATGACTTTCTTTTTTCCGGGATGGCCGAGGAGATCGGCTTCACCGGCGGACTCTTGGTGATTGGTGCATTTGTCCTTTTGTTCTGGCGCGTCGTACGAACGGCGGCCCGGGCGACGGATCGTTTTGGTTCCTTGCTGGCGATTGGCGCGGCGATCGTGCTCGGCACGCACGTCGTGATTAATATCGGCATGAACATTAACCTGATGCCCGTCACCGGGGTCCCCCTTCCTTTCCTTAGCTACGGAGGGTCTTTCGTTCTCAGCTGTTTCCTGCTCCTTGGACTAGTCCAGAGCGTTCACCGGCATTCGGCCGGTGGCGGCGAAGGCGGAGGCTCTCCGGCAACCGGCTTAACCGCC
>CAIKWA010000031.1 GCA_903831005.1 uncultured Opitutia bacterium
AGGCCTCCGTATTCACGGGCGAAAGGCACGCCCTGCGCGACGCACTGGTCGATGATGTTCGTCGAGACCTGGGCGAGGCGGTAGACGTTGGCTTCGCGGGCGCGGTAGTCGCCGCCCTTAATGGTGTCCTGGAAGAGGCGGCGGACGCTGTCGCCGTCGTTCTGGTAGTTCTTGGCGGCGTTGATGCCACCCTGCGCGGCGATTGAGTGCGCACGGCGCGGGCTGTCCTGGTAGCAGAAGCAGGAGACCTCGTAGCCCATCTCGGCGAACGAGGCGGCGGCGGCGGAGCCGGCGAGGCCGGAGCCAACCACGATGACGTGGTATTTGCGGCGGTTAGCCGGGTTCACCAGGCGGAGCTTCGCCTTATGGTTATTCCACTTGTCGGCCAGCGGGCCGGCGGGGGTCTTCGGGTCGAGATTCATGGGGACGCTTGCTTCTTTCATGGGAGCTTACTTCAGGCAGCCGGTGAGCACGGCGAGAGGGATGGAGATGAAGCCGAGGGCGATGATCCAGGCGTAAGCTAGGGCAAGGCCGTCGAGGCGGGAGCGCCAGCGCTCGTTGCGCAGGCCGAGAGTCTGGAAGACGCTGCTGACGCCGTGGCTCAGGTGCAGGCAGAGCAGCAGCATGCTGATGATGTAGAAATAGGCGACCGGCTTGCTGGAGAAGCCCGCGATCACCATCTTATAGACGTCGTCGCCGAAGGAGACGTCGCCCAAGGCCACGGCCTTAAAGGTGAAGTGGAGCAGATGGAAGATGGCGAAACCCAAGATAACCACGCCCGAATAGGGCATCGTGCGGGAGGCGATCGTCGCGCGGCGCGTGGCGTCGGCGGCCGGGCCACCGTCGCGGGCGGCGCGGTTCTCGAGGGCCAGCTGGACGCCGACCCAGATATGGGCGAAAGTGCTAATAATCAGGACCGTGCGAGCGCCCCAAAGCAGGCCCTTGTTGGCGTGCAGCCAGGCGGCGTAGGCGTTGATGGCCTCCGAGCCCTTGAACATCAGCAGGTTGCCCGTCATGTGGCCGAGCACGAAGCCGGCGAGGACGAGGCCGGTGAGGGCCATCACGACCTTCTTCCCGATGGAAGAGGGACGACAGCTGGAACAACAGGAGCTTGCGGACATGGCGGAGCGAGGACGGGATGCAAAAGCCATCAAATAGGGAGTCGCCCCTGTTCCCACCACGGAGGCGGGCCAAAGGGGAGGTATTAGCGGGAAAGCCCAGGAGTGTGAAAAACCCTCATAGGCCCCCAAGGGTTACCTGGGGCCCGGCCAGCCGCTAGCCAGATCGGCCAGAGCAGTCCGGCCCGAAAAACCGCTTGCCATGGTTTTTTTCGGCCATGCAATTCGAAAGTCCAGACCGGCTCTCCGTCACAGGACCAGCCGGTCTTTTCGTTTTTACCCGCCCCCAGCCACCCGACCCTTTTCCATGAAGTATATTTTTGTCACCGGCGGCGTCATCTCCTCCCTCGGCAAAGGCCTCACCGCCGCCGCCCTCGGTGCCCTTCTCGAATGCCGCGGGCTGAAGGTCCGTATCCAGAAATTCGATCCATACCTCAACGTCGATCCGGGCACCATGAGCCCCTACCAACACGGCGAAGTCTACGTGCTCAACGACGGCGCCGAGACCGACCTCGACCTCGGTCACTACGAACGCTTTACGTCGGGCGAACTCTCACGGCTCAACAGCCTGAGCTCCGGCCAGGTCTACGAAACCGTCATTCAGAAGGAACGCCGCGGCGACTACCTCGGCAAGACCGTGCAGGTCATCCCGCACGTCACCAATGAAATCAAGGAGCGCATCCTCAAGGGTGGCGAAGGCGTTGACGTACTCATCACCGAAATCGGCGGCACGACCGGCGACATTGAAGGGCTGCCCTTCCTCGAAGCACTCCGTCAGTTCCAACACGATGCCGGCCGCGAGAACGTGGCCTTCCTGCATTGCACGCTGGTGCCTTTCATCAAGGCCGCGGGCGAGCTCAAGACAAAGCCCTCGCAGCAGTCCGTCGCAAAACTCCGTGAAATCGGTATCCAGCCGGACCTGCTTGTCTGCCGCACCGATCGCCCCATCGGGGAAGAGAACCGCCAGAAACTCTCGCTCTATTGTAATGTCGGCCTCGACGCGGTGTTCGAATGCCGCGACGTAGAACATTCGATCTACGAGCTCCCCTTACAGCTCGCCGAGCAGCGTATCGACGAAGTCGTCGTCAAGCGTCTCGGCCTGCAGTGCCAACCCATCGACATTACGCCGTGGCGCGAGATCGTCCGCCGCCTCCTCGAGCCGAAGCACCGCGTGCGCGTCGGGGTCGTCGGTAAATATATCGAACTCCAGGACGCGTACAAATCCGTCTACGAATCCATCACACATGGCGGCATCGCCAACGAGACCGCCGTCGAAGTCGTGCGCATCGACGCCGAAGACCTCGAGACCAAGGGCACCGGACAACTCGAAGGCCTCGATGGCATCCTTGTCCCGGGTGGCTTCGGTAACCGTGGCATCGAAGGGAAGATCATCGCGGCGAAGTTCGCCCGCGAACGCAAGGTCCCCTTCTACGGCCTCTGCCTCGGCATGCAGATCACCGTCATCGAATACGCCCGCCACGTCCTCGGCCTCAAGGACGCCCATTCGACCGAGTTCGCGCCCGAGACCAAGCACCCCGTCATTCACCTCATGGAATCCCAGAAGAGCGTGGTGACCAAGGGCGGCACGATGCGCCTAGGCTCCTACGACTGCGCCCTGACCCCAGGCAGCCGCGCCCGCGCCGCCTACGGCACGGACAATATCAAGGAACGCCACCGCCACCGCTTCGAATACAACGACGCCTACCGGGCCCAGCTTGAGACCGCCGGCCTGATCGTCGGAGGGACCAACCCCCAGAGCGGATTGGTCGAAATCGTCGAGGTCAAGGACCACCCCTGGATGGTCGGGGTCCAGTACCACCCAGAATTTAAGTCCCGCCCGGACCGCGCCCACCCCCTCTTTGCCGCTTTTGTGAAGGCAGCGGTTGAGAAGTCCCGGCTGTCCTGCTAACTCAGAGACGAAACCGGCCCCGCCGGACGCTGCTAAGTGGGCGGAGAACCGCCGAACGCGCCACCCCGCGCGCCCCTTCCCCACCCCTATGTCCAACACCATCAACGCCGCCGGCACCTGGGTGCCGCGCCTTCGCGAACAGGTCGCCCGTGTCGTCGTCGGCCAGCAATACCTGGTCGACCGCCTCCTCATTGGCCTCCTCGCCAATGGCCACGTCCTCCTCGAAGGTGTGCCCGGCCTCGCGAAGACGCTCTCGGTGCGCACCCTCGCCCAGACCGTCCACGCCGACTTCTCGCGCATCCAGTTCACGCCCGACCTGCTGCCAGCCGATATCGTCGGCACGCTCATCTACGACCCGAAGACGGGCGATTATAACGCGAAGCGTGGACCGATCTTCGCCAACTTCGTCCTCGCCGATGAAATCAACCGCGCGCCCGCCAAGGTTCAGTCCGCACTCCTTGAGGCGATGCAGGAACGCCAAGTCACGCTCGGCGGCGAGACGCACAAATTGCCCACGCCATTCCTCGTCCTCGCGACGCAGAACCCCATCGATCAGGAAGGCACCTACCCGCTCCCCGAAGCCCAGGTCGACCGCTTCATGTTGAAGCTCAACATCGGCTACCCAACGCGCGAAGAAGAACGGAAGATCCTCGACGCGATGGCCAAGACCTCGCCGAAACTCGATGTCGAGGCGGTCATCACGAAGGAAGAGATTCTCGAGGCCCGCCAGGCCGTTGACGCCATCCACGTCGCCGACCCCATCCGCGATTACATCGTCTCGCTCGTACTCGCGACCCGCGGCCAGCATCCTGGAGGCCCCGACCTCGCCAAGTTCCTCCAGTTCGGAGCCTCGCCGCGCGCGACCATTAACCTCACCCTCGCCGCCAAGGCTTGGGCGTTCCTGCAGGGCCGAGACCACGTGACCCCGCAGGACGTGAAGGACATCGCGCCCGACGTCCTCCGCCATCGACTCATCCTCACCTACGAAGCCGATGCCGAAGGGGTCGATGCCGACGCCATTGTGCGCCGCGTGCTCGACGCCGTCAGCATCCCCTAAGCAATTCCGGTGTCCGTGGCCCCGCCCGTCCCGACCAACCCGCAGGAGACTCTCCGCCGCGCCCAGCGCGTCGAGATTGTCGCCACGCGTGCGGTCAACGACGCGATGGTCGGCGCCTACCTCTCGCGCTTCAAGGGCCGCGGCACAGATTTCGAGGAGCTGCGCGAATACGTCCCGGGCGACGATGTGCGCTCGATGGATTGGAATGTGACCGCCCGCACAGGCAAGCCGTTCATCCGACTCTACCGCGAAGAACGGGAACTCACGATGGTGATCGCGGTCGACATCTCGGGCTCGTCTTCATTCGGCTCGGGGGAAGCCACGATCCGCGAACGCGCGGCCGACGTTGCGGCCTGCCTCGCCGTCTCCGCCCTCAAAGCGGGCGATAAGGTCGGCCTGCTGCTCTTCACCGACCGGGAAGAACTCTGGGTGAGCCCGAAGAAGGGCCGGCGCCACGTCCTCCGCCTCATCCGTGAGGTGCTCGAATTCCGACCCGCCTCGCGCCGCACTTCGTTCGCGTCGCCGATGCGTCGCCTCGGTCGTGCGCTCAAGCGCCGCTCGATGGTCTTTGTAGTCTCCGATTTTCTCGCCGGCCCAGAAGGCGCCGACGCCATGGCCGCCGCCCTCGGCGAACTCAACGCGCGCCACGACACCGCTTGCGTACAACTCGTCGACGCGCGCGAACGTGAGTTGCCTGACGTTGGCGTGATCGCCCTGGAAGACGCCGAAACCGGCGAGATCCGCGAGGTCGATACCGGCTCGGAGCGCGTCCGCCGCGCCTTCGCCGTCCACGCCGAAGCCCGTCTCGCCGAGACCGCCGCCGGCCTGGCGCGCGCCGGGATGGACGTCGCCAGACTTGATGCCGACGACGCCGTGGCGCCCACGCTCTCCCGCTTCTTCGAACGCCGCCGGCGCCGACGCTGATGTTCCTCGCCCTTGAAGAAGCCCCATTCGTCCTCCAAGGACCGAAGCCGCTGATTCCGCCGTCAGCCTGGGAAGCCAACTGGGCGCTCGGCTTAATCGCGCTCGGCGTGATCGCCCTCGCCGTCGTCGCCCTCCGCCAACTCCTCCGCAAGGGTCCGCCGTCGCTGGCTCCACTCGCGCAACTCGACCATGCTCTGCGCCTCGCCGAGACGCAGCCGGCAGCAGAGGGCGTCGCCCATGCTTCGCGCGCCTTCCGCGTCTATCTCGCCGCACTTGAACCGCGGGCGGCGACCTCACTCTCGACCGAAGAACTCGCCGCACGCCTATCCGGTCTGCCCGCCTTCCTGCCGGCCCGCCAACCGCTGCTCGCCGCGCTCCGGAGTGCCGACGCCGCGAAGTTCGCCGGCGCTTCGCTCGAGGTGACGTTGTTAATCGCCGGACTCCGTGAGGCCGCGCGTCGCGTCGAAGACGCCCGCCGTACTTTCGCCCAGCAGGTCGTCTCGCCAATCCTGCCAGTTCGTCCGCGCGCCCCAGTGCGGACCACAGAGGAGCCGCCGCCGCTACCCGGACCACCCCCTTTACCCCGGAGAAATCCCTCCTGATGGAACTCGGCTTCGAATTCCAATACCCTTGGGCACTTCTCCTGCTTGCCCTGCTCCCACTCTACTCGTGGCTGCGCGGTCGCGTCGGGCAAGCCGCCGCGCTCGCCTTCCCAGACACATCGCTACTCGATGGTGTTGGCCGACCCGTACGCGAACAAAGCGGACGGCTCCGCGCCTTCCTGCGCCTACTCACCGCCGCCTTGCTCATCATCGCCATCGCTGGACCGCGGACGGCGAACAAGGAAATCGAGCGGGAAACTGAAGGCCTCGACATCATGCTGGTCGTAGACCTTTCCTGGTCGATGATGGCGCTCGATATGAGTACGCCGCGCGCTGAAGTCACGCGCTGGCAAGCCAGCCAGAAGGTAATCTACGACTTCCTCGCCAAGCGACCCGACGACCGCATCGGCGCCGTCGTCTTCTCTGGTAAGCCCTATTTACTGAGCCCACTCACTATCAATAAGACCTGGGTCGAGAAAGGCATCGACCGCATTCACATCGGCAGCATCCAAGAGACGGGCACGGCGATCGGGGAAGCCGTCGCGATGGCGGTGGACCGCATGAAGAACGTCAAGGGCAAGGGCTCCAAGGTCATCATCCTGCTGACGGACGGCGACGACAACATGAGTAAGGCGATCCTGCCCGTGCCCGCCGCCGAGCTGGCCGCCGCCCTCGGCATCCGTCTGTACTGTATCGGTCTCGGTAAGGATGAGCCCACCGAGTTGCCACGCTTCGATACGCGCACAGGCCGACTCTACCGCGACCTCCTCGGCAAGACGATCCCGATGCAGACAATCAACCCAGCCAACTACGAGATGCTCGAGAAGATGGCCAAGATCGCTAACGGCCGCTTCTATCGCGCGCTCGACCAGAACCAGCTCGGCCGCGTCTACGAAGAAATCAATCGCCTCGAACGCACCGAAGTGCGCATCCGTGAGTCGGTTGTTTACGAAAGCTACCGCCTCATCTGGGCGGCCCTCGGCGGGCTGCTCCTGCTCCTCGAACTCGGCTGGGGCCTCCTCCGCCCGCGTTCACCCTGACCATGGACACCGCTGACTTCCATTTCGAGAAACCCTGGGTGCTAGCACTGTCCGTGCTAGGTGGGATTGTACTCTTTGGCGCACTCTGCTGGGCTGAACGCCGACGACGCCGGGGCCTAGCCGGCTTCGCCGCTGCGCACCTCCTCGCCCGCCTCACCGCCGGCTATTCCGCAGTCCGTCGCCGCTCCAAGGACGTCGCGCTCTCGATCGCCGTCGCCTTACTACTGGCCTGCTTCGCGGGACCGCGCTGGGGCGTCGAGGTCACGACGCAGAAAGGTGCCACCGAAGACGTGGTGTTCGCCCTGGACGTCTCGAAATCGATGCTGGTGTCGGACATGAGCCCCACGCGCCTCGCGCGGGCCAAGGTCGCCATTGCCAACTTCATCCGCCGCAAGGGCACAGGAAATGTCGGGCTCGTTGCCTTCGCGGGCCAAGCCTTCCTGCAATGCCCGCTGACGCGCGACTACGATGCGTTCTTCCGCACCCTCGAAGAGACCGACACCAGCAGCATCCAGGTAGTCGGCACCGATATCGGCCGTGCGCTCGAGGAAGCCGAGTTGGCCTTCTATTCCAACCGAAACCGGAAACTACTGATCATCCTCACCGACGGCGAAGACCTCGAAGCCGGCGGTATCGAGATGGCCAAACAGCTCAAACGCAAGGGGCTCGTAGTGCATACCGTCGGCGTCGGCACCCCTTCGGGTGGCCCGATTCGCGTCATCAGTTCCGTCGGCTCGCTCGAGACCATGAAGGACGCCCAAGGCGAAGAGGTGATGAGCCGCTTGGACGAGAAGACCCTCGGCGCGATCGCCGAGGCCGCCGGCGGACGCTTCGTCCGACTCGGCCAGGCGGGCGAAGGCATGGAATCCCTACGGCTCGCAATTCAAGCTGGCACCGATGAACGAGGTGCGGGCCGACGCGGTATCCCCCGCGAGGAATGGTTCATCGGCGTCGCACTCCTCCTTCTTGTCCTCGAATCCCTTACCTCCACCCGCCGCAAAGACGTCCAGCCATGAGAACCCTCCTCCCGGTCCTGTTCCTAATGTCGGCCGGCCTCGCGGCCGAGAAGGCACCCCCCGACGCACTCGCCCAGCTCGACGCGCGCGAACTCCACAACCGCGGCACGAAGCGACTCGCCGAGGGCGACCTCGCCGGCGCCGAGGAGGCCCTGCGTGCTTCACTCGGCAAAGACGTCGATCCCCTGCGCCCGCCAGCCCTCCATAACCTCGGTCACGTGCGCTTCGGCAAGGGCAAGGCCGGGCTCGGCGGTAAGACAGCGGGCGACGTGACGGAACTTTCCATCGCCCGCTCCTACCTCGAGGCGGCTGACGCCGATATCTCGGATATGAAGGACCAGATTGAGCTGCTCGATAAAGCTAAGGCCGAAGGCCGCGAACCAGACTACGTCCCCGCCACGACCGCCCTCGGCGGCGGCATCGACACCTACCGCACCATTAAGAAGCTCATCCCGAAGGAGGAGGCCATGGTGACCAAGCGCGTGGGTGTCGTTGCGAGTTGGACGCGTTCCGTCGGAGATTTCCGCGGCGCCCACGAACTCGACGCGGCTGACGCGCAGGCCAAGGCAAACGCCGACGCCATCGAGGAGTTACTCCGCGCTCTGCGACGTGAGACGGCCGCGCTCGAGGAAGCGATTGAAGCCCAGCGTAAGAAACTGGAGGAACTCGCGGCGGTAATCCGCGAGCTCGTGAAACGAATCCCGGACGACAAGCTCCCCCAGAACACCGAAGGCGAAGGCGATGATGAAGAAAATTTCCTCCCCCCCGAACGCCAGAAGCCGAAGAGTGGCGGCAATGACCCCAAGAAGGGCAAGCCCGGCGAGGAGCAGAAGATGACCGAACAGGAAGCCCGCGGCTCCCTTGAGGGTCTGAAGAATGAATTCGGCCGCAAGATGCCGGCGGGTAATCAGCAAGGTAAAGACGGTAAAGGCGGCAAGCCCTCCGATAAGAAAGGTAAGGACTACTGACATGCGTCGATTCCTCGCCAGCACCGTCCTCCTGCTCCTCGGGCTCCTCGCCCGGGCGGAGGATCGCGTGAGCTGGGAGATCACTCCGCGCGTCACCGCACCTGGGCAGCCTTTCCGTCTGCAGATCATGGTCGAATCCGACGTCATCCTCGGCGGGGCACAGCAGGTGGACAAAGAAATCCGGCCGCCCCGAGGCATGGCCCTCCGTCTTTCTGGACAGCTCGTCCGGCCAGACTCCAATGAGGCGACGCTCAACTTCTCGGGGGTCGCGCCTGACCAGGAAGGCGAATACGTCATCCCGTCCTTCACCTTGCGTTTCGCGCGCAAGTTGATCCCCGTGACGCCGATCAAGCTCATCGTGAGCAACTCCGTGGCCTATCAACGGACGGCTCAGGCCCGGGCCGAACTCGTGCTACCCGAACGCACCTTCTATGTCGGCGAACTCATCCGCGGCGCCATCCATCTCCGCGGCGGCGACGACGAGACCGTGGTGGCTAGTTTTGGCCTCGAATCAATTGCGGAAGGTTTTACGTTTGCGGTCACATCTGACCGTCAGCCCTTGTCGCCGAAACTCGGGCAAGGCATGCGGACGAGCTTCGAACTGACGCCTATCCGCGAAGGCACAAGCGAACTTTCCCTGCGGGGCACGATGCTCATCCAGAACACGGACACCCCTGCGTTCGGCAACGGCAACCGCGACCGTCCCTTCACCTTCCGCCGAAAGCTCATCGTTGAACACGTGCCCGAGCGCGGTCGACCAGCGGACTGGACCGGTGCCATCGGCGCCTTTTCCGCCGAGGCCGTGCAGGTCTCCAAAGACCGCCCCGAAGTCGGTGAACCGATTCGCCTGCGCGCGATCCTGACTGGCACGGGCAATCTTGATCGCCTCCTCCCCCCAGAGGTCCCTGGTAACGAAAGCTGGGATGTGCTGCCCGCCACGGAACGCCGCCGCCATGCTGAGGAACAACGCTTCTTTGTCTACACGCTGGTACCGCGCCTACCAGGCAAGTTACTGACGCCGGCGCTTCGCTTTTCGACGTTTGATCCGCTCACGAAGCAATTCAGCCGCATCGAATTCAAGCCCATCGAAGTGACGGTGACCGGCAACGCCCCTGCGCAGGTCGACCTCGTCACCGCCGATCCCGCTGCGCCGATTGGCGCCAAGCCCAAGGTCGCCGCGGGGCTCGCCGCACCCACGCCGCAGCGGGGGGCGCCGCTCTTCCGGGGCGCGCCGGCGCTATCCCTCGCCTCCTCTGCCGCCTTCTGGTCAAGTAATGGCCTGCTGCTGACTGGGCTCTTCGCGCTGACGGGCGCCGTGCTTTATCTTGGCTATCTCGCGGCACACCCCGAGATCCGCCGCCGCCGCCGCGCGCGGTCCATCGTACGCACGGCGCTCCTTGAGGCGGCGTCGGCCCGGCGTCGCGGCGATCGCCACGCCTTCGCTAAATCCGCCGTGCGTGCCTTACAGGTAGGCGCCGCGGCCCTCCTCGCCGCCGAGGAAGCTGCGATGACCCAAGGTGACCTCGAAAGGGTGCTGCCCGGCGTTCCGCGTCCACTCCTCGACGAACTTTTCGCGCGCTCCTACGGCGAGCGCTTCGCCGAAGGTGCCACCGACGCCGGCTCGCCGAGCGAAGACGAAACCCTCGAGCTACTCCGCCGGCTCCAGTCGTTGCTATGAGATCTTTCACCTGCCTGCTAATCTTCTGCATCGCTTCACTCGGAGCCGCGGAAGATCGCGTCATCTCCCCCGCGGAGACCGCCTATCATAAGGGCGACTACGCGACCGCGGTCGAACAATGGTCTAATGAAGCCCGCCAGAACGGCGTGAGTTCCGGCCTGCTTTCCGCCCTCGGCAACGCGGAGTGGCGCCTGGGGCGCAAGGGACGCGCGATGATCTGCTGGGAACGCGCACTCCTACTCGACCCGCGCGACCCCGTCGCGCTCGCGGGTATTCGGCACGCGCTCGCGGCCGGCGGGACGGAACGCCCCGCGCCGACCTGGGCTGAAACCTACGCGTCCTTCCTCACTGAGGACACCTGGCTGATCCTGGCGACGGCTTGCTTCTGGGTGGCGACGCTGTGCATCGTCGTCCCGCGCCTCCGCCGACGCTCCGCCGGCGAATGGAACCATCGCACACGCGTACTGGCTCTGACCTTACTCGTGCTCTGCACGCCAGGACTGTGGGGTGGCCGCTCCCTTTCCGCCCGGGCGGTGGTCCGCAAGGTCGAGGTCTCCCTCCGCCTTACGCCGACGCTGTTCGGTGAGCCACTGAACGGCGTCGCGGAAGGCGATGTCGTCCGGACCGGACGCCCTCTGAACGGGCATGTTCGCGTGACCACCGCCGACGGTAAGACCGGCTGGCTCCGCGCCGGCGAGATCGAGCTGATCCGCGGCGCCTCCCTCCCTGCCGACCTCGACCAGAAGGCGGCCCCCTGAGGCTTTCGCCTTGGAGAAGACGGTTAGGTCGGCTTGGATGCTGAGGTGCGCCTCCTTGACCGCCACGTCCTGACCGAAACCGCCGTCGCCGGCGGGGCCGCCACGGGTGCGTTCGTGTTCGTCATGGTTGCAGGCAATATTCTCACGCAGGTCTCCAGCGCAATCGCCACCGGCCGCGTCAACGGCTGGGAAGGCCTCGAGCTCGTCGCCCTCCTCTTTCCCGGCGTGCTACCCTACGCGCTGCCCCTCGGCCTCCTCACTGGCGTGCTCATTGCATTCGGGCGGATGAGCTCACAGCAGGAACTTACCGCGATGAAGGCCAGTGGCCGCAGCCTCGGCCGGATCGCCCTCCCCGCCCTCCTCTTTGCTGGTGGCCTCGCCGTGCTCTCGGCCTGGCTGAATCTGGAGATCGCGCCGTACGCCAACACTGAATACCGCCGGCTGCTCATGGGCTCGGCGAAGGACAATCCCGCTTCCATCATCGTGCCAGGTAAGCTCAACCGACAGTTCCCTGGGATTGTCATCCGGGCAACCGAACGCGACGGCGAAGTCCTCCGCGACTTCTGGCTCTGGGGCATCGACGAGCGTGGTCACCTCAAAGAATCCATCCACGCCCGAGAAGCCCGCCTGACGCCCGCCGTCAACAAACGTGGCGAGGGTATCCTGCGCGTCACTCTGACCGACGCGCGCATGGAGAAACGCCAGACGGGCGACGATAATTTCACCCATCCCTCGGCCTTCACCACCGCCGCGCTTACGAGCCTCGAATTCGCCGCGGCCGGCATCTTTAAAGATGGTGAGAATTTTCAACGCAAGCTGCGCTGGCTCACGACCTCCGAACTTCTCGACGCCATCGATACAGGTTGGCAAGTCGGCCCGACGGCCACGCCGCTCGAGAAGGAGCGCGGCCAGATGCTTGCGATGACCCAGCTGATGTCGCACCTCGCCGGCGCTTTCTCCGTCTTCTCCTTGGCCTTCCTCGCCGTGCCGCTAGCCGTGCGCGTCGGCCGCTCGGAGACGTTCGTCAACGCGGCCATCGCCTTAGCCATCGCGCTGTCTTATTATCTGCTGACTTCGATGGCGGCCTACGTGAAGGACCCCAACTATCGGCCGGACCTACTCATCTGGATCCCGAATCTGATTGTCGTTGGCCTCGCTTGGTTCCTGCTCCGCCGCGCCGCGCGGCACTGAACCTGCTCAGCGGTCGCGCTGATACCAAGCGAAGAAGGCGTACGCCATGCAGCCGAGCGCAAAAATTTCGTTGAAGCCTTTCATAACGACCGCCCCCATGATCATGTCAGCCGAAGCGGAAAGGCTGCTGATGCGCGGCGCGAGCCGATAGGTCTCATAGATCGGGTGGTCGCCGAAGATGAGCACCGCCCAGATCGGCAGGTCGGCAATCATCAAGGCGAAGCAATAGAACATCGCCTGTCCGTAGCCGATCCGCGGCAGTGAGGCCGACATGGAGAAGAGTGGCCAGACCATCAGGATGGCGGGCAGGAACATCGACCAATGCTCGAGCACATGGAGCGGGCGACTGCGCAGCGCGGCCTCGTAGAGCTCCGGGAAATGCCACATCGAGAAGCAGAGCGTGAAAATCAGGGCACCCGTCACTGGGTGGGTGAGTACGCGGAGCGCGCGGGCCAGGCGCGGACGGCCCTGGAGTAACCACCCATCGATGAATTCGGTCGGCAGGCCCGTGACGATGAGCGGCGCCGAAATATAGATGAGCAGCATGTGCTGCAGCATGTGCGCCGAGAAAAGAAAGCCTTCGCCCAACTGATCGAGCGGCGACCCCACCGCGATATAGGCAACCAGCACACCGAGATGGAAGCGAACCGCATACCAGACGGGATACTCCATTCGGCCCGGCAGAAAGCGCGCCCGGAACGGACCACTCATCAGCGCGTGAGCCCAGCAGGCTCCAATGACCACGAGCAGCAGGAGCGGCTCCGTATGCCAATGGAGGGGAATCTTCATCCCATTCATATGAAGCCGAGGCCGGCCGACCCGCAAGCGTGGGCACGAAAAAGGCCCCCGCCAAAGCGGAGGCCTTCGTCAGGAGAGCAAGATCGACTTCAGCTAAACCAGCGGGTGTCGATGCGGTCAGCCGAGAACAGCATGAGCAAGGCGGTGTAGGTCGCGAATGCGAGCGCCAGGCCAGCGAAGAAGCACCAGAAGAGCAGGCGCTTATCGTAGATCAGGTGCATGAACCAAAGGATGACCGCGAAGAACTTACCCGCGGACATCAGGGTCAGGATCGTGAGAATCGCGGCGGTCGGGATGGGCAGGTAGATTAGGACGATCTCGGCACCCGTGACAACGGCCAGCCAGAGGGCCAACACGATGAAGTGGTGATAGCGGCGGACCTCCTCAACGAGGAAGTCAGGGCTGGGGGCGGCTTCGTGAGAAGAGGACATGAGCGGGAAGTGCGTTTATTTGACGGCGGCGGGGAGACCCGAACCCCAGATGCCGTAGGGCCCGAGGTACTCGACGAGATAAACCGCCGTAAAGATGATGATCCAGACGATGTCGACGAAGTGCCAGTAGAGGCCCGCGACTTCGACGTCGAGCGCGCCCATGTGGCCGCGCAGCTTGCCGGTGAAGCTGTAGAAATACATCAGGATGAGCCAAAGCACGCCGATGGCGACGTGCGTGCCGTGCGTACCAGTGAGGACGTAGAACGTCGAGCCGAGCACGCTATTCTGAATGGTCAGGCCTTGGTGATAGAAGTGCGTGAACTCGTAGACCTGGCAGCCTAGGAAAATCAGCCCGAAGAAGATCACGCCAAGGACGTTACGGCGGAAGGACTTGAGCTGGCCCTTGTGCATCGCGGAGACGGCGAGTGCCATCAGGAACGAGGACATCAGCAGGATGAACGTCGAGAAGGACGTCAACTCGATGGAGAAGAGTTGCTGGATGAAGCGCTGGTGGCCTTCGGCGTCGGTGAAGCCGGCGGGGAAGAGCTTACGATAGAGCAGGTGCGTCGAGATGAGCGTCCCGAAGAACATGCAGTCCGAAGCCAGGAAGAGCCACATGATGAGCTTCTTGTGGTCAATCCCGGTGGACGTAGGCGCTTCGTGCGCGGCGGCGGTGTCAGACATGGAGGTCAGAATTTAGAGGAGTAAGAGGGGGCGCTCAGTGGGCGACAGTCTCGGTCGGAACCGGCGCGCCTCGTTTGACGGGGGTCTTGAGCATGTAGCCACCCGGACCTTCGAGGGCCCAGAGCCAGATACCGAGGAAGAGGACGCCGAGGCCTCCGATGACCAGCCAGCCGGCATGGGGGACGTGCATGGCCATCATCGGCATGCCGAAGCCGATGAAGAGGAAGCCCGCGGAAGCCACGAGCGGCATCCAAGATTGGCTGGGCATGTGGACGCCAGCTTCGCCGCCGTCAGGCTCGGAGCCGATGCGCTTGCTGCCATGCTTGTCTTCGAAGAAGGCGTCGCGTGTGGCGACGATCGGAGCCTGAGCGAAGTTGTACTCCGGCACGGGGGAAGGCAGCGACCACTCGAGCGTGCGGCCATCCCACGGATCATTGGAGCACTTCTTGCCGCGGAAAGCCGTCCACACGAGGTTGACGAAGGCCAGGGCGACGCCGATGCCGAGAATGTAAGCGCCGATGGTGGCGACATAGTTCCACTGCTCCCAGCCGTTGCCGGCGTGGTAGGTGTGCGTGCGGCGCGGCTGGCCGGCGAGTCCGAGGTAGTGCATCGGACCGAAGGCGACGTTGAAGCCGAGGATGACCAAGCCCGAGGCAATGTAAGCGATCGGGGCGTTCGGCATGCGGCCGAAGATCTTCGGGAACCAGAAGTAAAGGCCAGCCATCAGGCCGAGGAGCACGCCACCGAGGAGCACGTAGTGGAAGTGCGCGATGACGAAGTAGCTGTCCTGCTGCTGGGAGTCGGCGGGGGCGGCGGAGTGCATGACGCCGGAGAAGCCGCCGCACATAAACATCCAGATGAAGCCGAGGGCGAGGACCATGGGCGGAGTAAAGCGGACGCGGCCACCCCAGATCGTGCCGAGCCAGTTGAAGATCTTCACGCCCGTAGGGACGGCAATGGCCATCGTGAGGAGCGAGAACGCGGCGGTCGGCACGGGGCCGAGGCCGGTGGTGAACATGTGGTGGCTCCAGACAGCGAAGCCCAAGAAGCCGATGACGGCGCCGGAGAAGACGATGATCGGGTAGCCGAAGAGCGACTTACCAGAGAAGGTCGGGAGGACTTCCGAGACGATACCCATCGCGGGGAGTACGAGAATGTAAACCTCCGGGTGGCCGAAAATCCAGAAGAGGTGCTGCCACAGGACGGGCTGGCCGCCGGCGGACGGGTTGAAGAAGTTCGCGCCGAAGGTGCGGTCGAACATGAGTTCGATCAGGGCGACGGTGATAGCCGGGAAGGCCAGGATGATGAGGATCGCGGTGACAAGCGTCATCCAGGTGAACACCGGCAGGCGCATCATGGTCATGCCCTTCGCGCGCATATTGATGATGGTGCAAATGAAGTTGAAGGAGGCCGCCAGCGAAGCGATTCCGAGGACCTGGATGCCGATGATCCAGAAGTCCGTGCCGACGCCGGTGAAGCGCAGCGCCTGTCCGTTCTGGCCGAAGGTACCGGAGAGCGGCGCATAGCTGAACCAACCGTTGGCGGGCGCGAAGTCGGTGTAGACGAGCGCCTTGTGCCATTCGAAGGAGTTGAACCAACCGGCGAGGTGCGCGAACTCGAAGAACCACGAGGCGTTCAGCACGAAGGCGCCGAACACGAAGGTCCAGAGCGAGAACGCATTGAGGCGGGGGAAGGCGACGTCGCGGGCGCCGATTTGCAGCGGCACGAGGAAGTTGAAAAAGGCGGCCGACAGCGGCATGACGCCGAGGAAGATCATCGTCGTGCCGTGCATGGTGAACAGCTGGTTGTACATGCGCGCCGTGACGAAATCGTTGTCCGGGCGGGCCAACTGCGTGCGGATCGCAAGAGCTTCGACGCCACCCACGAGGAAGTAGAACATGGCGAACGCGCCGTAGAGGATGCCAATTTTCTTGTGGTCGACGGTCGTCAGCCAGTCGATCAAGCCGGTCGAGCGGTCCGGACGGATGAGGCCGAGGTCACTGCGCTCGGGCGCCAGCTCAGTCTTGCAGGCGACCGGAGCGTGATGGGAATCGTGGGACATGGGTGTGAAAGGTCGGAAGGAAGGTTTACTTCAGGGTGAGGAGGTATTCAGCGAGGTCATCAAGCTCCTCGGCGGTGAACTTCTGGTTGGTCTCGCGGAGGCCGGCCACGTTGAACATCTTGTAGTAATGCATGCGGTTACCGGGCTTGACGTCCTTAGTCGGCGTCTTGCCGTCCGCACCGTGGGCGACGCCGGACGAACCGATCCACTTGATAAGGTTCGCCTTCAGGGTCGCAGGGTCGACCGGGACGGAGGCCTCGGTGTTGCCGGTCTTCTTCTCCAGCGCACGCTGGGCGGCGAGGTCGCGGTTATCGAGCCAGGCTCCCGCGAGGGATTTGCGCGACGCGAGATGGGTGAGGTCCGGACCGAAGGCACCGGCGCCGAAGTGACCGCCGACGTTGTGACACATCACGCAGCTCTTGGCGGCGAAGAGGGCCTTGCCCTTGTCGGCCTTGGTGCCAGCAACGACCGGCTCGGCGGGGGCCTTCTGCTTCTGCACCCACTTGGCGAATTCGGCGGGCTCGACGACTTCGACGCGGAAAAGCATGTACGCATGTGAGTCTCCGCAGAATTCGGCGCACTGGCCGTAGTAGTGGCCAGTCTCGCTGGCCTGCAGCCACATGTGGTTCTTGCGGCCGGGCATGAGGTCGACCTTACCAGCGAGCTTGGGCACCCAGAAAGAGTGGATGACATCCTCGGAACGGAGGTTGATGCGGACCGCGACG